>CAJTLE010000117.1 GCA_910577085.1 uncultured Allobaculum sp. | reverse complement strand
AGGATTTATCCGCACTTACGGTTCAACGGAAAACCTGTTTTTTCGAGGGCTATGATGACTCCAATTTACTGCCGAAAGGCTTTTTGAAGTACAATAAGTTACAATTTGTACCATCGTAGACTAAGAAGGTACATGTTTTTCGAGCGATATCAGAATTCCGACCGGAAAAAGAAAAGAGCAGCTCACAAACCTCTGGCGTATGCAATCAAAGCATTAAAACCTGTAAAGTTCAGTGGGCGCCGGATAATGGAAAATGAAAATCACGCAGCTGCTCATCTTGTCGCAAAAGAAGATAAAGAAGATAAAGAAGATAAAATGAAACATCTGTCTTTGAAACTTAGAAAATTGCCGGCGTCTGCTTAAAATAAATCGTGGCTTTCCGTGACTTGTTCAGACTGTCTACGACTTTTAATTGTCTGAGGCCATGGAAAGCGATGCCGAAAAATGACAAATGAAAAACGATCAAAAATAGATTGTGAGTTTATAAACAAATCGATTTGTGATGAACTTATCTCTGTAGATGTGATGAACTTATCTCTGTAGAAAGGAAGAATCCTGCGCAATGAAAAAAATCCTGTTTGACTGGAACGGAACTCTGCTTGATGATCTGGACTACACCTTCCAGACCGTCACTGCGCTTCAGAACTACTATGGTGTCAAACCCCTGGCTGATGTTGAGGCCTACAAATCCGTCTTTGGTTTTCCGATCAAAGACTATTACCAGCGGGCTGGTTTTGACTTTTCCAAAATCGACTGGGATGAATGTGGGCACCATTTTATGGATGCCTATGTCAAAGATTTCAAGAAAACCCGCCTTAACCCTCAGAGTCTGTCCATCTTAAGACAGGCCAGAGAAGCGAATGTCGGCTGCTATATTCTTTCCGCCACGCGGCTGGATCTGCTGAAAGCGCAGGTTGAATCGTTTCCAGAGCTGAACGGCCTGATTGATGGTGTCTATGGCATTGGCGATATTTTTGCTTCTTCCAAAGCGGGAGCAGCCAGAGAATTTCTTTCAACATGCCTTTCCTGGGATGAGATTTATATGGTTGGCGATACCGAACATGATCTGGAATGCGCCAGTGAAATCGGAGCAAAGTGTATCCTTTACGATGGCGGCCATCAGAGCCGGCAGGTGTTAGAAAAGCATCACGCAGTAATTGTTTCTTCCTTACAGGAAGCATGGGAGTATATCAATGCAGGAAGTCATCATTAAAGCCAATGACGCCAATCAGCGTCTGGATAAATTTTTAGGCAAAGCCTATCCAAATCTGAAAAAGTCGGCGATGTATAAAGCCATTCGCAACAAGAAAATCAAAGTGAACCGTAAACGGGCTCAGTTTGATCAAATGCTCAACGAAGGCGATCAGATTCTGCTCTTTCTGCCGCCTGACTTGTTAGAAAAAGAAGTGCGCAAGCTTCAGCCGCTCAAAGATCTTGATGTCATCTATGAAGATGACGATCTGCTGGTCATGAACAAACCGGCCAGACTTTTGGCCATGAAAGATCAGGCCGGCGATCAGGATACGCTCAATGACCGGCTGCTTTCCTATCTGGCTGCATCGGGCAGCTATGACCCGGCCAGCGAACAGTCCTTCACGCCATCCATCGCCCACCGGCTCGATCGCAATACATCAGGCCTGGTTCTGGCCGCCAAAAATGCCCCAACGGCACGAAAACTTGCTTCAGCCATTTCGCAGGGTCAGGTTGGCAAATACTATCTGGCCATTACTGACAGGAAACCGCAGCAGGGACGCATTGATCTGTATCTGAAAAAAGAGGGAACCAAAGCGTTAGTCAGCGCCCGACCGATGGAAGGCTATGATCCGGCCCGGATGATTGTCAAAACGATCGCCGTCAAAGATGGAAAGTACCTGTCCAAAATTGAACTGCTGACCGGCCGCTTCCATCAGATCCGCGCAAGCCTCGCCTTTCTTGGAACCCCGCTGTGTGGCGATGTGAAGTACAAAGGAACCCCGCAAAAGCAGGGCTATTCCTTACAGGCCTATAAAATCGACCTGAAAAACGCCGGATTTAACAAGGCTGGCATTGTCGAACTGCCCAAATCCCGTCAGCTGTCGCTTTAAACCATCAGTTGTCGCTCTAAAACTGATGCTGCAAGCAGCCAGTTCGAACACATCCAGTCCAGATCAGGCCGCTTGAATCAGACGACCTGAATCAGATGACCGGAATCAGACAGACACAGCTCTTCCAAAGACATTCAGGTCTTGTTCAGAGTGTCGGATCTGAGCAGATTAAATCCAAATAAGCCGTGAAGATTTTCAAAACTTTCGTTAAGAAGGGTTTGGAAATCCATATTGAAATGGCACCATCAAGGCATGATTCGATTGATGACATGCCTTTTTTTGATGGGCTGGATTTTATTTTTGATGATGAGAGCTTACGGCCCTGACCGTGATCACCTAACGGATTTGCCAGACAGTGGTGAAACTTTACTTTCTCCAGGCTGGATTCTGCCGTTCTGGATGGTTCCGGCCGGCTGGCTGATTGAAACGCAGATCGCCACCAGCCAGATTTTGGCAGCGCTTTTCTGGTTTGGTCTGGCTATCCTTGTTTTTATGCAGGATCTCAAAACCTTCTATTTCAGCCCCTGGTGGCTGGTGGTCTTTGGTCTGGCTGCGGGTGCGGGCTTTTTCCAGCCGTTGTCTATGGCTTCTAGACTTGGGGGGATGGCATTTGGTCTGGCCGGCATTGCCGCCTATGCCTCTGGTCGTATGGGCAGTGCTGATGTGCTGGCTTTGCTTGCGATGGGTTTGTATCTGGGGCTGGAGCGTATGCTTGCGGCTTTGTTTGTTGCCTGCATTACCGCTCTGGGGTATGCTTGGGCGAGCCATACAACAATGGTTCCATTTTTAAGCTTTCTGGCCTATGGATTTGTCCTGGCCATGTTTAAAGGGTACACCCTGATTGATTTTTTCTATTCGCTGGTCCGGCTTTGAATCGGAATAAACGGATAGACTGCCGGCAAAACGAAAATAGACAGAGAGCTGCAACTCTCCTGAACAGATCAGGGCAAAAGATAAAATGCTTTGATGTGGATGCCTATAATGAAAATCAATTACCGGCTGAAGATTGTTTAACATCTTCCAGCACTGAAATAGACCGAAAGAAATGATCGATAGAAAAGACAGAAAGACAGACGGAAAAGACAAACCTGAAAATTGTCTTTCCTGTTCTTCGATAGACGATCTGGACAATATAGAAAGGGGATATGTGTATGAATGTCTGGTTTGAAAGTTTAAGCCAGAAAAAGACAGGCCTTGCCTTAGGGGGAGGCGGGGCCAGAGGCTGTTATGAGATTGGGCTCTGGAAAGCACTGGAAGAAGCCAATCTTCGTTTTGACTGCACGTCAGGCACCTCGATTGGTGCTTTAGTTGGCGCAATGTATGTCCAGCAGACACTGCCGCCGATGATTCACTTTGTCGAAACGCTCAAGCCAACCAAAATTGCGGAAGACTTATTCGCCCTGCCGGAAACCCTTGGTCAGTGGGTAGCCAATCGCCAGGAGATCGGCACCTTCTTATCGAAATATATCTTCTCGCACAGCGGCATGGATATCTCGCCGCTCAAGCATTCGCTCGATGAGATGTTTGACTACGAAAAATTTGCAGCCTCGCCAATTGACTATGCCTGCATGACGTTCAATATCACGAAAAAGGAACCCGAAGCCTATTTCAAATCGCAGATGAATGCCGAAAATGCCGCCAGCATCATTCTGGCCTCGGCTTCCTGCTACCCGGCCTTTCCGGTCATGAAGATGAATGATCAGGAATATATCGATGGCGGGTACTGGGACAATGTGCCCATCGATCTGGCCGCCCGCATGGGGGCCAAAAAGATCCTGGCCGTTGATGTGCAGGGGCCGGGTCTGGTTTTACCAGTAGATCCGAATCTGGATGTTTTTACCATTAAACCCATTCTGCCTTTGGGCAACTTTCTGGATTTCACTTCGACCTCCTGCATGAACAACCTGCAGGCGGGATATCTGGAAACCCGCAAGCTGTTAGGTACGCTTTGCGGAGCCATCTATTCCTTTGAAATGGGAGATGTCAGTGATCTGGCGTTCATGGATGGCTATATCCAGTTTATGTTTGCGCTCAATCACATTCAGATCTCGCAGGCCGAAATTGACCGTATTGAAAAATGGGTCTGCCAGACAACGCCTTCCGATTTATCCAAAGCGGTCTTTGCGGGCCGTGGGGAAGGACTGCTCGTTGAATGTCTGGCTTATCTAGCCGGCCTGGATCCATATAAGATCTGGGATCTGGTGACTTTTTTAGGGGCCCTTTGCACAAGACTGACCGAACTGGAGCAGGCAACCGGCAATATGAGTGCTCTGGCCAAAACTGCGGCCAGACATCATGTGGATAAGACGAGTGCCGTCTGTCTGTTTCACTGGATGCTGACCCGCCCACCAATTGAAAAAGCAAAAAATGATCTGCGGGCCTTTGCGGGACTCTACCCAGGAGAAATCGCGCTGGCCTGGACATGGTACTTTGTGGAGAGAGTGTATGGAACGAGATTTAGTACAAAGACCGCTTAAATCGGACAAACCGGATGAGAGTTATGGTCTGGTTTTAGGCGGCGGCGGATCGAAAGGCTGCTATCACGTCGGTGCGTTGCAGGCCATGAGTGAAGAGAAAATTGCCTTTGATGCGATCAGCGGCACTTCAATCGGTGCTTTAGTCGGTATTTTCTATACGACCGGCTCGCTGGATCTGTTGACGGATTTTGTTTTCAGCATGCAGCCAGGCAACATCGCCTCCGACTTACCGATTCTGCCGATGACCCTCAAGGAGAAAGTCAAAGGAACCAAAACAATTCTGAACTTCATCATCCGTTACTTTGATTCCAAAATGGACATCACCCCGCTGCGGGCGCATTTTCGGATGATGTTTGATTATGATGCCTTTAAAAATTCGCCAGTCAAGTATGCCTGCATGAGTTTCAACGACACGAAAAAGGAACCCCGGGCGTTCTTTAAAGGCGAAATCACCGCTGACAATGCCGAAGACATCGTCATGGCCTCCGCTGCCTGCTATCCGGCTTTTCCAAAAGTTATGATCGATGGCGAGGAATATGTGGATGGGATGTATGCGGACAATGTCCCAATTGAACTGCTCGAAACCATTCATCCCGATGCCTCCAGAATTGTGGTCATCGACCTGCATGATCCGGGGGAAATGGTTCCACCGGCTTTAACCAGGGAAATGTTTTATATTCAGCCCTTGCTGCAGCCAGGAAATCCGCTGGACTTTTCAACGGAACATGCCGAAGCCCTGTACAGCCAGGGGTATCTGGAAACCAAAAAATATCTGGGCAAGTATGCCGGCTATCTATATACCTTCCCGCTTGATGATCAGCCTCTGATTGATGTCGTGGAAGAATATATCGGTGCTCAGATCACCCAGATGAAAGTCGTATTGCCGGACATCAAAGATCTGAGTGATCATCTGTATCGTCAGGCGTTAGGCTATGTTCCACCAGAACTGCCCAATTCCCAACAGGAACATTACTACTTTGGCCGTATGGTCGAAGCGCTCGCCTTGATGGCCAAGATCAACCCGATTGCCCTGCGTGACTACCGCCAGTTTCTTGAAGAGATCAAAGACCGACTCGATCATCTGAGTGTCATGGACCGCAACCCGGAAGAGTTCCTGTTGGTAAATCTCTTGAGCAATGTCTCCCGCGAAGAAGTTCCGATCCAGATGTACCGCCTGCTCAAAAACAATAACGGTCATTTCCCGGAAAGAATCGAATCACTCAAAGACCGTTTTCCAACCAGCTATACCATGGCTGTCATCCGCTATTGCCTCGACCTGCTGCTCGAAGCGCTCAATCCACAGCCGGAAAAAGAGCCGGAAGAAGCACAATCAGCCAAACAGGCAGCTTCAGACAATGAAACTGCAGGACAGGAAACAGAAGAGTCTGAAGCTTCTGATCAGGAGAATACAGACATGGCTGGTGAGGAAAATGCGAATTCATCCCCAGCAAAACCGGAAAATGCCCAGTCCGCTGTTTCTGACAAAGCCGATAGTTCCAACAAACCAAACCTGGATTCGGGCTGCCTGATGACCTGTGAGGCTCAGACTCGGAAGTCAGCTGAAACTGAAGCAAAATCGGAACCAAAGCTGCCGCCCCTTCCTGAACAGGAAGAGGACGAAGTACCAATCGGTGCAGTCTGCATCGTTGAAGAAGCCCAGAAACTTGGCCTGACCCCTGATTCCACCAAGACAGAATCGAAATCTTAATTCAGTTCTGATTCTCTTTGAGAACTTTCTGAGGTACACTTGCCGGATTCCAAAAGACAGGCCAAAGAAAAACGCGGTATTTTTCGCAAATACCGCGCAATCTTAAACTGAATTTGCTTACTCCAGATCTTTACATGAGGATCTGGAGTTTTTATATGACGCAAAACCAATCATGCGAAGATACATCAGTAGGTAAGAGTAAGTGGACCGATCTCTACCGGATTCATGATGTCATCTCCATGGTAAATAAAGAAGGTAAGCTCGACGCTTTGAATGGTTTCAATTCCATTTTCTTCTAAGTCAGAAGACATGAGAAGAATGGAATCATTCACGGATTTACCCGGCATCACATCCGCAGAAAAGATCGTATTAATCATAAAGCCATCAACAGAACAGTCACGGACCTGAACAGTCACTGGCTGATCAGCAGTGGTATTTTCAATGTGGAGTTTAAGCCCGACACCGCCAAAGTCATCATAATCTACGCCCGTGGAATAGATTCGGACTCCGTCACTGTCAACGATTGGATCACCTTCAATCGCAGCTGCCTCATTTCCGCCTTCTCCAAATGTCAGGGTGACCGTATTGGAATCCATCGTATCTGACCAATCATCCGTATTAAAGATGTGAAGGTTAAACTCGAGAGTATTGATGGTGTCAATTCCCTGGTTTTCGAGGTTGCTGGAGAAAAAGGTCATACTGTCATTGCTCTTTTTTCCGGGGGCAACATCGACCGACATGGATGGATTGACCATGGATCCGTTGATCGACACGTTTCTGGCTTGGACAGTGTAGGGCTGATCGGTATTATTCTCGACAAGAAGCTTAAGTTCTTCTCCCATGAATCCGTCTTCAAGGCCTGTAGCGGTAACTTTCAGACCGTTCTCATCGAAAATTACAGTTTCCGTAAATGCAGCCTTCTTTTTTTCTGCCTCTGCCTGCTGGGCCGATTTTTGTTTCTCATCTTTCTCTCGTTTGGCTTTTTCTTCTGAGGTTGCCAGACTTTCCAGGACAGCTTCAGGATTTTGAGAGCCGGAAGCTGAAGAAGTCTGATCTGAGCTGTTCGAGGAACAGGCGCTTAAAAGGATGGCTGCTGCAAGCAATGCAGCCGATTGTTTGAATTTCATTCTTTCTTTTTCCTTTCTGTCTGCCTCTTCTGGCTTCGTCTGCTTATATGGTTTTTAATCTGGGAACAAATTCAGAGGCGATAGAACGGCCAGCGCAGGCAAGACAAATACTGTTGCTGATTTGAATATACATCAAGTTAAAATGAAAACGAACGATAAAATTTAATTCACAAATTAAATAATAAAAACATAATTTTAGATTAATAAAATACTATTCCTTCTTATCCATTATACGCAATGCAACACGTCGCTGATTCATAAAAAGCATATGGTCTTTAAAAGACTGAATTGTGCCCTGTCCGGATTGCCGGACACAATAAAAGCCGAACGTTCGTTCGGCTCAGAGTCCATAGAGATGGATTGGTGATTGAAAACGGCTAAGCTTCTTTGGCCAGTTCGGGATCAAACCATTTAAACCGGGTATCCATATCCAGCTCAATGCCGATCTTTTCATTGGTAAATGGCTGCAGGAAGCTTAATTTATAAGCCTGGAGCATCAGACCTTTGTTATTGCGGACAATTCCATAGAGCGGATCATTCATGATTGGATAGCCGATGTTGGCTAGATGTACACGGATCTGGTGTTTACGGCCGGTTGTGATTTCCGCTTTGACCAGGGATTTATCATCAAAGAGTTTCAGACGGGTGATGTGGGTATGGGCAGGTTTGCCTTTTTTGAAGACCATCATCTTGTCTGCTTCATGACGGTTGCGGGAGATTGGGTTGTTGATATCAATTTCCCGATGGTCAACACGACCATCGACAACCGCAAGGTATTCTTTCTTGGCAGTTCCATCTTCAAACTGTTCGTCCAGGAACGCTTTGACTAATGGATGTTTGGAGAATAAAACCAGCCCACTTGCTTCCTGGTCGATGCGGTTCACCGGCTGGGCAGGGAAGCGGGCATTGTTGGACTGTAAGTACGCATTGACGCGTGCGGTCAGGTTGTCATCTGTCTGACCATCGCCATGCACGAGCATGAATGGTTTCTTGTTGGCAACCAGGCACCAGTCATCTTCATAGACGATTGGCACACCACCGACATAGGAAACAGGGGTTTCCTCATTAAAGTCATACGTATCATCGACCACAACACTGATTTTGTCAGAAGGGTTGATTTCTTCTTCGGGGTTTGTGATGGCATTTGCGCCTTTTAAAATCTGAATGTGTTTTTTCTTTTCCTTGGAAACATTCAGGACATTGAGGACGTCCTGTAAAGTAACAGGCTGATCAGTTTTAACCTGCAGGTTTCCATTCGAAAGGAGTTGTATTGAAATAGCCATTGGATCCATTCCTTTCATATAGAGACATTTTAACGCCAAAAAGCCTGAAAGCACCGAATGTAAACCGGCCTTTCCATAAGGCGCTTTCACGACGGATTTTCCGGACGGAATCTGCGCTTTGACTATGCAGATGTGAATT
>CAJTLE010000116.1 GCA_910577085.1 uncultured Allobaculum sp. | reverse complement strand
CTGGCAACCCCGAGGTATTTGCAGGCTTGTGACGTCTTCATTCTCATGGATTTATAATAACACATCTATATTCATTATAGACTGTTTTTTCCTTAAAAACCCAATATAACCAACTGTTAAAATCCGTCAGTGGATGTTTATATCACCTCTGGCGATGGAACCCATTCAAGCTGGGCAAAACTGGGAACCATCACCCATCCTGATGAAAATACCTATACGTGGAACAACCAGACTCTGAAATCTGGCCAGATGATCGATCTGCCTGAACATACAACTGGCATTTCGCTGCGTCAGACAGGCTCTCAATACCAGGTCGATCTTGGAATGAAACTGACTTTCCAGCTGAATCCATCAGATCACATGAAAGAAATCATGAAGAATCCCTCGCTGGTCACGCTCAATAATATTGGTTCAGGATATTGTGCGCTGGTGGGCCAGAATCCAAGTCTCAGTGGGACCCAGTCAACGGATCCCAAACAGTCTTCACTGAATCCAACTGTAATCAAGATGGTGAACGAGCTCGATACAGAACGATTTGGGTATAGCGTCTGCCACGATTCCGGCTCACAGATGCTGATGGACTACTACTCGCAGTCTTTGGAAAATAAATATCTGCGGGGATTAAACAATAATACCAGTGAGAAACGTTTTGAAATTTCTTATGAACTGAATGAATTTGATACGCTGGTCGGCGAAGGAAACGTTGCCCAGCAGTTTGCGATTGACAAAGGCCTGATTTACGAACAGACCAAAGGAACTTTTTATGATCTGCTGCCAAAAGGTTTAACCGTGAACAGCGCGTCGATTGTCGCCAGGGGAATTGATAACACTATTTATCCCCATACCCTCAAGCAGATTCCGGACTGGGAAAACAGCGGCCAGACCATGCTGGTTATTCATGTTGAAAAACCAGCCAAAGCCAAAAACTTCAAAATTCAGGGATTCAATATGAATACAGGAATCCATGTCAATTACACCGCTTATGATTCCTGGGAAAACATTCTGGATAATGGCCGCGATCTGACAAACAGTTATGTCTATGTCTCTGAAGACGGCCCTCTGTATTCGGGGGAGAAGACGATTCGTCCAAGAACTACAGGGGATGTAGATCGCAAGTATTATGGAAATATCCCAGATCTGCTCAATAACAAAGTGAACAATAAGCTGTATGCAGATACATTTGTTTCCATTACGCAGCCAATCGCCAGTCTTTATGGATTTTCTAAGGAAGTGCGGGCGGCAACAGATGACAGCTATTCCCAATCTGCCAGCGTCACTCCAAACCAGCAGTATGAATACAAAGTCCGCTATGCTTCTTCCACTGATCAGTCAACGGGTAATGTAGTGATGTATGACTTTCTTGAACAGGTCGATGGAATGGGCAGTGACTGGAAAGGCACATTCAAGCGCGTGGATACCAGTGAACTCGCAGCAAAGGGCGCTAAGCCGATTGTTTACTATACAACCCAGAAAAATCTGAAGGTGAAAGCTGAAGATGCCGCAGACAATCCAGTTTTCGATCTGACCAATACCAGCCTATGGAGTACCACTGAGCCGGATGATCCGGCAACGGTCACGGGAATTGCGATTGACGCTTCCCAAAAACCAGATGGAACTCCATTCCTGTTCGCAAAAGGACAGGGAGCGCAGGTTGTGATCTATATGCAGGCGCCAAAAGCACCAGCTGGCGGCCAGACCAGAAATGCAGCGTTTCTGAAAGCGTCGCCTGATGGTTCTGATCAGAAGACGAATGTGGAAATGTCCAATCCGGTTACGGTCACTTTGAAGGCGCCGGATGTTGTTTTAAGCAAATCCTCTAATCCAGTCAGTGGAACCGAAGCCAGTCCGGCCCAGGTTCAGGTGGGGGATACCATTACGTATACGTTGAATGTGACCAATGAGGATCCAGATTGTCAGGCGGATACGATCGTGATCAACGATACATTTGATGATGCCCTCAAGATTGATCCGTCCCAGATTCATTACACAATGTATTCCAGCGCTCTGGATACCAAGGGAACATCCATTGATGACAAGGTGACAGGCAAGATGGATGGCCAGACTCTTCGGACCATGATTCCGCAGCTTAGCCCAGGTGCGCATGTGGTCATTACCATCCCGGCTAAGATCGATGAGAATTTAAAACTCGACGAACAGGCTCGGAAATATATCATCAAAAACCAGGCTGTCCTGGTTGAAGCGGATGGAACACCGATCAACCATCCAAGTGAAACCACCTGGCATGAAGTCAGTGAAGCCCAGGCGACCATTCAGGCCAGAAAAATTCTGGCTCCGATCGGCCAGGATACATCTTCACAAACCTCCAGACCAGTAAAAGCAGGGGAATTCTCCTTCACATTGTCCAGTGTTCAGAAGGATCAGGAAAATGACGGTCAGAAAAATGACGGTCAGAAAGAAGAAAAAGAAATTGAAACCATCACCAATGATGCCAATGGAGATGTTGTGTTCTCCCCGCTGACCTTTACAAAGGCGGGAACTTACACCTACTCCATTTGGGAAAATGCTGGAAACGAAACGGGTATGGTCTATGACCAGACGAAATATTCTGTAACCATCAGCGTTACCAATACGGACAATGGTCTTACGGCCAAGATCCAGAAGCAGAATACGCCAATCGTCTTTATCAACCACTACCAGCCTGAAAAGACGACTGCCGCGATCACGTTCCAAAAGAAACTCTTCCGTCAGGGCCAGAATCAGTCCTTGCCAACAGATCGCCAGCTCAAAGACAGAGAGTTCAGCTTTACTCTTTTTGATGAAGCTGGAAACGTAGTTTCTACCGCATCCAACCAAGCAGATGGAACGATTGCATTTGATCCGATTGCCTTTACAAAAGCGGGAACGTATTCCTATACCGTTAAAGAGGTGCAAGGAAAAGAAGCAGGAATAACTTACGATTCCACTGAATATCCAGTAACAATCACCGTCACGGACAATCGCGGTCAGCTGGAAGCCAAAGTGAACTATCCAACCCAGACAGCGTTCATGAACTACTACAACCCAGAGCCTGTCCAGACCGCATTTCAATTTCAGAAACAGCTGCTCTGTTCTTCGCCATCACAAGATCGCCAGCTGAAGGATCAGGAATTCAGCTTTATCCTCTATGATCAGGATGGAAAAGAGCTTGAAACAGTTGCCAATGATGCCCAGGGAAAGATCAGCTTTGCTCCAGTTTCCTTCAGTGAGGCAGGAGACTACACCTACACGGTAAGAGAAATAGCGGGTACCGAGAAAGGCATGAGCTATGATTCGAACGAATACCCAATTGCGGTTCATGTTACCGATCAGGCCGGTGAGCTGGAAGCCAATGTTGAATATCCGCAAGGCCAGCTGATCACCAATACGTATTCGAAACCAAAACCAAAAGCGGCCAAGGTAAATCTGAGATTTACAAAGCAGTTGCTGCCTTTGGACCAGAGCAAGTCTTTACCAACAGATCGCCAGGTCAAAGAAAATGAGTTCAGCTTCACGCTTTTTGACCAGGATGGAAAAGAGATTGCAACAGCCAACAACGATGCCAGTGGGGCCATCCTCTTTAACGCTCTTGAATTTGACCAGGCGGGCACCTATACCGATACGCTCAAAGAAGATCCGGGAAATGAGCCTGGAATGAAATACGATGTCAATGGATGTCCGGTAAAGATTGTTGTTTTTGATGATGATGGACAACTCGAAGCCCATGTCATCTATCCAGAAGGGCAGACGATGACCAACTTCTACCAGTCAAAAGAAGTTCAGGCATCGATCACCTTTAAAAAGCAGCTCGTGTGTGCGGATACGACGGACTCTTTGCCAGATGATCGCGAGATGAAAGACAAAGAATTCAGTTTTGTCCTCTTTGATGAAAATGGCCAGCAGATTGCAGCCGCCACAAACACTGCCGATGGAACGATTCTCTTTGATCTGCCAGATTCTTTCACACAGGTCGGCGACTACAAGTACACCGTTCGTGAAGTTCAAGGAAGTGAAGAGGAAATCACGTATGATTCTCACTCCTATCCAGTAACGGTTCATGTCAGCGATCAGGCCGGTCAGCTGAAAGCCGATGTGGACTATCCGGATGGGCAGACAATCACAAACAAATACACGCCATTGAATCCACAAACGGCTGAAGTGTCTTTAACCTTCTACAAGAAACTTTTGCCGGAAGAAAAAGACCAGCCAGCAGATCGTCCCCTTCAGAATGCCGAGTTCAGCTTTGTTCTGAAAGATAGTCAGGGCAAAGAAATTGAGACAGCTGTTAACGATGCCGACGGAAAGATTGCGTTTGCACCTGTGAGCTTTGATCAGCCAGGAGACTATGTATATACAGTTTCTGAAGTGAACGACGGTCAGCACGACATTACCTATGATTCGACAGCTTATACCGTAACGATTCATGTCACTCAGGACGGAAAGACCCTGATGGCCACGCCAGAGGGAGACCAGAAAACCTTTACCAACACGTACAGCCCTGCCGTTTTAGCCAAGGCGCAGATCCGCTTCCAGAAAGTACTGCTTCCAGAGGACACAAAGCAGGATTTGCAGGATATAAGTCTGAAAGCCAATCAATTTGTCTTTGGATTACATGATGCCAATGGAAAGCTGATTGCGAGTGCGCCCAACGATGCCAAGGGTCAGGTTGTCTTTAAAGAGCTCAGTTTCACCAAACCAGGCACGTACACCTACACGGTTAAAGAAGCTAATCTCAAACAGAAGGGCATCATCTATGATGAGACTGAATATCCAGTGACAATCAGCGTTGAACAAACAGGCAAGGATTCAAAGACCCTGGAGGCGACCGTTTCCTATCCAGAGGGCAATGTCGTCACCAACAAGTACACCATTCCACCAGTTGTGAAGACCGAGCCAATTTCAATCAAAGGACAGAAGATCTTTAAAAATGGTACGTTAAGCAAAGACCAGTTCACCTTCCACCTTGAAGGAGAAGGATTGGATCTGAAGACTACCAATGACCAGGACGGTTCCTTCGAATTCACTCTGCCACCTTATGAGAAAACGGGAACCTATACCTATATCATTGAGGAAGTCAATGACAGCCAGAAAGAGGTTGAATATGACACGACGCTCTATCAAGTGCGCGTCAAGGTCACAAAGAAACTGGATGGTACGCTGCAAGCTGCAGTGACTTTGCATCCATCTGATCTTTTCGGACTGTTCTTCTTACCGGCTGAAAAGGTTGACCAGGTAACCTTCACCAACACGCAGAAGACAACCCCAACGCCAGAGGAACCGCGTGAGCCAGCTTCGCATACGACCACTCCGGATACACCGACAAATCCAACCAGCACGAGCCCAAAACTCACGACTAAACCGGTCGTTGTAAACAAGGCCGCTCAAAATTCAACCTCTGAAAACAGGACCAGTATCGATACCAAGAGCACAAGCAATAAGAAGACGCAAAACAGCGTCGCCACGGCCGCTAAAACCAGTGCCGGACATTGGGCAGAAATGATGGGCGGTGCTTTTGGATTGATGGCATTCAGTGCAATTCTGGAACGAAAAATGCGTAAATCTTCAGAAAAACAGCACTGATGATTGTAAACGAGTGCTGGCTTCGGTCCACACTTTGAAAAGAGAAGCGGCTATGTCAGCTGCTGACCAGAAAAACTCAGAATCAGATAAGACTGCCTCTACCAGACTTCAGGCCTGGTTGGGCAGTCTTTTTGGTTTTGGATTTCAGATAGAAGATGGAGACAGCCAATGGACAGTGAGGAAGGCAATGTTATGCTTTATGAGCATTGATCGATTGTACCAATAAGTATTTCAATAAATCAGGCAATTCTTCTACAATCAAATCATCAGCTTCCAGCTCAAATATGGATGCTGGAAAGAAAAGCAGGGGAATTCAGAACAGATGGGCAGAATTGTCTCTGAAGCATTTCTGAATCTTTCCTGCTGGTGAGAAACAGAGAAGGAGAATTACGATGGAATATACAACTCTTGGCAATACCGGAATCAGGATTTCCAAAATCTGCCTTGGATGCATGAGTTTTGGAAAACGCGGCACAATGCATGGCTGGACACTGGATGAAGAAGAAACAGAAAAAATCGTCAAGCATGCCCTGGATGCCGGAATCAATTTCTTTGATACCGCAAACTGCTACTCCGAAGGAACGAGTGAAGAATATCTGGGAAAAGTCTTACGCAAATATGCAAAACGCGAGGATGTGGTCATTGCTTCCAAAGTCTATTTCAATCCTGGCCGTTTAAGCAAAGAAGCAATTTTCCGTGAAATCGATGGAACACTTAAGCGTTTAGGAACTGACTATCTGGATCTGTACATCATTCATCGCTTTGATTACGACACGCCAATTGAAGAAACCATGGAAGCTTTAAATGAGCTGGTCAAGAGCGGAAAAGTCCGGGCGATCGGCGCTTCGGCTATGTATGGCTATCAGTTTTATAATATGCAGCAGTGTGCCAAAGACCATGGCTGGACACAGTTCGCAGCGATGGAAAACCACTATAATATGCTCTACCGAGAAGATGAGCGCGATCTGATTCCAATCTGCAAACAGATGAATGTCACGCTGATGCCCTATTCTCCACTTGCAGGTGGTCATCTGACCCACCCAGAATGGAAGGGAGACTCATTAAGAGCGCAGACCGATAATGTTTTGAAGGGAAAATATGACCGCATGGAGCAGGAAGACATGAAAATTGTTGCCCGTGCCGATGAACTGGCTAAAAAACATGGCTGCAAAATGAGTGAAATTGCGCTGGCCTGGCAATGGGCGCAGGGCATTGATGCTCCAATTATCGGAGCAACAAAAGCCAGATATATCGATGATGCAGTGAATGCGCTCAACATTCATTTAACGCCCGAAGAAATTGCGTACCTCAATGAAGCCTACATTCCCCATCCGGTTGTTGGAGCCATCCTGCAAAATCCACCTGCCGGTACAGTTTTAATCGACGAAAAGAAAGATGAGAAATAGACCTTCGTCCTTATAAAATAGTCTTTAACTCTCATAAAACTGATACGTTACCACCAGACGGAAGATGTCCTTGGATGTCTTCCATTTTCTGTTTCCCTCGATCGCCGATTTTATCTGCTTTCTGGTTGAATCGGTTTTCATTTCCATTCCTCCTCTTATGGACAGACCAGTCCACAAATGGAAGAGTCCAGGACTTCTTTATGTCTCTTTCTTACAGTCTGGAAATGAAGATTTGTGACAGGAGTGACAAACAGTAAGATGGAAACAAGGATTCGCAAACAGGGAATCGTTGGGTTGAATGCGAAAAATCAGCAGGAAAGGAAAGAACAATGCGTGAATGGATGAGCGTGAACGGAAAAACATTTAAAGTAATCAAACTGCTCGGGAAAGGCAAAGGCGGCTATTCGTATCTGGTCAAGGACAAAGACAGACAATATGTTCTCAAACAGATTCATCATGAGCTCTGCGACTACTACCAGTTTGGCAACAAGATTGAATCGGAGATCCGCGATTATCATCATCTCAAAGATCTTGGCATCCGAATGCCCAAAATGCTGGATGTCGACATCGAAAACGAACGGATTTTAAAAGACTACATTGAAGGGGAAACCATTTTTGATCTGGTCAGCCAGGACAAGATGGAACCTTCTTATTTTGAGCAGATCCATCAGATGTGCCAGCGGCTCTATCCGGCCCATACGAACATCGACTATTTTCCAACCAATTTCGTCGTCCAGAATGACGAGCTGTTTTACATTGATTATGAATGCAACAACTATATGGATGAATGGAATTTTGAAAACTGGGGGATCAAGTACTGGTCAAAGACTCCAGAATACCTGGAGTATCTGCGCCAGCACGCAAACTGATTTTGGCCGATAGATTCAGTGGCCTGAGATAGACCTGAGCAGTCAGCAATTCGAGAGTCGAAAATCGAAAAAACTGGATGCTAAAAGAAGAAAAAGCAGAAAATGACTCTCTTTGAAGTGGATTTAAGGCATAGTAGAGTTATCAGAAATCATTTCAAAGCATGGAAATGGTTAAACAAAATCAGACCGGCATCACAGAGGATGGAAAAGAAAAGGTTTGAAATCCCCGGATGCCGGCAGAAAGGAAGAGACAGGCAAGTGAGTATTGTTGTAAATCTGTATTATACGGGCAAAAATGGGGCGGCCAGAGAATTCGTCAGGGAAATGACCGAATCTGGTCTGGTGGAGTTTATCCGAAATGAACCAGGTAACGAACGCTATGAATACTTTTTTTCGGCTGATGATCCGGAAACGGTTTTGCTGATTGACCGCTGGGAAAACCAGGAAGCTATTGACCGTCATCATGCGCTGCCAGTCATGAAAGAAATTGCCAGACTGCGAGACAAGTATGATCTGTTGATGAAGGTCGAACGGTTTACACCCGATGAACTGCCAGAACACGACCAGAAGTTTATCCGCAAATAGATGTCATGACCTTTGGCCATAGGCTGCCATGAAAGTTGGTGAAGCAAACTTTCAGGTAGGGTCAGTCACTGAACAGGGGGGAACAATGAATCCAAGATATGAGCTTTTGATTAACAACACAGAACAATATTCCACTATTCCGTTCGGAGTTCACGATATACAGATCCATTACGAATTTGTTAAGGATGAAATTCCATTTCCATACAACATTGATGAACTATTGTACGAACTCACTAACTCGGAAGTGTTTTCCAACAATGATATTGGTCTTTCCATGTATCTTCTGGCCGCGGAGAGTGGAGCAGTATGTGCTCTGCTTGATGGACTCGGTTTTGATTTTGAAAATCTGGCAAACCGAGTTGATACAATCAGAAAAATTCTAATGAGAGTTGTCACAATGACGGCCAAGTCTTTTGGATTTATGAATCCGGACCTTGAAGAGTGCCTTTGCTTTATTAACAGGCATTTTGGTATGCCTTTGCAAGAATCGGCTCTCCATCACGAAGAAGGAATTATAGAAGAACTTCGATCCCTCACCGACCGGCCGGATATGATTGGACTTTGCGCATTGCTCCTTTTGAGTCTGATGGGTGATGACCCCAAGAGACTAAACAGGAGAGGATATAAAGAAGTAAGTATCGAAGAAAAGCTAGTGAGGGCAGTAGTTGATTGGATGATATTAAACGGTTAATATTTGATGTATTATATTGATAATAATTGTCTTATATTGTATCAATATATTATGAAAAGATCTTCAGAATCAAAGTATTTAAAAACTGCTGAATACGCCAGGCAGATCGGATGTACGCAAAG
>CAJTLE010000115.1 GCA_910577085.1 uncultured Allobaculum sp. | reverse complement strand
TTTTGGAGAAACAATCCATAAATCTGCATCAATGAGGAAACTGACTCTTCTGGAAAGAGCAGACGGATACATCAAAGAAACAGCAATTCGGCAATTCCTCCCCACCCAAACTGCATAGCAATTTGGATGGGGTATCCTTGCCTAACATATGAAAAATGCAACTGCATGCCTGTTGAGGGCAAAGTCGTCTTCAACTACAAAATCTACCGTTTCCATAAGGATGAACACTGCGGTGTTCTGGACTGGGGCCGTGGCTATTGGCCATATAAAACGCACTGGTACTGGGGCACTGCCTCAGCAATCGTTGATGGCGAATTATTCGGCTTTAACCTTGGTTATGGCTTTGGCGATCTGCGCGCCGCCAGCGAGAACATTCTGTTCTATCGCGGCAAAATCCACAAACTGGATCAGATCCGCTTTTATATTCCGGAAGACCCAATGCTGCCCTGGGTGCTGACCTCCAATGACCGTCGATTTGAAGCAGTCTTCACGCCAGCACTCGATCGGGCCGCAAATATCGATATGAAAGTCATCCGTTCCAACCAGCATCAGTACTTTGGCTCGGTCAATGGGACTGCCGTCCTGGATGATGGATCCCATATTCTGATGCGTGATCTGCCAGCCGCCTTTGAAGATATCCACAATCAATACTGATTGAGATTGACTGAGGTCCGGTTGAGATTCACAATCCCTTCCACAAGCCAAAAGACCATCGAGAGTTCTTACACAGAACTCTCGATGGTCTTTTCCTTACCTTTGTCTCGTTCTAAAACTGTCCAGTTGTTCAGGCTTCGTCTTTACCACTCTGAAAGAGTATCCACTTTCTCCATCTGGTCTACGTAAGGCGAACGGACAATCTGCCTCAACATTTGTGCCATCTGTTCCGGGCCAGGCTGAAAGTCGTTACGGATCCACTCATCCAGCAAGCCATACAGACCATAGGCATAGTACTTCTCGCGAAAACGATGCAGCAGCTCCGTCTCTTGTTCAAAGCCAAGCAAGACTTGGCAAAACGCGTCATAAAGCGTCTGCTGAAGATCTGCCTGATAAAGCACCTGAAGTACATTTCGAATTTCAAGGTTAAACGCAAAGAAAGCTCTGGCGTTGTCCAGATCAAAGCGGTCATGAATTTTCAGATTGTGCCTGCTCGCATATTCATCCCACAGCCGGACAATCTTGTACGTAACCACTTCCTGTTTGGAATGGAAAGCCCGAAAATAGGTGGCCCGGCCTACGCCCGCTTTTGCGGCCAGTTCATCGACGGTAATCTTTTCGATCGGCTTGATCACAACCAGCTGAAGAGGCGCATCGGCCAGGCAGTCTTTGAGGTCTTTGCTGGCTGCTTTTCTGGGGGAAGACTTTGTTTTCAGGTCAGTCGATTCACTTTGTTTTCCATTCTGTCTTTCCATCTGGTTTTCCTTCTTTCTGTCTGATCCATTCCGCCAGATCATAAAGTTGCAGTCTTTGAATGCGGATACGAATACGGCCGTTTGTATCCCCAGCCGGCATCCGCATTGACGAATGAAATGAGATCTTCTAGGATACGATCGTATCATGATCGGCCCAAAAAGCGATACCTTTGGAATAGACCCAGACATCCCTATCTTCTTCAGGACTCTTCATTTGAGTCCTCTATTTCTTTTTTCTTTATCGGACAGTTTCCAGCCGGTCCTCTTATCAATCGGAGAACCCTATGAAAAAATTTCTCAAAATCGTTTTGATCCTCATCATCGTGATTGTGGTTATTTTTGTTGGTCTTTGGATCTATCTTAAAAACAAGCCCGCCATCCCCAACGACTATCAATCCAAAGTCCAGACAGCAGGTGAAATTGAAACCAAGTATCTGGCGGATGGCTCCTATGCAACCAAATGGCTCGACCAGCCTGTTTTGCAGGAATTCAAGAAATATGAAATTGCCTATCCGACCGAACTGGAAACGACTGATCAGCAATACCCGGTCATCGTTCTTTGTAACGGCAGCGGCACACCCCTTTCCAAATACTCCAGACTGGCCCGCCATTATGCCTCCTGGGGATTCATTGTCATCGGAACCGAAGAAATGTATTCCTGGAATGGTTTTGGTGCCGATCTGTGTGTCAGCCATCTGCGCCGCATGAACCAGAATAAGCAGATCGATGAAAACAAAGAAAATATCTTTTATCAGAAAGTTGATCTTTCCCATGTTGGTATTGTCGGCCATTCGCAGGGCGGAGTCGGAGTGTTTAATGCGATTACGGAAGGCAAAAACAAAGAGATCTACAAAGCAGCCGCAGCTCTGTCCCCAACCAATATGGAACTGGCATACAATCTGGAATGGGACTATGACGCCGCAAAGATCCAGACACCTATCTTATTGGCGTCTGGCGAAGGCGGCGGGGATGACTGGGTTGTCACTGGCGATCAGCTGACTGCCATTGCCAATGAAATTTCAGCCCCCAAAGTCCAGTTTCGCCGCAAAAATACCACCCATGACCAGATGCTGTATTCAGCCGACGGTTACGTGACCGCGTGGTTTCTGTGGCTGCTTCAAGGAGACACGGAAGCTGCCAAAGCATTCGTTACCCCTCAGGGCGAACTGCTGACCAATCCGCTTTATACCGATCAAAAAATCGACCTGAAAAAACCGGCACCACAATCCTGAGGCAAAAATCAAAGAAGCCAAAAAGGCCGTCTGCGTGTAAGAATCATCCAGAATCTTACGGCAGACGGCCTTCTATTCTTCAAAAAGATTGATGAAAAACAATGAGAGAGTTAAGTATTTTTAAACCATTCAGATCAGACCGAGCAGCTGCGGAATCCACAACGAAATACCCGGAATGAAAGTCACCATTAACAGGGCGATGACCAGGACCACAAAGTAAGGAATCAGTTTTGGTGTGACCTGTTCGATGGTGACATGGCCGATTCCACAACCGACAAAGAGGACCGAGCCAACCGGCGGCGTGATATTGCCAAGACACATGTTGAAGATTAACATGACGCCAAACTGAATATCCGTCATTCCAAACTTCATCGCAATTGGCAGGAAGATTGGGGTAAAGATCAGGATCGCCGGCGTGATATCCATAAACATCCCGACCACCAGCAGAATTACGTTCATCAGCAGTAAGATGATGTACTTGTTCTCAGTCAGAGACAACAGACCATTCGAGATGGCTTCGGGAATGCCGGCGTAGGCCATGACAAAGGACATGGCCGAAGAAGCCGAGATCAGAAACAGAATGATACCGGAAGTCTTGGCGGAGTTGAGCAGGATTTCCATAAAGCTTTTGAAGGTAATGCTCTTGTAGACAATCGACAGAATCAGGCAATACAGCACCGCAACACCAGCCCCTTCGGTTGCGGTAAAGGCGCCGCCGACAATTCCACCGATAACAATGACAATCAACAGTAGCGAAGGAATTGCATCCCAGACCACTTTCCAGACACTGCCATCCAGTTTCACTGGCGTCGGTTTCATGCCCATGCGTTTGGCCATGATAAAGGCCACTAACATGCAGGCACCGCCCATTAAGAATCCAGGCAGATAACCGGCCATAAATAAAGTCGAAATCGAAACACCGCCCGCAACTGTGGAGTACACGATGAACGCCGAAGTTGGCGGAATCAGAAGACCTGTCGGAGCCGACGCAATGTTTGCGGCTGCCGAATACGCCGGATCATAGCCGTTTTCTTCTTCGATTGGCGCAATACAGCCACCCATCGCCGAAGCAGCCGCAACAGACGAGCCGGATAAAGCCCCAAACAACATATTGCCCAGAATGTTCGCCTGTGCCATGGAGCCAGGAACCTTGCCAACCAGAAGCTGGGCAAGATTAACCAGGCGGCGGGCAATTCCCCCGTTGTTCATAATATTGCCGGCCAGAATAAACAGCGGCACGGCTAACAGCGAGAAAGACTCAACCCCCGTACACATTTTCTGCACAGTGATGAACGTAACCTGGTCCCATGACAAAGACGACAGGGCGGTTACGATCGAGGAAGCCAGAAT
Organism: uncultured Allobaculum sp.; assembly: GCA_910577085.1. Taxonomy (GTDB): domain Bacteria; phylum Bacillota_I; class Bacilli_A; order Erysipelotrichales; family Erysipelotrichaceae; genus Allobaculum. The sequence goes on along the minus strand of CAJTLE010000115.1, from coordinate 5,329 downwards.
GCTGACGGAAATCGGTACGCCCAGAAATAACAGGACGCCAAAGACCGCAAACAGAAGGATTGTCACTAAAGTTAAACTCATGCTTCTACCTCCTTGGCAGCCGCTTTTTTGGATTTTGGTGCCCAGCTGACCGTTTTTCCGGTCAGGTCTTCATACAGATTGATGATCTGCGCCAGGATAATGCAGACCCCCGAAACTGGCGCAATACCATACACAAGGCTTCTGGGAACGCCTAACAAAGCCGAGAATTCCATCCGGGCCGACATAGCCAGTTTGAAGCCGCCAATGGTGATCACAAAGATTGCGATCAATAAGATTAGGGCGTCGATAAATACCATCAGCGCTTTTTTCGGCTCGCCAGTCATTTTATCTTTGACCAGACCTAAAGCCATATGTTCACGGGTGGAGAAGGCATAGGCCGCTCCGATAAATCCGGTCCAGATCAGAGAGTAGCGGACCAGTTCTTCTGTAAATGCCGCCGGGCTGTTAAACACATAGCGGGAAATAACCTGAATTAAGACCAGAATGGTCATAAAGGACAACAGAATCGCGCAGAAGATCGCAAGAAACTTGTCCATGCCATATTTAATTTTGCCTAAAATTTCCTGCATGATTATTTTTCCTTTCTGGCCTGCTCGATCACTTCAAGCAGTTTGGCCACGCCTGGATACTGGGCAGAGTATTCTTCCACCATTGGAGCCGTCGCCTGACGGAAAGCTTCTTTATCCACGTCGTAAACGAAGGTGACGCCCATCGTTTCTTCCGCTTCTTTGACTGCCTCTTCAATCGCCTGATCCCACATGATTTTGTGCGAATCAGTCGATTCATGCGCAGCTTCTAAAATCAGCTGCTGGTCTTCAGGCGTGATCTGCGACCAGACTTTATCCGACATAATCAGAACGTCCGGAATCATGGCGTGCTGGTCAACAGAGTAGTATTTGCAGATCTCACCATGCTTACCGGTTGTTAAAGCCGTTTCGTTGTTTTCAGTCCCGTCGATGATCCCCGTCTGTAAAGAGGTGAACACTTCTCCATAAGACATGGCCACTGGCGTGCCGCCGAGGTATTTCATCATGTCGGTCTGGCTTTTCATGTTCTGGACACGGATCTTCAGACCTTTAAGATCTTCCGGCGTGCGGATTGGTTTGTCCTTGGTGTAGAAGGAACGGGCACCGGAGGTATAGTAGGTCAGTGTGACATAACCGTCATCGCCAGTGGATAAGAAGAAGTCGCGCATTCCCTGGGAATCCATGACTTCATAAAAGTCTTCGGTGGATTCAAAGATATAAGGCAGACCAAAGACGTTGTATTCTTCCGTAAAGGTAGCAAGACCCGGGGCGGAGACTTTGGTCATCGCAATGACACCGGCCTGCAGCTGTTCCATATTTTCGTCTTCGGATCCTAACTGACCGTTCGGGAAGATTTTGATGCGGATGCGTCCACCGGTTTTGTTTTCTACTTCTTTGGCAAATTCCGTCATCGCAATATGGACGGTATGTGTTTCGGAAAGGCCATGGGCCAGGTCGAGAATCATCGGATTTTCAGGCGTTGCATCGGCACTGGATGTTGGGGATCCAGCCGAGCAGCCGCAAAGCACTGAAGCGCCGATAAATCCAGAAACACACAGGGAAAGGCCCTTGCGGACCATCGTTCGAAATCCTTGCATAGAATTCTGTTTTCCTTTTCTAGTTCTGGCTTCTGCCAGTCTTTTCTCGATATCGATCAGGGTTTCAAAAGGCACCCGGATTGACTCCGTCGTCTTTGAAACCTTGCTGTTTTAAAATGAAAGTTTGGCATTCTGTCAGACTTTGGGCCAGAAACAGCCCTGCCTTGCTTTAAAGGCCAGACAGAATGAGGGTGTTCCGGTTTTGGAAACCAGTCTGGTTACATGCCAATCAGATCGAACTGTTCGAAGGAAACGAGCACTTCGTAATCCGTTTTTGGATTTGGATATTTGATCAGAACTGATTTCAAACGCTGGGAGTAATACCAGCCGGTTGTCGCTTCTTCAAATTTGCGGCGGTGCAGGAAGTGTGGAATTTCCTTACCCTCAACCATCACAAAGAATGGAGCCTTATCGCGGTGAATAATGTCGAGGGCAACCGTTTCAACTGCGCTCTGATAGTTTCCCTCATGGGTAAAGCGGATATACGTTCTTTCCCCGGTCTCGACGGCAATCGTTGTTTTCAGAAAGTCGCCATGGCGGTAGTTATTGGTCTGGCCATCATCTTCGTAAAGAACGAATTCACTGTTCACATCCGGGGCCATCAGAATTTCCAGATCGGTTGTTTTCTGGGTCATCAAATTGCTCAGGCGGTTGCCGGACATCGGCAGGATTGCACCGGAACGGACAAACATTGGAATGGAAGACAGATCGACATCCAGTTCAATTTCACTTCCTGGTTCGTATTCTTCACGCGTCCAGAAGTCATAGAATTTTTCATTGGGGTCTACGGTTTCTGGCAGATATACTTTCCGGACTTTCTGTCCTTTTTCCACAACGTTGGCCACCAGCAGATGATCGCCAAACATGAAGTCAACCCCTTCGTTGTAGGTCTTTGGATCGTTCTGGAAAGTCATGAACAACGGCTGCAAAATGGGCAGACCGGTTTCATGAGCCTTAAACATCAAAGAATACAGAGTTGGGGAAAGCGTATAGCGCAAATCGATCGCAGCCCGGATGCGCTCTTTCTGATCGGAGTACATCCAGGGTTCTGTCACGGTATTGTCCGTGTTGGTCGAATGAATCGAGAAACGCGGCTGGAAAATTCCGTTCTGGACCCACCGCACAAACAGTTCCGATTCAGGGGCAACGCCATAGAAACCGCCAATGTCGCAGCCCTGATTGGCAACCCCGGAAAGGCCCATGCCTAAGATGGTGGCAATGTTGTATTTCAGGCTGTCCCAGCAAGTCAGGTTATCCCCCGCCCAGACCTGGGCATAGCGCTGAATGCCAGCATGACCAGAACGGCAGACGCTGAACGGACGGCAGTTCGGATCATATTCTTCGATGGCTTCATTGGATAACTGGCACATCAGATTGGACATGACCGGTTTGATGTCTCCAATCCGCGCTCCTTTACCTTCAAAGCTGGCTTTGGCATCTTTATCGACTAAAGAGTCATATTCGCAATTGTCATTCCAGATGGAGCGGCAGCCGTAGGCAAGCAGGGCATCTTTGATGTACTGTTTCCAGATTGTGCGGTTCTTTTCCTGGGTGAAATCCACGAACAGACCCGGACCGCCCCACCATGTGCCAACCGCATAGCCATCGACCCCTTCGTTATCCTCTGAGCATTTTAAGAAGAGATCCTGTTCTTTCATCTGCTCTAAAAGCGGATGAACCAGAAGCATTCCCGGCTTAATATTTGGAGAAACGACAACGCCATTGGCATACATCTGTTCGAACCATTGTTTTGGATCTTTGAAACGCTTGTTGTTCCAGGTAAAAGAGCAGCGTTTGATGCCTTCTGGCGTATCAACAGCGCAATAGCCAGAGGATAACTGGAAGCCATCCACCGGAATCTTTTCTTCATGCGTTGTTTCGATGAAATCTAAGATTGCATCATCGCAATCTTCTGGAAGTTCCGGGTAATACATCGAACTTCCAAGATAGCCAAGGGCAGCTTTGGGAAGCATGACGGATTTTCCGGTCAGATCGGTATAGCGTTCAATGACTTCGTCAATACCAGGACCCGCGATTAAAAACAGGTCGATATCCCCTGCATCCGTACGGTAAGTGGAATAGCGATGCCAGTAGTTGCGTTTTTCTTTGCCCATGTTGAAGTCACATTCAGCGGTATTGTGATAGAAGTAGCCAACCGCATGTTTCGTACTCTGGTTAAGACGGATATAAAACGGAATATGCTTGTATAAGGAATCTGTTTCCTTGGGGTCATACCCCATCGCATCACCAGGGGCCATGTTCATGAATTTCTGGGCTTTATTGATTTCGCCAGATTTTTCCCCGAAGCCGTAGAAGAAGTCATCGGCTTCAATCTGGCTGGTGTGCATACGGCGGTTGTTGCTGTCCATGCGATAAGCCAGATCCGGGATATCGGCGTGGAGCAGTTCACCATTGGCATCAAAAATCGAAATGGTGAAGGGGGATTTATGAAGAACAACTTTTAAGCGGCGTCCCTGGATGATGGCTTCATCTTCGCCATCGATTAAAGTGGCAGGGGCAGTTTCAATGCGTTTGCGGACATTGGCAAACAGTTCATCCGTTCGGCTTGGCCAGGCGGTCGTCACTAATGAATAAGACGCCTCGTCCCAGTCCTGGTCGAAACCGGCGCGGATGCGCACAATGTCATCCGTTAAAAACCAGATCCGGATTTCAACGGCATTGGTCTGTACGGAAAAATAGTTTTCCTGCGCGCTGATTGTTTTAAGCGTGGTGCAGACTTTCATATCTCTTTCTTCCTTATCTAGAATCGGCCGACTTTGGGCCGGCATTTTTATGGTTCATGCTGATCATACATCAAGCGCAAATCGATTTAGATTGAATAGCGCTCAAAGTATCACTCGTTTCTGCTGGCCGGGCAGAGATTCGTACGATCATTCCCGGCAGATAGACTGCGTGGGGTGATGAGTGCATGTTAACAGAGCTGAACCAGAATTTACTTCTGATTTTGTGTTCTATTTCTCGCAAATAGTGATATCTTCGCAGTGGCAGTTTCAGGACCGGCAGACAAATATTTCTCACTCTGACCATGTGAAGATTTTAACTTGGATAGATATTCACTTTATCTATCATCGATTATTTTGTTAAAGCCTGGACAGAAAAATCCATTTCTGAACAAAGGCGATTTTTCGTTCGTCTTTTAATTTCCGCCTTTGTTTTTGCGATCTGAGAGGGGTTTTGGTGCAACCCCTTTCAGAAACTGCCGACAGACGGCTGTCACATTTTCGGTTTTTCTGATCGCTCCAGTTGTGCATCTGGGCTTCGATTTCAAAAAACGCGGCCTACAATACAAAAGTTGTTCTTTGTCTTTCTTTGATTCTGGCTTGCCATTTCTGGTTCAATTCACAAAATAAATCCGGATATCGCTCACCATTCGACAAAGGCATATCCAGACTCTGTCCATAGACAAGCAAGGAAAAAACAATTCGAAATGAACCCGTCTGTTTTTGAGCGGATGTATCTGCATCTTTCAAAAAAGACCTGCCCTTTTCCACTTGAAAAGAACAGGTCTGGCCGTGGAGGCTGCTGACAAAATTTGATTGATTTACCACTGAGGTAGTGACTAACCGTTGAGCCACTACCTTTTTTTATGTCTAATAAGAAATCACATTAAATACACAAAATCATTTGAAAATATATTGACAT
>CAJTLE010000114.1 GCA_910577085.1 uncultured Allobaculum sp. | reverse complement strand
ACCACTTTAGCTTTTCTTTCTTTTAAAAGGCGGCGCACCTTGCCATGCCTTTCGGTTGGCATTAAGGGTTTACCGTCAATATCTAATACATAAACCATAGTTTTACCTCCAGGGTAATAAATCTTCTCTGGACAAAAAGCATCCTTTGAAGTGTGTAAAGCATCAGCCTTCGCCAATGTTATAAGAGGTTTGTTGATCTACACACTGCGCCTGACCTTGGCGCTGGTTAATGCAGATCCGCAGAGTCCGGAATTAGGCTGAACGTTCCGGAGTGCCTGTTTAGACCCGTGAAAGGTCGATTCTCAAATAACGTAGTCAGTTAAGACTCAGGCTAGTCAATCAGGCTTGAAACAGATGCATGAAAGCTTCTTATTTCAAGCCCCATCCAAATTGCAAGGCAGTTTGGGTGGGGTCATTGACTGTTTCTTGTTCAATGGAAGCAGGCAGAACCCAACAAATAGGATCCAGGAAACCCCCACCAGAATCCATCCGATCTGGGAATAGTTGAAGGACAGTGTTCCGGCCATCATGCCTTCAGGTTGATGGAAAGAGGGAAAACTATAGCCAACAATCAGCAAAACAACGCACAGTAAAAGGAAACAATATAATTTCCTGCTTTCTGGCAATTGTTTTTTCAGCCACACTCAGAGAACAGCAATCAGAACAAAGAGAAGAGCCATGATTAGAGCAACCCATAAACCTTCTGAACCAGAGTGAGACAGAAATCCGAACAAATTGAGCAGGAGAAAAAACAGTAGAAAAAGTCAGAAACGGGATCTTTTTCCGGATGAATTTTTGGTATGCATCAAATCGTCCTCCTTGAATATTGATTAGCAAAATATACCTGCAAAAACAGTACGATGAGGATACATGTGATCTTTACTCTAAAGCTGTTAATTACATTTTCTTAATTGACATTAAAGAATATAGATAATTTACAATCGATTATAACTAATCAAATGATTTCGGTAAATATGATCTAAAACGATTGCGAATATAAATATGCAAATAGGTGATAGAATACAGAGACTGATATTTATAATAGACTCTATCTTGTTTAAATCAATTATACCTGAACAATTCATCAAAATCGACAAATGGTCGGAAACACCTTTAAAGAACAGGTTTCCGACCATTTCCCCTTTCACCAAACAGGGGAGTGCAAATCATTCATCATTTCTGTTCAATGTTAGTGATACGACCAGAAATAAATTTGAACAATGACACAATTGGCAGTTCCTAACGACTGCTGAGGTTAAAAATATATTTTCGAAAGAATTCCAAAAGTTCGAGAACCCTTATAACTTCTTTTTCTAAGGTTAGAATGTAAAATGAATCTATTTCTATACTCAGTTTCTGATGCAGGTTTGGCCAGATTAAGAACTATTTCTAACCTGTTGGCGACAAAAACGGAACGAAAACCGGACCAATCCTCCAGTCAATTCCGAAATGAGTCTTTCAATCGAATGAAACTGGCAGTGATCATCTTTCCCACTCAACCGGTAGGATATGCCGGCAGACTTTATCCTTGCATTCGTACGCATCAATTAACAAATCTACTTCATTTTCAGCTTTGTAGTAACAAATCAGCAATTGAAATATAACCATCAACATCGCCCAGTTCAGCTGTTTGCAGCAAATCCTGATGATTTTTTTCTTAGCTGTTTCAATCCTTTCTTTATCCTTTTTAAGAATTGCCATCAATAGGGCATGGAAAGCCTTGTCGTCACAAGTCAGCGCCTCCTGACTGAGTTCTGTCATCGAAAGAAGGCATTGATCTGGTTTACCAAGCCGATAATAACAATACGGCAACAAAGATCTGTTTCCTACATAACGTTCTTCGTCATCCATCGGGTATTCTTTTGCAAACTGGATAGCTTGCTCAAATTCTTCCCCCATGACCAAAGCCAAAAGCATTGTTGAAACCGCAAATTTAGAGAAAGAGTGCCCAGGAAAAGATTGCTGCGACAGTAAAACTCTATTCAAAATTTCTTTAGCATTCGAATAGGCCTGCAGGTAAATTAAATAGTTTGCTTGATTGTTGGAACTCATTAACGCCCTGACATAGTTATCATGTTTTGAGAAAATTTCGCTGGCTTCTTGCCCGATGAGGTAAGCTGAAAAGAAAGAGGAAGACTCTGAAAGTGCAATCGCATAGTTTAACTTAATAATCCCCTCGAGCTGTGGCCACTTTTTTCCATTGAGCAGATCTAAAGCTTCTGAATATTCATGAAGAGCATGATTTAGATTTCGCTTCTTTTTTGCAACGAGACCTTTGAGATATAGAAAAAGGGCCTTTTCATCTGGAGCATATACAGAAAAATACTCAGAGACGTCTGCGAATGCATCAAGTTCAGATCCAGTAAATTCTGCCGGTTTCTTATTGTGTGTCCAAAACGCTTTTATTAAAGGAAGATACAGGCAGGCAAACGAATACTCATATTTTTTTTCCTGTTCAAAGAATTTCTGTTTGATCTGACGTTCTTTTTCAACATTTTTATATGTATAAGCTTCCATTAATGCCTGTAGCAGCTGTTTGGCCTCTTTCAAAAGCTCGAGATCAAAGTCAAAATTGATTTTATACTGTTCCACAAACTGACAAAATAGAGTCTCCTTGAGAGACCGTCTGCCATTTTCCATCTCACTTAAATTGCCTTTTGAAATTTTTAAATCTTTTGAAACATTGTCTAATGAAAAGCCATGTTTCTTTCTGAGCATTTTTTCGATAAAACCTAAATTATTAGCAGCGTCCATACATCCTCCCTATGTTCTCGAATTTTTGGAGCTATAAATCGTGCAAAGAACATACTAGTATTAAATCACAAAAAGGAAGGAGAAAAAGCTTGATGAAGTATATTAAAACGATGTGGGATAATCGGCCTAAATACAAAAAGCAGCTGGGATTGATTGGATTGTTTTTTCTTGTGGGCTGCTCAAATGCTCCAAATTACTCAGCTTCCGTGATTGAAGATTACCAGCCCTCTTTCCAGGCCAGTGAATACGATCAGTCCACCGTTTTTTACAATTGGCAGTTTTCTGAAATGGAGCCTTTGTCTCGGCTACGCGTATCTTTTAAAGATTCTTCTTTCAGCGCAACAACTGTATTTCCGGATTCGTCTAATGTATTAAGCGTCGGAGTTGAAAAAGATGGTAAGATCTATCTGTTTATTGAAGGGACAAATGAAAAAGGCGGATCTTTAGGTGGACTGGGAAGCAGCTTCACTGAAACTGCAAAACCAGGCTGGACTTACATTGAGCCTCATACAACCGAGCAAATCCAGTTCAACCAAGAGTTTCCACTGCTTACCTTTCACTACAACCATTCGCAAGATGAACAGTGTAAAGAGGATTGCATGGTCTTCCAAGGAGAATTGCTGGAAGAAGACCCGCAATATTCTGAAATTAATGCCTGGCAATTCCGATAAAGCCACTCTCAGGCCATTTCAGCAACCATCCGTGCTAGTTAAATAGTCCCAAGCTTAATTTAAAATGACAGCTATCGTGATCAGGTAATTTTCCCTTCTACAGCAGACACGCTTATGTAAGGCATCAGAGACCTGACCGCTTGAAGATCTGGTTTTGAACGACTAATTGTCTGAAAAGCCAGATCTTTTCTTTTTGAAGGACCTTTTGGTTAGGAGACCTTTTCAGCCACCTATAACTTATACTCACAGTTAAATTATAACTATCAGTAACTGTCTCATTCCAAGACACCTGCTTTTTCTGTGATATTTGCCTCAGTAAGCCCTAAATCCCACCGGATTTTCTAGTGACTCAATATTTGGAACACTATCTAATGACAAGCCATGTTTCTTTCTGAGTGTTTTTTCGATGAAGTCTAAATTATTAACAGCATCCCTATGTCTTTCCCTCCTTATGTTCTCGAATTTTTGGGGCTATAAATCGTGCGAAGAATATACTAGTATTAAATCACAAAAAAGAAGGAGAAAAATCTTGACGAAGTATTTTAAGACATTGATTTTAGTTCTGAGCCTTCTGTTACTCATCGGAACAGCAATCAGTCCAAAGTTCTGTGAAAAGCATCAAGTAGATGATTATTGTTGGATAGAAGAGGATAGACCTTATGGTGGAACAGAAACAACAATGGAAGACTAATAAATTTAATATAAGATTATGTTCTCTTAACTTAGGAATTATACTGACGCTTACTTTATGCGGATGTCAGGAAGATTTATCTTTGAGTTCTGATAGTTTACCTTCTAACAATAGTCAGAGTACTAATATCAGTCAGAGTACCAATATGGAAACGTCAAGTAGCGAAATAAAGACACTGAGTGAAGCAATAGTTGCTCCTCCTTCAACTTTGGACTATGGTCAAGTGCCTATTAGTGATTTGTTTGTTGATTCAAAGAGATATGAGTATCCTTATGACACTAGATTTATTCCTACCTATTTAAGTGAGAATAACGTCCTATATGGCGAAGGAGATGCATCCAGTGATCGAACAGCCTTATTTTTGGCATCTTATGATTTGAATGATGGAGAGTTTAAGAAAATTGCTGATATGAATAGCCAATCAGAACAAGCCTCCATTGGAATAATTTCCGCTGATAAAGATTTAGTCATCTATGAAGAAAGTGATCAATCTAATAATACTTCTCGATATTATTTATATGATTTAAAAAACAATAGTGTTAAAGAAATCTATTCAATTGCCAATATTCCAGCTTTACATTATACACAAGCGGTCATTTCATCAAATGGAATAATGTTTAATTTTTATAACCCAGAGAATGGATTTTATACGAACCAATTCTATTCATTTCAAGATGAAAATTTCACTGTTGTTGAAAATGATAACTGTGGATTCCCAATCGAATGTAATGGATTATGGTATTATCTCAAAATTGACAATCAAAACTTAGTAACCCAACTGATCGAGCTCGATTTGTCCACCCGAAATAAAACTGTTCTATACGAAACTAATAATGGAGATAATTATATTTCAGGTCTATATAGCAATGGGACCGAAATGTTTATCACGGTAAACAAAGGGAATGAAATATATCTTGGGCGAGTAGACTTAGAAAACTGCCAGATTGAATATTTGATTGAATCAGATTGGATTGAATCTGTTCAAGTGAACGAGGATTATATTTCATGGCTAGGATCAAATACATTATCTGATCGAGTTCGCCCACAATATTACTTGTATGATATCAACAAGGGCGTATTGTATCAAAACGATGGCGGGCCGATATTCCTTGCGGATAATTCAATGGTCTGGGTCGAGTATAAAAAGAAGGATTCCGAGATAAATAAGGGCGAAATATATCAGAATGAAAATACTGATCTTGTTTTAAAAAGCTAATTACTGTTATTTAGGATTATTAAATCTGTTTATTACTACAGTAAAGTCGAATTTAAAATACTGTGCTGAATTTTTCCTCCCCTCCGGATTTGTTTTGCGAAAACCGGAAAGGCAGATAAAGCTGCACCTGGCTATGGAAGGGTGCTGATTGAAGGTCACTGATCTGGGAGCAAGAACAGTCATGTTGAGATGAATTCAAGTCTTAATGTGATGAAATAGAGTGTTCATCGGGATAGTGTGGGAAAAAACAGCGTTTTGATGGGGAGATAACTTACATTTTGATTTTGCTGTGTAAAAAACATTGATGATTTAGATTTATCCATTACAATGAAGACAAAATTACTCTCGTGACCTGAGTTTAAATCACTGAAATCTCAAGAAGGATAGTCTGGCGTATCAAAGAGCTCGCGTTTTCTGTCCTGGCAGATTTGCAGAGATTTGCAGGGGTGAAAAGTCGAGTCCAGGGAGTGAAGAAACTGAAAACGAAAGGGAGACGTGATTACCGAGATGAAACACGCAAAACGAATCGCAGCGGGATGTGTATCGTTGATGCTGATGGCAGCCGCCTATCTGCCAAGTCAGGTGCAGGCTGCTGGAAGTTATCCGCTGTATCGCCTTTACAATCCAAATACAGGTGAACATTTCTACACTGTCTTTTCAAATGAAAAGAATTCTCTGATCTACAATGGGTGGACTTATGAAGGCGTAGGCTGGAACGCTCCGGATGAAGGATGGTATGTCTACCGTCTTTATAATCCGAATACAGGCGATCATCACTACACGATGGATACTGATGAACGCGATTATTTAGTCCGTATTGGCTGGCGTGATGAAGGGACCGCATTTGCTTCTCCAAGCTTAGGCTGGGAAAATACGGCAACTGCGCAGGGAAAACCTGTTTATCGCCTTTATAACCCCAATGCCGCTGTTGGTGCTCATTACTACACCACTAGCGCCCGGGAAGTTAATGCGCTTCACAGACTTGGCTGGCGGTATGAGGGCATTGGCTGGTATGCACTCTAAAATATCAGTCAAAACATGTGAGTTCAAAAAGATAAAATAACCTTAACTTGTTGAATAGAAATTGAATTTGGATTGTATTGAACGCAGAGCTCTTCAATGAGATCTGCGTTTTTTGAATCTGTGCGTTTTTTGAATCTGATGGAAAGAGCTAGCTTTGTTCATCAGAGAAAGGAGGATTCTGTAGCGGGAAGTCCAAAGAAATCCAGTTTGCCAGGCAAGTGCTCTTAGACATTAGGACCAGAATTCGCTTGCCCAGACAAAAACAACTGAAAACATCTGAACTCGGAGCCGTGATATGGTAAAAGAGAATTGCAGGCTGGGTGACTGAAATTCGATCAAATGCAACTGAACGATGTAACGATTAGATGGATGTAAATGCCAAGGAGGAAATGAAGATGGACGATGAATATATTCCACCTTTTACAATGACTGAAGAGATTACCGATTTGTTGGGTGAAATTGCCCAATATGTCGGGTTGATTACTGCTTTTGAGCAGCTTCATCCAAATTCGGGACTGAGAAGAGAGAACCGGATTCGCTCCATTCACTCTTCGCTTGCTATTGAACAGAATACACTGACACTTGACAAAGTCACAGATGTAGTAAACGGGAAAAGAATTCATGGTCCTTCCAAAGATATCATTGAAGTCAAGAATGCGTATGAGGTCTATAACAAGGCAGCCATGTTTGATCCATCTAATGTAACGGATCTGTTACGAGCGCATGAAATCATGATGAATGGATTGGTTAAAGAGGCTGGACAATTTCGTTCTGGAAATGTCGGTGTCTATCACGGGGATCGACTGATTCATGCGGGGACACCGGCCCATTATGTGCCCGATCTGATCCGCCAGCTCTTCTTATGGCTTCAAAAATCTAAATATCATCCTTTGATTAAGAGCTGTGTCTTCCATTACGAATTTGAATTCATTCATCCGTTTGCGGATGGAAACGGCAGAACTGGAAGACTGTGGCAGTCTTTACTTCTTCAAAAATGGCAGCCGGTATTTGCGTGGCTTCCGATTGAGGCGACGGTTCATGAACACCAGGACGAATACTATCGGGTTCTCCAAATGGCGGACAATGCAGGAGAGTCGACCATTTTTATTGAATTTATGCTGCGGATGATTTGCGAAACTCTCAGACAGATTGCAAAGACTCAAAACGAAAGACAGGATGTCGGTACAAATGTTGAGCCCAAGGAAGAAAAGCTCTTGCAGCTGCTCAGACACGAGCAGACACTTAGGGCCAGAAAACTGGCTGCTCTTCTTAACCTGACTCAGCGGCAGGTAGAACGAATGCTGGCAAAACTGAAAAAAGAAGGCCGACTGATCCGCCATGGGGCTTCAAAAAATGGATACTGGGAAGTAGTCGAACAGGATAAAGCCCAATTGGATTAATCCTGGAACTGGCTGGTCCTCCAGCTCTTCCGGTCCCCAGTCCTCTTGCTGGCAAACCCTCTTGATATAATGAAAAAGCAACGAATGCAGTTTCGCGAGTCAGAAAGAAGGAACAGTATGAATTTAGATGAACTCCAAAATGGAAGCGATATTCGAGGGGTCGCTCTGGATCTTAACCCAGATGAACCTGTAACTCTCACTGAAAATGAAGTCAGAGATCTTGCCCGCGCCTTCACCGCCTGGCTGCGCAAAAAAACAGGCAAAAAAGATATGACCATTGCGGTTGGCCGGGACTCCCGTTTATCTGGACCAAAACTGGCCAGAGCAGTGATGGACGCCCTGGTTTACGATGGAGTCGATGTGTTTGATACGGGTCTTTCCAGCACTCCGGCCATGTTTATGTCGACTTTGTTTGAAGACTTTGATGCAGATGGGGCCATCATGTTAACTGCCAGCCATATGCCGGCCAACCGGAATGGCATGAAGTTTTTCTATAAAGGCGGCGGTCTGGACAGTGATGAGATCAAAGAACTGATCGATATCGCCAAGAAAAAGAAATTTAATCATGGAAAAGGCGGATCTATTACCAAGTCGGATCTGATGAGTGTCTATTCCGAACACTTACGCAATATCATTACGGAAAAACTGGAAGCCTCGCAGGCGGATGTGAATCCTGAAAAGCCATTGGAAGATCTGCACGTCGTCGTCGATGCCGGCAATGGTGCAGGTGGTTTCTTTGTTGAACAGGTATTGAAACCTTTAGGGGCCAATACAGAAGGATCACAGTTTCTGGAACCAGACGGAAATTTCCCCAACCATATTCCAAACCCGGAAAATGCTGAAGCGATGGCTTCTTTGATCAAAGCAGTCAAAGAAAACCATGCGGATCTTGGCATTATCTTTGATACGGACGTTGACCGTTCCAGTGCGGTTGACAGCAATGGCAACCCAATCGGCCGCAACGACATTATTGCTTTAGCCTCAGTTCTTGCTGCCAAGCATCATCCGGGAATGACGGTTGTAACCGATTCCGTTACTTCGGATGAACTGGGTGAATTCCTCGAAAAGAAGGGGATTCACCAGCATCGTTTCAAACGCGGCTATAAGAACGTGATTAATGAAGCCAAACGACTCAATGACGAAGGCGTCGATGCCCAGCTTGCGATTGAGACCAGTGGACATGCTGCTTTTAAAGACAACTATTACCTGGATGATGGTGCCTATCTGGCTTCGCGGATTGTCGTCGAAGCAGCCAGCCAGTCGATCAGTGATCTGCTCAAAGATCTTGCCCACCCAAAATCAGAAAAGGAACTGCGTCTGAAAATCAACGAAAAGTCCTTTAAAGAATATGGCAAGCAGGTCATCGAAGACTTACAGAATTTTGCCAGGGAAAGTGAATACATCACTGTTGTTGAGCCCAACTATGAAGGCTGCCGCATCCGTTTTGATACCGATCATGGCAGCGGCTGGGCATTGTTAAGAATGTCTCTGCATGAAAACCTTCTGCCGTTAAATATTGAATCCAGTCAGCCGGAAGGTGCAAAGATTATGGCGAAAGAGCTGTATCACTTCCTCAAACAGTATCCTTCGCTGGATCTGAGCCAGATTGAAGAATTCATCAAAGACTGATACGCGATATCAGGAGATACGAGATATCAAGCCCAATATAATGTCCCTATAAAATATAAGCCTTAGATCCCGCTAAAAGTAGAACTACACTCTTTTATTAATAAATACCGTGCTTTAAGTATAACTAAATTTAGACATTGGCTTTCTTTGAACTACACTAAAATGTAGTTCTACTTAGAACTATATT
>CAJTLE010000113.1 GCA_910577085.1 uncultured Allobaculum sp. | reverse complement strand
CACTGGATCCGTCCAGTACGACCATGGCTGTTTCAGCTCCCGAAGCCCCATCCAAACGGACTTCAATTCAGGATTGATTGTTGAATCAATGCTGCTTTGTTATCCGTTTGGGTGGGGAGGTTCACAGTCAATTGCCAGCATTCGCCGGTAAAGAGCACTTAGTCTCTATCCTTCCGTATTGATGCTTCCAGTCCCAATACAGGAAAAGGATGGAAAGGATAAGGAGAGAGTATGATCAAATCCAATCTGCATACGCATTCTTACTACGATGATGGGAAAGATTCCATCGATGAAATGGTTCAGACAGCTGCGGACAAAGGCTTTACCGTCCTGGGCTTTTCCGGTCATGCCTACAATCCGATTGATGATGGCAGCATGACCCCCGAAAAAACAGAGGCGTATCGTCAGGATGTTTTGCGCTGTAAGAAAAATCCACCATCAGGAATGGAGATCTTTCTGGGAATTGAAGAGGACAGCATGAATCCGGTCAATCCCGATGACTATGACTATGTCATTGGCAGTGTTCACTTCCTAAAAAAAGATGGTCAGGCCAGTCCAATTGACTACTCCAAAGAGCGCTTTGAAAAAATGCTGGCGGAGGAGTGGAACAACGATATCTATGCGATGAGTGAAGCCTACTATCAGGCAATTAAAGCCCAGGCGCACAATGATCGCATGCAGATTGTCGGCCATATTGATCTGATCGCTAAGTATAACGATGATGAAAAGTACTTCCGCTTTGACGATCCAAAGATTCTGGCCATGGCCAAAGAGGCAGTCATTGCTCTGATTGAGGCTGGAAAAATATTTGAGATGAATACCGGCGCCATTTCGCGCGGTTATCGTTCTTCGGCCTATCCGTCGGATCCGATTCTCGATCTGATCTGTCAGAATGGTGGAAAACTGCTGATCAATACCGACTGCCACAACCGCGAATATCTGGATCTTGGCATCAACGAATGCCTGGATCGGGCCCGTAAGGCTGGATTCAAAGAACTGTATACATTGACCAGAGATGGATTTGTTCCCGTATCCATTGATGAGTTTCAAGGATAAGTGAAACGAATATAAAACCGTTAAACAGGTTAAATCCGTTAAACAAGAGAAGAGGCCCCTGAGAAACTGGCTGGCAAGCCACAGGTTCCTGGCGGCCGGCGGTCCAGCACGGCGATTTTCTAAATAACAAAAAGGCTTTGAATCCTTCTTGAAGCAGGAAGGTTCAAAGCCTTTTCTTATGTGATGGTATGGGATCAAGAGAGATCGAAATGAGCAGCGTATGCTGAATTCCGACTTAGATCTGTTTGGCCTTACGATCTTTCCAGGTGTTGTACAGGCCAATGGCGAGAATAACGATCGCTACTGGGCAGATGAAGGAAAGCAGTTTGCCAGACCACGAAAGAATCGCATCCAGACCACTGCAGGCCGTCAAAGCGCCGGCAAGGGTGAAGATAATCAGCCAGGTTTTATAGGAGAACCGGTGGAAAGTTTCTTCAAAGTATTCACTGCAGCACGCTAAGAGTCCGGAGCAGACATTCAGGCAGGCAATCAGGAAGATCAGACCACAGAGGATCTGACCAAAGCTGCCCCAGGTCTGCATCGCGGCATAGGACAGAATCTGCGCGCCATTGGAATATTCCTGAAGAATGGCACTGTTGCGGCTGGTCGCAAATGCCAGCAGGATGTAGACAGCCGCTAACAGAACACCGGCAACCAGTGCGGATTTGGCCAGGGCTTTCTGTGGATTTTTCATGTTCATTTTCTGGATGTTCATCGTAATGATGATGCCAAAACAGAAAGCGGCCAGAATATCCATGGTCTGATAGCCTTCATTGAGGCCGACAAAAAACGGCGAGCCTGCATACGCGGGAGATGGCGAAGCAATATTGGCCGGGGTAAAGAACAGGGGGACAGAAACAAACAGGATCAAAACCAGTAAGATAGGTCCCATGACTTTTCCCAGAATGTCTTTGAGCTTGCCAGGATGAATGGCCATCAGATACGCTGCTCCAAAAAAGGCAAAGACCGCAAGGATCGGCCAGAAAGAACCAGGCAACGCCCAGGTCCACATCTCAAGAGCCGTACTGGCGGTTCGAGGGATGGCAATACAGGGGCCGATTAACAGATAAACCAGCGTCATGAAAATCGGTCCAAGGGGTTTGTAAATCCGGCTGATCATGTCAGACGCATTGCCATAGGGGGCAATGATACAGATCGAGCAGACAGGCATGACCACACTGGTCAGCAGCATTCCGCCTAACGCAAATGGCGTGCTGCTGGCGGCCTGCGCGCCAAGGAAGGGAGCAAAGATCAGATTTCCTGCTCCGAAAAACATGGAAAACAGAGTGATTCCCAACAGGATAATTTTTTTGTTCATGAGAGAATCCTATCAGAAACAAAATGTAAAGTATTCTGAAACGGACGAGAAAAAATTAAAGACAGGATAACTGTACTTGAATGCCCGACAGATGGTCCTTTTGAGAGAAACGAAACTTTGGATTTTTTGATTTCCGGCATTTCTTCAATGACTCTCCTCAGCAATTCTCTTCAATACTCTTGATATTGTTTACTCTTTACATTGTTTTCTCCCGTTTTGTTTTCAACGGGCTCCAGGACACGCTTTTTGCAGAATCTTCCAGTTCAACAGAAGGTTGAACGGCTGTCAGGCTGGGATTGTTTTCGATCGTTTGTGCGTTGTGAGTTTCCATGCTTCCCGAGCGTTCTTCTGCTTTCAGGCGGTTTCGATAGGCAGCCGGGGTGGTCTGGGTTCGCAGTTTGAAGGCGTTGATGAAACTGGCATCGCTGCTGTAGCCTAGAGAATCAGCAATCTGAGTGATGGTGATATTGGTGGTTCGCAGCATGAGTTTGGCCAGCGAGATCTTCAAATTGCTCAGATAACTGACGGGGGTATAACCGGTTTCCTTTTTGAACAGGCGGGTGAAGTAGTAGGGGGACAGATGGACAACATCGCAGATCTCTGTGAGGGTGACGTTTTCATGGACATGCTGCTGAAAGTAGCTGATCGCCTGACCGACTGATTTGGAATAATGCTCAATGTTATGGACATACATCTGCTCGTTATTTTCGAGCTGACAGAGAATCTCATAGACCATAATGGACAATTCACGTTCTACTTTCAGGTTGTGATAGATCAGCGTCCGATAGGTCTGGGAGAAGGTCTCTACGATCTGTCCAAACTGCGGGCACGAAAAGACTGGTGAACCATTGACCTCAAGCAGGTGTTTGACCAGGCTGGAAGTATCTTTTCCGTTGAAGTGGAAAAAGAGGAAAGAGCAGCTGTCTTCACACCAGTAGTGATGCGGATGGTATTGGTCAAGCAGGACAATCTCGGAAGACGAAACAGAGTAAATCTCTTTTTCATATTCAAGTTTAAGAGACCCATCCATCACGATCATCAGCAGCGGACAAAAACCGGCCTCCCGATTGATTTCATACTCGGAAGTCACGCGAAAAGACCCGCAGTTATAGACATAGTAGTAATATTGCTTAAAGGTATTCGAGTGTGCAAAGAAACTGATGGTTGAATCTTTGCACACCCCTTTTTCGTTCCAGGCAATCAACATATGTGCTCCTTTCGAAGGGCAATTTCGATAAATAAAAGAACAGTTCTATGTCTGTAATTATAGACAGGGATTGTTAGGATAGACATGTAACGGACAGGAAAAGAAAAGAAAAAAGATGAAAAATTGCAGATTCTGTTCGAAGTTCTGTCTTGAGTTCTGTATTTATTTGGAAAGACATTGAAGCAGCACCCTTTTTCGATTTTTTAAAAAGGGTCTTTCCAGAGAATTAGATGAACAGACTGATCGTGCCTGGATTTGCGATTTGAAAGGCAGAAAGACAAAGACCGACACTGTTCTTTCCTGCTGACAGCCCTTCTTCTGGTTCAAGCCAATCTTGTTTGATACCGCATGGAAGTTTCACTTTTTTTGACTGCCGGCTGACGGCCTTTTTTTGTCCTTACAGGAAATACCGGCCTGTGAATTCAGAAGGATGCAGATTTCGTGATCTATCTGCATCGGATTTCTCAAGCCAATGCATGAATATCCTGCAGACTGCCTGATTCAGGACAGAGACTGAAAAGAGCAATGACTCACAATCGTCAGTTTTTCAGAATTTGTTCTTTGCATGAGCCTGGAAGTGACAGAGAACAAAGAATGAAGCCATCCTGAAAACCTGGGATTTCTGGAAAAAGGTTGATCACATCCAGCCAGAAAGAAAACCAGAAACCAAAGGACCTGTTTCTTGCCAGATTGTTTTCTGACAGATTAGAAGATTTAAAATCAATCCGCCAACCATCGATTTTAAGTCTTCTTTTTACCCCACCACTCCTGCCAGAAAACAAGGTGAGATTTGGAGTTTGTATTCAGAGATTGGACAGTCTGTTTTTTTGCTGATGACAGCCATTCGATTGAAGACATTTCAGAGGAGTTCCTGTTGCATCCAAGAATAAGTCTTCAAACAAAGCGAAAGCGGGCTGCCTGTGGCAAAGAAATAAGCAGGCGTGAGTCTGAACCAAGTCTTTACAGACTTCGTTCAGACTCCGGACTTAAACAAATCCATTTTCCGATCTGTCAGATGGGTTTGCCGCGAAGTAAAGAATTAAAAGAATTATATGGATGTGCGGTACACTTTTTGATTCGACCAGAGTGTAAGCATAGACGGATCTTTGTTGGCAGGAAAACAAAACTGCCGAAAATGAAAATTCGAAAACACTCTGACCTTTCTTGACTTACCCTTTCGAGTCAGAGACGAGCAGAAAAAGAAAGATCTGCCTGATCTTCAGTCTTCAATCCAGATCATGGCAAAGGCAAAGCAGCAGCCTTGATCTTTGAGCCAGGCGCCTCTCAACCTGGTTTTGGGATCGTGCCATGGACAGGGAAGACTGAATTTAAAACTGACCATCTATCCTTTAGATCCTGCAGCTTTCCCAGCAATGCTGCAGGATCGCAGGTCTGTCCACCCTGCAGGAAGATGGCAGGCTTTCCATTGATCTGAAGCTCATCAAGTCAGATTGGATGGACCCTATTTATATTCGCAATCCACACGCTTCACCCGCAGACAGTTTCTTTCTGAATCGAATTTCCATTTTCATCACCAATCTGGCCCTGCCGGCAATTCATCCTCCGCTGGCAGGGCCAGAAAATGGTTAGCAGAAAGTCTGGCCAGACAAAATCAGTCTGACAAACCAGGAAAAGGCAGACATCTTACAACAAGCCAGAAACGAACAAACGGTCCCACGATGATTTGCGGGACCGTTTGTTCGTTTTTTTGATGCTCATATTTGGTGTTCATTTTTTACATCTCATTTTTGAGGCTGTTTTTTAGGGTTTGTTTTTGAATGTCCATCTTTGATGAATTGCCCACAACCAATCCGGTCAGCTGATCAGGTCTAGTCAAAGACCATGGGCTGATGATTGCCATAGTACTGCTTGTCTTCTTCGCTTAAAAAACGAAGGACTTTACACGGATTGCCAACCGCGATGGCATTGGCCGGGATATCTTTATTGACCAGACTGTGGGCGCCGATGATCGCATTTTCACCAATGGTGACACCAGGCAGGATGGTCGCCCCGGCACCGATCCAGGCATTGCGTTCAATATGAATAGGAGCGGTATATTGCCATAATGCATGGCGGGCGTCGGGATCGTTGGGATGAGTGCCGCTGATCAGAGTGACATTCGGACCAATCATGACATCGTCACCGATGAAAATGTCGCCGTCATCGACCATGCCAAAATTGAAATTGATATAGACGTTTTTGCCAATGTGGCAGAACTTACCGGCCCAGTTGGCGTAGAAGCGGCCTTCG
This sequence comes from uncultured Allobaculum sp., assembly GCA_910577085.1. GTDB lineage: Bacteria > Bacillota_I > Bacilli_A > Erysipelotrichales > Erysipelotrichaceae > Allobaculum. The sequence goes on along the minus strand of CAJTLE010000113.1, from coordinate 3,764 downwards.
ATCCAGCTGTTTTCGCCAAATTCAGCCATCATCTCTTTTAACAGAGCGACTTTTTTTGCGCCATCGTGCGTACCTAAGGCATTGAACTGATCCATCAGAAGCAGATTGTGCTTCTGGACAGCTAGAATTTCGGGGTCATCGCAACAGTATAACAGACCTTTCTGACGACGCTCATCCATTGTGAGGGGCTGCTTCTTTTCGCCATTGGCTGGACTGTCCAGAGCAGCGGGAGTGTTTTCCTGATTCATGGGGGATTTCCTCTTTCTTTTTCTCGTGCTTATTCTTGCGTTTATTCCTGGGGATAGATTTTGATTCCTTCCATGCTTCTTTGAAAGGCAGGGCAGTTTCTTCGGGAAGCATGCTGGGACACTAAAATGCACGGTTTGATTATCTTCGCTTAGTGGAAGGGCTTTTTCAAGATGAAATCCACAGATTGAAAAAAGATTTCTGGATTTTGAAATGCGGACGGCCAGATACAAAAACGGTCTGCCTCTATCGTAAAGGCAGACCGTCTGAAGTCTAAGTTAAATTGGAGCAGGGAAGTCTTTTACTTTCCATCCTGTTTCTGATCTGAAGAGGAGGGACCTTCAACTGGAGTGGAGTCGGTAGTTTCCGGAGTTGGAGAAGTGGTGTGCAGGATCTGACCAAAAGAGGCCCACAGATCATTCAGACGCTCCTGGGCCAGGTCTTGTTTGTCTTCAACCAGCTTCTGAGAATACAGAAAATTGAGAACATCATGCCGGAACTGCCGGAGCTGCTGCTCGTTATTCTCTTCACGCAGATAGTTTTCCAGCTGCTGATGATATTCTTCTTCAATCTGTAACATCGCATTGATGCGCAGACTCTTGCGGGTTTCCTGAATCAGAAGCCAGAGGGAGATGCCGATAAAAAATAGAATCACCAGGCTGATCAGAATGTATTGCTGGATCGTATAGGTCGAAGGATAAACCAGGCTCATTCGGACGCCGCAAAAAAAGCTGAGTGTACCTGAAAAGACCAGACCGATGGCCGCAAGAATAGGAGCAAGCCGGGTGGAGTGAACCGGAGAGAAAATTCGGACCACAATCCAGAGATTGAGCGCATACAGCCCGCCACCCAAAAAGCGCATATAGCTCAGGTGCGGGTCAAAGATAGTCAGAAACGGCTGGATTGAATCTGAAGTGTGGTGGACATGAAAGACCACGGCACTGAGCATCTGTAAAAACGCATCACTCAACAGCCCGACAAGCAGATTCAACCCAACAGCCAGCAAGATGCGCAGTCGGCTGTCCTCTTTGAAAATCAGACACAGGCCGATATAGAGGATCAGTTCGTTGACCAGATTCATCCAGAGAGCATACCGATAAGGTGTTAACAGGCTGATGAGATCAAGAACGATCAGAAAGATCAAAGTCACCAGAAGAGAAGCGCGAAAGCGATTGTCCGTTTTCAGGAAGAACGCAAAGAAGATGCCAGCTTCGGCTGACTGAATGACAGCACTGATCAGGGTTAACATGACTCTTCCTTTCGTTCAACCGCCAGGGCGGCCACACATTCGCACTGACCGTCGTGAATGGCCCGGTGCAGCCAGCCGTTATTTTTCTTACAGGCCGATTCAATAATGGAAAGCCCAAGTCCATGACCAGTCGGATCGCTTTTTGAAGACTTTCCAGTATAGAGACAAGCATCATCCTGCACATCATTGGTGATGGCGATAATCAGAAAATTACCGACCACATGAAGATCCAGTTCAATGGGATGATTAGAAGGGTCCGGAAACTTCAAAACAGCTTCCATGGCATTATCAATCAGATTGAACAGGACCGATAAAACGGCCTGGGAATCCATTTCAAGATCATCGGGAACTGCAGCAACCACTGAAAATGGGATCCGGTTTTTCTGAAGAATCTGAGATTTGTTTAACAAAATCGCATTGATTAACGGATGGGGACAAAAACGGCGGTACAACCCATCTCGTTCCTGTTCCAGCAACACAGTTGCCCGATCCAGCCCATCCAGACTTGGTGTTTCTTCCAGAATGGTCTGCAGCTTTTCCGAGAGCATTTTCATATTGGCTTCAGCTTTCATCTGGCAATAAATCTGTTCGTTGCGGATCTTGTAAATTTCAATCATTGCTTCTTTCTTTTCTTCCTGCTGAAGCTGCCCCACCAGACTTGCCAGCAGCGCGATCAGAATCAGACCGGAAATCAGAAACAGGACGGTAAAAATCCATAGAACCGTTGTCTGAGAAAGGGACGGAAACAGTTCCAGGACCAGTGGATAACTGACCAGGTAGACCAGTTCGCAGCCGGTAAAAAGAGCGATCAGCCATTGCGAACGCCGGCTCAGTTTCATGACTGGCCTTTCCAGCTGTGAAGCAGATATTCAGAAAACCTCTCTTTAACCTGCTTGGCATAGGAACGGGAAACCGGAACAAGCCGCTGGTCTTTCATCCGGAAATCAGTCCCAAGAAACGTCTGCACATGCGCCAGGTTGGCGGTAAAAGAACGATGGGTCCGACAAAAGAGCACCGGAACTTTTTCGATCATTTCTTCCATCAACTCTTTCACTTTGAAGGTCTGGGTTGCTGTGTAGACGATTGTATAGCGGCGGATTCGTTCCAGATAAATGATTTCTTCCGGTTTGAGGACGACGGGGCCTTCAAGGGTATGGAGCACGAGATCCGGAAGGTTGGCCTCCAGCTTTGAAAAGGCCCTTTTCAGGGCAAGTGGAAGTCTGGTTTCGATCTGCTGCTTATAGATGAAGTAACAATGGTCAGCTTCATAGACTTCACAGGCTTTTTCGAGAAACTGACTCATAAAAATGATCAGTGCATCAGGATCAATCTGATTGATCTGTTTACCAAGGGCCACACCATCCTGATTCTCGCTTAAAGCAATATCGAGAATGACAATCTTTGGCCCTTTATGTTGGCGTATGGCCCCCATCAGGGAAGATGGAGTTAAAAACGCATCTACCTTTACTTCACAAGGGTAGCTGCAGGAATGAACCAGCTGCTGGACTCGCTGGTTTTGAAGAGGATCATCTTCGCAAATCAGAATATGAACAGCCATAAGGCATTTCCTTTCTTTTAGATTTTCCATATCACGTAAATGACATCACGTTCTCAATGCCAGCTTTGGTCATTTTAGAAACCATAATCTTCCAACAGTTTTTCGCCCGACTGCCTGACAGAAGTCTGCCAGGGAAAATTCTGTGATTTCTGGACCTGCTTTTCGCTGGACATTACAGAAAATTAAACATAGTGATGAATCATTGCTAAAACTATCATAGACGGAAATTCTAGTGAAACAATAATCTATTCATTCTGGGCGCTGCTTTGGTCAGAATCGTCTGCTTTTTGATCAATTCGTTCCAAAATCCCGAAACGAACTTCACTCTTTCAACCTTGTATTTTCCAGCCCTATTGTCAAAGAAAATAAGAAAATAGACGTGAATTGTGGTAAGAGAATGTTAAAGTTCGCTAAAACTGCCGGAATTCTATTGTAACCATTCCTTGCAAGATCGGGCAATCGATACTTAAAAAATGATCGTTTACTTTTTCTAACCGCAACAGTTTTCTTTGAATCTCGGTAAAAATTTCAGGATTCAGCCAGAAAAGCAGACGATCAAACCTGAACAATTCATCAAAACCGATAAATGGCCGGAAACACCTTTAAAGAACGTGTTTCCGGCCATTTTGCTTTTCACCAAACAGGTGAGTGTAAATCGTTCATCATTCCTATACAATATTAGCTACGCAACCAAAAAAGAAAGGATTTTGA
>CAJTLE010000112.1 GCA_910577085.1 uncultured Allobaculum sp. | reverse complement strand
CCGGGATGGACCTGCCAATGGTGCATCGGTTGTCACGCCAGTGGCACAGCCGGGCAGCCAAGCAGGGAATGGATAAGCGCTGAAAGCATCTAAGTGCGAAGCCAGCCCCAAGATAAGATCTGCGGTAGATAAGACCCCTTGAAGACTACAAGGAAATAGGCTGGAGATGGAAGCGGAGTGATCCGTGAAGTTGGCCAGTACTAATCGGTCGAAAGCTTAATCTAAGATAAACGAGATACAGAGTGAAAGCTCTGACAGTAAGAATCATGGAGAGAAAGAGTCATCAATGGCTTCACTCTTCATGAACGAAGTAAAGTCATAACTGTTTGAAACGGAAGTTATGTTGAAGCTGGTGTTTGTTTTTGAAAGATCCATGATAAGATGGTTAAGTCGTAAGACAGACCAGTATGGTGACGACAGCCAATGGGTCACACCTGTTCCCATCTCGAACACAGAAGTTAAGCCATTGAACGCCGACGATAGTGTAAAAGCGAAAATAGGAAGTCGCCAGACAAAAATGAAACCCGAAGAATAAAGGAGAAATCCGATATTCTTCGGGTTTTTAATTACATGCGCAGTTATCTAATACTAATTTCAAGGAAGGCGGAAGCTGTCAGGTACAGCACGGTTTTCCAGCATGATAATAGGATTGTTAGGGAAGCTGGATTGGATGCTGAATCTCTTTGAAAAAGACTGTAGAATAAGGAAATAGTTTAAGGGGGTGCCGACATGCGATCTGTTTTTGCAACTTTGATGATCTGCAGTACGCTGTTTTCCAGCCCGTTGACCTGCATAAAACCGGATACTGACATTGTCGATATCGACAAGGCAGATAAATATAATGAAAAGCTTCCGGTATTTACTTCATCGAAGAAATCTGGATTCTACCGGAATGGTGAGGAAATCTACTATTACGGTAAAAGTGGAAAGCGCGTAACCGGTCAGCAGGTTATTAATGGAATTGAATACCTGTTTGATGATCAGGGTGTTTTGCAGACAGGTGCGATTGGCAGCTACTTCTTTGATGCTGCCGGAAAACGGATCAAGAACAGCTGGGCCGGTGATCATTACTATGGACCGGATGGCAAATATGTTACGGGCACGCAGGTGATTGATGGCAAAACCTACACCTTCGATGAAAATGGAGCACTGGTCTACAGTCTGGTTGTTCCTGAACGGGTGTTATGGGTCGGCGATTCCCGGACCGTTCAGCTGGAAAACGCATGCCGGACGATGGGAATCTGGGATGATGACCTGGATATCGGCTATTCAGCTACAGATTATGAAATCGCAAAAGGGGCTATGGGCTATGACTACATGGTTTCAAGATCTCTGCCATGGGTGGATGACCATTACCAGGCTGGAGACACCATCGTGATCAACTATGGTGTCAATGATATGGGTGGCAGCATTGCCAATATGCCTTCTCTTGCCCAGAAGTATGCCGATGTGATTAACGAGCATGCCAGAAAGTGGGAAGGCTGCACGGTGGTTTATATGTCTGTCAATCCAAACGGACCGAATGCCACGGTTTCCAATGAAAAAGTCAAAGCTTTTAACGAAGCGATCAAGCCGCTGCTTGATTCTCAGATCCGCTATATTGATACCTATACAGATATCTATAATTCTGACTACTTTGAAAAAGAACTGGATGAAATGCAGGTTCATTACAGCAATGTCTTCGATGGTAACTTCAATATTTACAGGATGATTTACCAGAAAATCCGGAATGGTTTCTAACCGGAGCAGAGGATTGAAAGAGTGAATGCAACTTCCTGAGCCACGATTTTTGGTGTTCCATTTACTTCTTCTAAATAATTCAGATTACTTCTTCAAAACCAATTCAGGCCACTCGAATTCCTGTCGATAAAAGGGATTTGAGTGGCCTTTTTCTATGATTTTGGAATTCTGTTTATTCAATTTGCGGGGAATGGCGACCAATCAAAGAAAACGCATCCAAAAATAAAGTCACTTTTATACATTTTAAAAAAAATAGTTTGTAGTTATGAAAACTAGTAACAAAGAACAAAACAGTGGGCTATTCTTGATTATGAATAAAGAAATACCATTAAATTAGAAAGGAAATAATATGACAAAAAAATGTTTGACTACCGCAATGCTGGCAGCCCTGATGGCAGGAAACACCTGCCAGGGTATGCCTGTATTGGCTCATGAAAACACATTTGAAGAGTCTTCATCTATTCAGGCAGAAAGCGGAGATGGACTTGAAGCAGAACAGACTGGATCTTTGAACATCGCAAACAGTTCAGAAGAGATTCAGGCAGCCTTTGAAGAATGGCTCAAAGAAGACCATACCGAACTGCAGAAGATGCTGGTTGAAAACAACCTGGAAAGTGCTGAGACGTCATCTGCTGAATTCTTGAAAACCACTGAAGAAACACTCGCGCCTTACATGGTTCAAGATTTAGGCCAGCTGGAGACGCTTGGATTCCTGCTTAGCTTCAATGATTTCGATGGGGCTATGGTTCTGGCAAGAGGAATCAACAGCGGGCAGGTGAACTTGAACGATCCTAAACTGGCAGGAAAATATAGAAGCGAAGACTGCAGAATACTAGAATCAGAACATCAAAAAGCCTTGAAGAATAAAGGAGAAATCCAATATTCTTCAAGGCTTTTCATATTTCAGGGTGCAGGCAATGCAGGGTCCACAGGCCAGACATGTCTGCCTGAAAAGATCAAAAAGGCTGCCAAAAAGAAAAGAACCTGTCTGGAAAAGTGCTCCAGTCAGGTTCAGGTTTATAGATTTTAAGGATGAGAGAAAATCCATCCAAAAAGATCAGGCTGATTCAGGCAAGTGCTGTTTCTTGCTGAGCTTCTTTTTCAAGGGCCATGGCTTTGAGCCGCTTGTTGGCAGGCTGGGTAAAGATCAAAGCCAGAATCAACAGGACGGCTGCACTTCCTAAGGAGAGTGGGAAGACTGTAAGAATGGTCTGATAGGTTGGATTCATTGGGAAGACAAACAGAATCCAGAAGATTCGAAGAACGCACACGCCAAGCGTCGTCAGAACGGCGGGCAGAACCGAAATACCAAAGCCGCGCAGGTAACCGGAAATGACTTCGTACTGGACGGAGAAGAAGTACGAACAAAGCAGAGTGACTAAACGCAGATATCCATATTCAATTACCTGAGGGTTGCTGTTGAACAGAGCCAGCAGCTGGTGACCAAAGAGAATAATGGTTCCAGCACTGACAAAGGTAACGAGTAAGCCTTCGGTCAGGCAGGTTTTGAGAACTTTCTTACAGCGTTCAATCTTGCCGGCTCCATAGTTGGCCCCCGTAAAGGTTGTGCAGGCCTGACCAAAGGAGGACATGATGTTGTATTCAATCGCTTCTACGTTAATGGATGCACTGCTTGAAGCCATAACGATGGTTCCTAAAGAGTTGAATCCAGACTGGATGACCACATTGGCAATGGAGAAGACAGAGGACTGAATTCCAGAAGGAATGCCAATGCGTAAAATATTGCCCAGCAGTTCTTTTTGAACGGGACGATCAAACAAAGCCTTGAAAGTGAGGAGTTTGTTTTTAAACAGGAAAATGAACAGAACAATGGAACTGATCAGATTCGAAACCACGGTGGCAATGGCTACACCATCGACAGTCATATGAAAGCCGGCAACGAGAGTAATGTTGAGAAGCACATTAATGACGCCCGCAATGCTTAAAGCAATCAGCGGAAGTTTTGGATTTCCAATTCCACGGAAAATTGCGGCTTCAAAGTTATACAGTAAGATCACTGGCATGCCAAGCATATAAATGGACAGATATAAATCTGCCATTCCAAAAACTTCTTCCGGAACGCCCATCCAGTGCAGAACGGTTGTTGCAATCGCTTCTCCTAAAAGCGTCAGGCCGATGCCGCCGATGATCGCAATCCAGATCGATGTGACAACGGCTTTGCGTACGCGCTTTTGATGATTGGCTCCAATGGCATTGGCAATGACAACATTGCTGCCAAGGGAAATTCCGATAAACAGATTGACGAGCAGGGAAATCAAAGAACCACAGGCACCGACGGCTGCCATACAATGAGCACCAAGTTCCCCGGTAAACTGACCGACAACGGCGACGTCAGCCGCATTGAACAGCTGCTGTAAAACGCCCGTACAGGCCAGCGGCAGGGCAAATAAAATGACTTTTTTCCAGAGTGAACCCTCAGTCATATTCATTCCCTGAATTTCTTTTTTGCCTTGCTTTTGAGTATCAGCCTGGGCAGATTCTGGTTTTAAACTTTCTTCTTCCACAACGTTTTCTCCTTTCCTGATTGCAGACAGACCATCGTTTTGATTGATTTTTATGGATTTGAGGCATCGTTTGCCGAACAGTCTAAAAGGTCCAGCCTGATCAAAGTCAGTCTGGACTGATTGGAATTGTTGATGAAAAGATGCTTTGGATCTTTGAATCGATCACGCAGGGTTGTCTGCATTTTTCCCTGTCGTGCGAAATCCTGAGTCTGAAAACCTTCAGCTTTGTATGAAGAACGGCAGACAAGGTATGTCAATCATAGACCTTTTTGGTGCTTTTGTTCGACATTTTATAAAAAACAGAATAAAGCGTTTTCGTTTACCGCAAATATTGTCCTTCTTCGGTGAAATGCCGCAGTTTTGAATGAAAGAAAAGTTGATGAGGGTTCGCTGATCAGCGTAAGAAATCTGTGCATTTCTGGCCAGCTGTCGATTGAATATTGAATCCGGCGTGATATTTCCTGATGGAAAACCAGGAAAATAAAATGGAATGGAATGGGATTGGACGAGATCTGATCATGAAGATCTGGAATGAAGAGAAGGGATGGATAAAAAACTGAGGGGGATGGATGTAGATAAAATGATGAAATCAAAAAGGTCGAGAAAGTTAAAAATGAATATTCAAAACAGGAATGAAAGGCTGTAAAGCGGAAAACCCCGAAGAGAGAACTCTTCAGGGTTGTTATTGCGGTTGTTGGTCGAATTGTTTTGAATCTTGTCAGCGCTAAACTCCAAGGGGCGATTTAAGGGTGACGTTGTTGGGATCGCTGCCCGCTTTTTCTTTCGGGCGGCGAGTCGCGTTACTTTCGACGCTTTTCAGTTTGGCCATATTGGCCCGTTTGAGCGCGAGTGTCGGGTGGACATAGCGGTCGAGGGTAATCTTGACCGATGAGTGGCCAAGAATCTCACTCAGACACTTGATGTCAAAGCCGACTTCAATGCTGCGCGTCGCAAACGTGTGACGAAGGGTATGGAAATGGGCTCCCTTCAGACCCAGTTGATTGGTAATTTTCGCAAAGCGGGCCTGTAAGGTCCGTGGTTCGACATAGTGCTTGTTGCCGGACAGAATGTAACAGTCCGCACCAGCCTGGTGCTTCTTGCACAGTTTTACCAGTCGTTTGGTCAGCGGAATAATCCGATCAGACCCAACACTTTTTGGCTGGGTGACTTTCACGATGGTTTTGGAAGGTCCGTCATCTGCACGAAGACGTTGAAGTGTTTTATGAACATGAACGGTTTCGTCCTCCAGATCAATATCTTCCCAGCGCAGAGCACAAAGCTCTCCGATGCGCACACCTGTATATAAGGCAAACAGAATGCCAAAGCCAGTCAGGTTTGTCTGGCTTTCCAGCGTGCGCTCAAGTTTTGACTGCTCAGAGGGCGAGAGAACCCGTAAGGGTTTTGCCTGCTGACGCGGGCAGATAATGATCAGTTCGGGCAGACTCTGAGCCATCAGAGCGGATCCGAACTGGAGGATGGAGTTGAACTGGTTGATCAGATTGCGGATCGTGGTCACGCAAAGCTTGCACGGATCGATCAGATAGGAGATGAAGTCCTGAACTTTCTGATTGTCGATGGCTTTCAGCTGCATGAGGCCAAAGGTTGGAAGCAGGTAGAGATCCAGATTGTTTTCATATTTCTGATAGGAAGATTCCTTCACCTGGATTTTTTTAGCCTGCAGCCAGACTTTGGAGCAGTCCGCAAAGGTGAGATCGGGCTGATTGAGTGTGTTTCCGAAGTCGATCCGAGTCTGCTGCGGCAGTTGTTCCTGTGTGAGATCAGACAGGAGAGAGCGGGGGCTTGCGAGCTCTGGATGGATTGCGGCTCCATCTTTAACAGTGTGCATAGTGTTCGTGTTGGCCATAACGGCTCCTTTCTAGAAAACCTCAAAGGGGTCCGCAGCGAAACCGGGATGGAGAGCGGATTCGCACAATTGTGATAGAAATCCTGAACTTTGCACGTCTGTGTTCCTTAGTTGAACCGCGTCTATATATTTGATTCAGAAACGCTTTATATATGCAAAATATATTGCTTTTTAACGTTTTGCAGATATCGATCCTAAGGAACACGTGTTCCTTAGGATCATAAAGACACCATAGACTTTATGAGTTATATATTTAATCTTATTAAGATGTTTTAAAAACTAAATCGATTTAGTTTCAGCTTCTTGAGGCACTCGTCAAGAAGCCTAAGGAACATTTTTTGAAAAGTTCAGGTAGAAATCCAGAATTGTTTCTGGATTTTTGATGTGGCCGACGGTATGTCTGAAATCGTGGGGATGAAGTGCTTTTCTGCCTTTCTGAATCTTTCAGGAAGCTAACTGTCAAATTCAGCCCAATCTGGCATTCGTGCGTCCTGAGAGACTTTCTTCTGATTCAAAGTCTTGTCGATAACCGGTATGACCTAAAAATGCATGCCCGATAAAAGCATTATCTGCATTTTTTGCTGGGAGTAAAACTTACCTGAAATGGATAAAATCACAATCCTGTAAAGTCTAAAAATATTAGCGTTAAGAATTATAACTAATAAAAAAGTCAGCTTTTATCCGATTGATATTTGGAAAGAAAAGCTGGCTTTTTAACGTTAAAAGTAGATTTCGACAGAATATTGAAAGAACAAACGGTATTACTTAGATGCAAAAGACGTCCAAATAACCGATTGACGTTTTATAAATTCGATCCATATTGTATATAATATTATTTCTTGTTTTACTTGTGTGCTCTGGCTATCTTATCCGGTATTCCGTTGTTTAACCGAGGGGAACAGAGACCGGCAGTGTGGAAAGAAGAGTGCTGGTCTGACGCTCGGTTTTCTCTTTTTGAAGCAGATAGCGGCGGCGATAGTAGTTGAGTGTCCGATAGCGGACAATGTCTTTCCATTGTTCCACCAGATCGGGATTCTTTAAAAACGGATGCAGCTGCTCATTGATTTGCAGCTGATGACCGTTCTCTTCCAACAAAAATAATCCTTTGGAAGATTTGGCCAGAAAGTGGAACGGATTCGAACGGATATTGCTCAGATGTTTTCCATCCGAGAGCTTCTGGAAACTGGCAAAGGAATCCACTCTGGGAAGATCTTTCCAGTTTTCATTGCGGGTAAAAAAGGCTTTCCAGATCAAAAGAACTTCCTGATCGGTTCTGGAACTTTCAATTCCAGTGTCGGTAACAAAAGCTTCGAGCACCGGCATTTTGTAGCTGCGCGACATGCTTGTATTTTCCAGCAGTTCAATCAGCTCTTTAGCCTGGGAGTCGTACAGCGTCTGCTGGGAATCTGAAAGCAGATCATGAGCATGCAGAAACTCAAAATAATGATTGAGTGGATTTTTTGCCCCTTTGCTTTGCGCCAGATCAAAGAGATCGGCGTTCATCAGATTGAACAGCTCTACCCGGCTGGGTACATGACCAAGCTCTTCCTGTAACTGTGTGACTTCGGCCAGAAATCGGTCTTCAAACTTCTGTTCCCGCTTTTCCATCTGCGCAAAGAGATCGAGCAGGTCAAGATCAAAGTCAATAACACAATCGATCGGCGGTTTTGGCGGTTTCGCTTTTCCCGAGCCATTTTTGTCATTTTCTTCTGAGCTGCTTCCATATAAATACTGAGGGATTCTCGCACACGATTTATAGTTGCCAATAAAGTCCAGAACCGTCAGATGGTCTTTGCCTTTGGCTTTTCGAAGCCCACGGCCCAGCTGCTGCAAAAAGATGACGGGGGATTGTGTCGGACGAAGAAACAGGACGGTATCGATATCGGGAACATCGACGCCTTCATTAAGCATATCCACACAGAACAGTACCTGAATCTTTCCGGTTTGCAGATCTTCAAGAATCCGGGTGCGCTCTTTGGAAGACCCGGATCCGGAGACCAGAACCGCGCTGGGCACATGGTGCTCATTGAAGTAGTCGGTCATCTGATGGGCATGGGCTTTGGAGGCACAGAAGGCAATCGTCTTTTTGCCGCCGCGTTTTTGGTAGTGGCGAAAGATCAGTTCCATGCGCTTCTCATTGAACAGATACAGCGAATCCAGCTGGGTGCTGGTATATGTCCTGACTGAAGGAAGCACTTCATAGTCGGTCTGGTCGTAAATGCCATAGTAGTGGAATGGACACAGAACGCCTTTATTAATGGCTTCCTGCAAGGTGATGGTATAGGGGACGTTGTAATCACAAAGCGCAAAGACATCTTTCTGGTCCAGACGTTCCGGGGTAGCTGTCAGTCCGAGCAGAAATTTTGGTTTGAAGTAATCCAGAATCCGCTGGTAGGTGGAGCTGACCGCATGATGGAATTCATCGACCACGATGTAATCAAACGCATCCGGCGCAAAACAGGCTGGATTGAGATACTGAGACTGTCCCAGCGTAGCCACGGAAGCAAATAACAATTGGGTATCCGTAGCTTTCTGATCCTGATCAAAAAAGCCGATGGAATCTTCGGGCCGGATGAGGTGGAAGGAATGAGCGGCCTGTAAGAGGATTTCCTTGCGGTGGGCCAGAAATAAAACTCTGGCATACGCTTTGGAATCAAAAGCTGCCAGGTAGGTTTTTCCAATCCCGGTCGCTGCCTGAACCAGAGCCTTTTCCATACCCTGTTCACGGGCATCTTTGAGCACATAGAGTGCTTCAATCTGCACACCGCGCGGTTCGATGGCCTGATCTGCTTTGGGCAGCCGGTCAAAGAAATCCGCATCTGGAATTTTTGGCTTGGTCCAGCTGGCCGTATAGGCTTCGAGAACTTCTTTGGTGATGACAAGTGAATGGTTTTCAAACAGATCTTCAAATTCAGCCTGAAAATGAGCAACGGCTGCCGGATCTTCTTTTTCATGCAGACGATAATTCCATTCAATGCCCGAAACTAAAGCACTGTACGAAAGATTGGAAGAGCCGATATACATCTCCAGCCCCTCTTTTTGCTGGAAAAGACAGGCCTTGGGATGGAAGGCAATCTCGGTCTGGCTGCAAAAGCGCAGATCGATCTGTGGACATTCGTTTTTCAGAATCTGCAAAGCCCATGGTTCGGTAATCGAAAGATAATTGCTGGTCAGAATCCGGATGGGAATGTTGCGGGCAATGGCTTCTTTGAAATCTTCCACCAGCAACTTCACGCCGCTGACCTTGAGAAAAGAGATGATCAGATCAATCGAGCTGGCGGTTTTCATGCTGGAGCGAAGAGCCGTTAAAAGCCGGCTGTTCTGGCCGGTAAAGGCATTGGTTTCTGTCATACTCTTCTCCTCGTATTGTATGAGAGTAATCAGAACCAAGTGAGTCTCCAACAGATGGGGTTTCCTTGGACTAACCCCCATGGGGGTTAGTCCAAGGAAATTCTCGCCTGACTCCTGGTCGAGTTGCTCTCATTTTCTTTATCTAAGATAATGGTCCTGTTTTGAACCAAGGTTATCGTCATTCTCCTTGCGGCTTCTTGCGAATGTCCGCCTAATAA
>CAJTLE010000111.1 GCA_910577085.1 uncultured Allobaculum sp. | reverse complement strand
CGCACTGGATCCGTCCAGTACGACCATGGCTGTTTCAGCTCCCGAAGCCCCATCCAAACGGACTTCAATTCAGGATTGATTGTTGAATCAATGCTGCTTTGTTATCCGTTTGGGTGGGGAGGTTCACCCCTGTTTTGCCAGCCTTTTCCCTTCCAAGCTTCTCTGAACCAGTCATCCCTGAACTGAGATCCTTGAGTTTGAATTGTGCCTGCTGCACTACTCATCCCATGCAAAAAGGGCATCCTAACAAGATGCCCTTTTTTCAACATTAAACGTCGTTAAACTTCATTCAACCATGCAATTAAGAAAAGAGTTTCTGATCGGTTCCCGATGGCAGTCTGAAGAAAACCACCAGAACAAGAACCAGAATCATCGCGCCAGCCATCAAAAGGAAAACTGGGCTGTAACCAATGTTATCAATCAGCACACCCGCAAAATTATTAAACAGGATCGATGCCAGGTTTTTAATGGTTGCCGCCAGAGCCAGTGCGCTGATCTGGCTGGCTGAGGGAATCAGGGAGCTGACAATTTTCAGGTTAACCATGATCATCAGCATGCTCGATACATTTTTTGTAAGCATCGTTACCCCAACCACCACTGGCATTGGCAGGTTAAGTCCGTAAACAAGCATCTGCCCAAGAACCAGAACAATCGCAAACAGAAGCAGAACTTTGCTGGTCAATTGATCCATAAACTTGGAACTGAAGAAGACAAGCGGCATCTCGCAAAGTACTGCGATGGATAAAAAGGTCGAAGCCGTAGCTGCAGGCAGGCCATTATGCGTAAATAGACTGGGTACAAAAGTATTTCCAGCAGCCAGCACACCCATGAACAGACCATATACAAGCAGATAATAAGCAAACTTACGATTGGTAAAGAGCTTGGCAAACCCTTTTGTATTCCTTGTTTCTTCTGCCTGGATTTCTTCCTGCACTTCAGCGACTTCCTGTCTATCTGCTTTCGTTTGAGCAGAGTTCTGAAAAGCCGTTGGTTCAATGGTCTGGCTTGTTCCCAGGATGCAAATCATCATGCAAAGCACAAATGCCACGAAAATTGAACTTGGACTGACCACATCATACAGAAAGCCTGCTGCCTGTGTGCCAAACGCATAGCCAATAGTTCCCCAGATCCGAATTTTTCCATAAGGATAGGGAGAAGTCGTAGCCATCTTTTCTACAATCGGGTTGGTTCCATTGACCAGGACCATGACCACCGAATAGAAAATCGTCACCATCCAAAGTGAACGGCAGAAAAGGAAAACAACGCCACCTGATGCCGCCGTGATAAACATCACAATGCTGACCGACTTCGAACCATATTGGTCCGCCAGTGACCCAACCATGGGCTGGGTCACCATCGACGCAAAGAACGATACGGAAACGACCAGCGAAGCCTGTCCTGCTGAAAAACCAAGTCCAATCAGATATACCGAAATTAAAGCCGAAAACAGTGCCCATGCCAGGTAGTAAAAGTTGAACATCAGAAAATAACTGAAATATGATCCCTTCCTCTTTTTCGCCAGCTTCCCACTCTGTCGGCCACCCTCGAGTCTGTTGCTTGCCTTTGCCAGCAATCCAGATTGTCCCGGATTTTCCAGAACTGCTGCTCCTCCATTTTTTGATCTGCCTGATAAATTGTCTGTCATCTTAACCACTCCTTTAACTGTCACCAGAATACAGTTTTAAAGAGTCGAAAATAATCATAGATCTTAACTAATACACTGTTAATTTATCAGATTGACTATCTCTCAGATTCAACACTTCTTAAACTCAGTCCCAACATTTTCAGATATAGCTTCAACATTTCTTGGATTTAAACTCCATTCACACTATTTTTCTCTTCCTGGCCTTCGTCTTCTCGCTTCGCCTCTTTTCTTGAAAACAAAAAGATGTCACTTCTTCTGAGAACCTATCTCCAGAAAAACGAGACATCCTAAGCAAATCACCAAAGCCAACATGTATTCTTACGAAAACAGCTTCTGATCCGTTCCTGCGGGAAGTCTGAAAAAGACCACCAGAACAAAAGCCATCACCAATGCCGCACTGAGCACCAGAAATGCGAATGCATATCCACAGCGGTCAACCAACAAACCAGTTATGGCATTGAAAAGAATCGAGGCCAGATAGTTAATCGAAGCCGCAAAAGCCAGGGCTCTCATCTGGCTGGAGGCAGGTCCCAGTGAGCTGACAATTTTCAGATTGATCATGATCATCAACATAATCCCGATCGTTTTGGTCATCATGGCAACCCCGACCATCACATTGACTGGCAGACTAAGTCCATACACAAGATTCTGAAACAGCGAAATACCGATGGCCATCAGAAGCAAAAATTTGCTCGTCAGACGATCCATAAATTTTCCGGCATATAAAACCAGTGGCAGCTGAACCATGATTGCCACAGACAGAACAACGGAAGCCTGCGAAGCCGGCAGTCCAGCATGAGTTAAGAGACTGGGAATAAATGTATTGCCCGCGGCAGTCACACCCATAAACAAGCCATATACAACCAGGTAATAGACATACTTACGATTTGAAAGCAGCTACAGGGTTCCTTTTTTCTCTTTTCTGCCAGATGCGGCTGAACTTTTTGCTCTCTGGCTCTTTTTTGAATCCCTTTGCGAATTGCTCTTCGGATTCGCAACGAGACAGACCCCCCAAATACATAAAAGCATCGAAAAGACAAAGACCACAAAAATCGAACTTGGACTGACCGCATCATACAGATAACCAGCCATCTGGGTACCCAATGCTGCACCGATGGTCCCCCAGATCCGGATTTTGCCATAGGAATAAGGAGAACCTGTCGCCATCTTTTCAATCATTGGGTTGGCCCCATTTAAAAGCACCATGACCAGCGAATAAAAAAGCATCAGCATCATCAGCGACCGACAGAAAAGAAAAATCACACCACCCAGCGACGCTCCGATAAATAACCACACACTGACCACTTTCGATCCATATTGATCTGCCAGCGAGCCAATCCATGGCTGAGCAGCCACGGAGGCCAGAAAGGAAACAGAAACGACCAGAGATGCCTGACTGGCCGCATATCCCAGCCCAATCAGATACACCGAAATCAAAGCCGAAAATAACGACATGGCCATATAGTAAAAATTGAATGTCAGAAAATAACTGAAATACGAACCTTTCAGATTCAAAGTTCGGTGCGAATGTCTTTTCAGCCCAATGGCGCCATCCATTCCATATGCAAGCGCATCGCCAGAAAATTCTGGAGAATTCGTGGAAAGCTGCGAAGTATTGTTGATCATCTTGTTGTCCTCCTCTTGAGCTGACCAAAGAATATAACTTTGTTTTGGCAAAAATAATCATGTTTCTTAATATGACATGTAGTAATTTCTCAGTTTTTCAACTCTCAATACTCAAGACGAAACTCCAATATGCAAGACGAAACTCCAATATGCAAGACGAATCTTACAGTTCAATCTGTACAGGAATAAGAAACGGAAGACTGCAGGAAGAAAAAGCCGGCCAGAAAATAGTCTTCAGGAAACGGACCATAACAAAGAACAGGATGCAAAAAAGCCCAAAGTCTTAAGACTTCGGACTTATCTTCCTTCAAAATATTCATCAGTTCATGCAATTTCATCAGAAATAATCCCGCTCATCGATCAGAAATCAATATCATCAGGATTGTGGCCCGACCAGCCAGTCACTGGCAGAGCATCAATCGCTGCAACATCTTCATCCGCCAGAATGAAATCCTTAAAAGCCAGATTGGAGACAATTCGATCTTCATGAACAGATTTTACCAGCGGTACCAGACCTTTCTGATCGACATACCGTAAGCAGATCTGCGCCGGGGTTCTGTCATATTTTTCCGCCAGGGAAACAATCAGTGGATCATTGAGCACCTCTCCATGACCAAGCGGACTCCAGGCTTCCAGAACAATGTTGTTGGCTTTGCAGTAAGCAACAGTTTTCGGCTGCGTCCATCCTGGGTGAAATTCGATCTGATTGACCATTGGAGCCACTTCCATCTTCATCAAAGATGCCAGGTATTTTGGGGTAAAGTTGGAAACACCAATTGCTTTGGCTTTGCCTTCTTTATACAGATCGATCATACCCTGCCAGGAAGACTGGTTGACTTCTTCCCAGTTTTCATACTGAGCAGGATTAGCCGGCCAGTGCAGCAAGTACAGATCCACACTGTCTAACTGCAGCTTTTTAAGCGATTCTTCCAGTGCTTCTTTCACCGCTTCCCGTCCACGATGGTCGTTCCAGCATTTCGTGGTGATAAAAAGCTTATCACGATCTACATCCGCATCCGCCAGGACAATGCCGACTTCCGGCTCATTGCGATAGCACGCCGCCGTATCGATATGCGTATAGCCAGCTTTCAAAGCAGCCCGCAGACCATTAAAGGCATCGTCATCATGTGCTTTCCAGGTTCCATACCCAGGATTTGGCAGCTCTGCTCCGTTATTCATTGTGTACATTTCTCTATTTTCCTTTCCGTCCCATTCCTCTGATCAGGACTTTTCACTTCCCTGTTTGTTCCGGGCTTGGTGATGATTTGAGAATACACACCTTCAAACCATTCAAAAATCATAAATCTTAATAGATAGACTCATAAATCTTAAGCAGTCCTGTTTTCAGTTCTGCTAGACTGGGCATAAAACAACTTCCAGCACCACAGAAATTCCAGAAACTGCAGAAATTACAGACCGAAACCACTTCTCATCACCTATCTCCCCACGATCATCCATCCATCCCGATAAGGAGCAATTATGAACATTGAGCAAGCCATTGAAATCCTCAACATCAACTACTACAAACACACCTGGGACCACAACGACATCGGCCAAAATGATGAAGAAAAAATGACAGTCCCCTGGCCAGGGGAAGAAGACGAAGAAATTATGATCAGTGTCCACAAAGACGTCGGCATCCATCAGAAATTTCACCGTCACTCCTATTTCTTTGTCAACTTTGCCTATCAGGGTGACTTCAAAGCCCTGAGCATCAACGATGACCAGATCATTACTCTCCACCAGAACGACTGTTATATGGCCCAGCCATATTCTGGCTACGCCGTTGTTGCCGACAAGGAACAGAACAATACCATCGTCGCCATCATGATCCGCCGCTCCACCTTCTTTAAAGAAATGTTTTCCCTGGTCGCCCGCAGCCCGAAACTATTCGACTTCTTTGTCAGCGTTGAAAAGAACCCCAAATCCGACACAGCCCTCTATATTCCTTTTGAAGATGACGCCATGATCCGTCCTTTAGTCGAATTGATGATTATGGAATACGCAGCCAAAGATGAAAACACCCAGCAAGTTCTCAAACCCCTGGTTCTGACCTTCTTTCTGTACCTCATGCGCCAGTATGAAAAAACCGGCGCCAAACAACTGGCCAAACTTCCCCTGAGCCTGTAGCTGGAAACCTATATTCGCTCAAACTGCGCCACGGTGACACTCAAAGAACTCTCCATGCATTTTTCCTACCACCCTAATTACCTCTCGGGATACCTGAAAAGAGAACTGGGCAAGGGGTTTTCGCAGATCGTTCTCGACCAGCGCATGGCCAACGCAAAAAGCCTTCTTGCCGCCACGAGTCTTTCCATCGAAGAAGTTGCCGGGATGACCGGCTACACCAGCCCTTCCAATTTCTATAAAGCATTCAAGGACTACTATCAGACCACGCCGCGCGAATACATCGCCTCCCTGGATAATTCTGCCAAGGCCTGATCTTCTGTTTCCCCTTTCGAGCTCATCTTTGCCCAGTCTCTTGGCAATTCCCATAATTCTGGCAAAAGGGAGCTCATTTTCATTTGTAAAGTCCTCATTTCGCATTCTTTTACAAATTATCGAAATCGCATTTCGTTTGGGCAGGTCATTTTTTTAAAAACAACGAAAACGTTTTCCAAACTTCACTTTGGGTCTAGTCAGTCAAAACGGAGTTTTTCTATAATAGGGTTAATGATAAGTAACCAAAGAAAGGAAGCCAGTTATGTACCATCCACAAAACCAACCTTTCCCCAAAGACTTCTTATGGGGCGCTTCAACCTCTGCCTATCAGGTAGAAGGAGCCAGTCTGGAAGACGGTAAAGGCCCAAGCTGCCAGGACTTCAAGAAAGTTCCAGCCGGCACTTCCGATCTGAAAGTCTGTGCCGATCAGTATCATCGCTACAAAGAAGACATTAAACTCATGGCAGAAATGGGCTTCAAAACCTACCGTTTCTCCATCGCCTGGAGCCGTATTCTTCCCAATGGCACCGGCGAAATCAACCAGAAAGGCATTGACTACTACAACAACGTCATCAACGAATGCCTGAAATATGGAATCGAGCCTCTGGTCACCATGTTCCACTTTGATATGCCTGCTGCTCTAGACGAACGCGGCAGCTGGGGCAACCCGGAATCCGTAAAATGGTTTGTTGACTTTGCCGCCATCCTGTTTGAAAACTTTGGCGACCGTGTCAAATACTGGTTAACCATCAACGAACAGAACGTGCTCACTCTGTCCGGACCAGTGATCGGAACTCTCCATTTACCAGAAGGCTGCACCAATGTCTTAAAAGAAATCTACCAGCAAAACCACCATATGCTCGTTGCTCAGGCCAAAGCCATGTGCTTATGCCATGAAATGCTTCCTGAAGCAAAAATCGGACCGGCTCCAAACATCTCTCTGGTCTACCCGGCGACATGCAAACCAGAAGACATCCTGGCAGCTCAGAACTTCAACGCCATCCGCAACTGGCTCTATCTCGATATGGCCGTCTACGGAATCTACAATGCGATTGTCTGGAGCTACCTCAAAGATCATGACGCAACTCCAACCTTCGCTCCTGGCGATGAAGAAACCATGAAAAATGCTCACCCAGACTTCATTGGCTTTAACTATTACAACACCGCAACTGTTGAAGCCGCTGATTTCGATGCCCTGACTGAAACCGCTGCTGCAACCTTAGGCGACCAGCAGTCTGGCCGCGAGATTCCTGGCGTCTTCCGCCAGATCCACAACCCGAACCTGCCAAAAACGCAGTTTGGCTGGGAAATTGATCCCGTTGGCTTCCGTGCAACAACCCGTGAAATGTATTCCCGCTATCATCTGCCCTTATTAGTCACTGAAAATGGACTGGGCGCTTACGATACACTTACCGAAGATGGCCGCATTCATGACGAATACCGCATCAAGTACTATCAGGATCACCTTGCCGAGATCCAGAAGAGCATCACCGATGGTACTGAATTCTTAGGCTACTGCCCATGGAGTGCTGTCGACCTGATCTCTACTCACGAAGGTATGGTGAAACGCTACGGCTTCATCTATGTAGACCGCGACGAATTCGACCTGAAAACCCTCGACCGCTTTAAAAAGGATTCCTTCTACTGGTACAAACGTGTCATTGCAAGCAATGGCGAAGACCTCTCCGATCTGAAACCAGAAGAAGTCTACGACTAATCCGCACTGACAGTGACGATCGCCAGACCGACTCATTCCCGGATCTGCCAAAGCATTGATTCCCTCAGTCCTTGACTTACCAAAGCAGAATCCACACCATCGCCGTCTGCCAATCGATCAAATAAGCTTTTCCCTGTATTTAAACGAGCTTTTCCCCTGTATTTTTGACTTGCCTGATCCATATTCATCAGTCATCAACGAGAGAGATTTAATGAGACGAGATTAAGAGGAGAAAAATTATGAGTTTACCTGAAGATTTCTTATGGGGCGGCGCCCTGGCAGCTCACCAGTTTGAAGGCGGTGTACTCGACACCTCCAAAGGCTATTCCGTAGCCGACGTGATGACCGCTGGTGCCCATGGTGTACCTCGTGAAATCACTGAAACCATCGAACCGGATAAATACTATCCAAACCACATCGGTATCGACTTCTATCACCGCTACAAAGAAGACGTGAAACTGATGGCCGAACTCGGTTTCAAATGCTTCCGCACTTCCATCGCCTGGAGCCGCATTTTCCCAAATGGAGATGAAACCGAACCAAACGAAGAAGGCTTACAGTTCTACGATGACCTGTTTGACGAACTGCATAAATACGGCATCGAACCTGTCATCACGCTGTCCCACTTCGAAATGCCTGTTCACCTGGCCCGTGAATACGGCGGCTTCATGAACCGCAAGACCATTGACTTCTTCTTAAACTTTGCCAAAGCCTGCTTCGAGCGCTACAAAGACAAAGTGAAATACTGGATGACCTTCAACGAGATCAACAACCAGATGAACTACACCAACGACATCTTTGGCTGGACAAACTCTGGTGCCATGTTCTCGAAGTATCCAAACCCTGAAGAAGCCATGTACCAGTGCGGCCATTACGAACTCGTTGCCAGTGCCAAAGCTGTAAAACTCGGTCACAAAATCAACCCGGATTTCTTAATTGGAAACATGATCGCCATGGTTCCAATCTATCCACTTTCCTGCCGTCCTGCCGACATGAACTTATCCGTTCAGCGCATGCATGACCGCTGGTTCTTCTGCGACGTTCAGTGCCGCGGCCACTATCCTGCCTATGCCCTCAAGAGCTTTGAACGCAAAGGCTTCAACCTCGACATCACTGAAGAAGACCTCGAAGCTCTCAAAGAAGGAACCGTTGACTACATCGGCTTCTCCTACTACATGACCAACGTCGTTGACTCCCAGGCCAACGTCCAGAGCGATGGCATGGATGGCGGTGGGGCCAACACGGTTCCAAACCCATACCTCAAACAGTCTGACTGGGGCTGGACCATTGACCCAGAAGGTCTGCGCTATGCCCTGAACACCTTCTATGAACGCTACGAAAAACCTCTGTTTATTGTTGAAAACGGCTTTGGAGCCATCGACGTTCTTGAAGACGACAAGACCTGCCATGATCCATACCGCATCAACTACCTCAAATCTCACATCGAACAGATGAAACTTGCGGTTGAAGAAGACGGTGTTGATCTGATGGGCTACACCCCATGGGGCTGGATCGACTGCGTATCCTTTGGTACCGGCGAAATGAAAAAACGTTACGGCTTCGTTTACGTAGACCGCAACAATGATGGATCCGGAACTCTCGAGCGCTATAAGAAAGACTCCTTCGACTGGTTCAAGAATGTCATTGCTTCAAACGGCGAAGAACTCGACTAATACATTCAGGATTTATAGATCATTAGATCAACGGATCGCTAAATCGAGAAATTCAAAATGAATAAAGGCCCGGCATCGGACTTCAATTCCAGAATTCACCAGGTCCAGATCCAAACTTCATAAATGCAAAAACAGCCAAAGGCGCCAGACCAATAATCGGTCTGACGCCTTTTTCCATGTTCTCTGTTCAGTTCAATATTTAGTCCACTATTCAATTTTCCCGGATCCGCAGCCGCAGTTTCCGATGCGCGCTGCACGAAACCAGGCCGTTTAACTCTCATACAGTCTGGAAACTGAATTTCCATTGCGCTTTCCTCAATTTCCTTTCCATATTATATGGAGAGCATATGGAATTATATGGAGAGTATATGGAGGATTAGGATTATATGGAGAGTATATGGAGGATTAGGGAAACTAGATTATTTGAAGGATAAGAGAAGCAGGATCCCTCTGTCTTTTCAAAAGAAACAGGTCTAAGGCTCCCCTTCAAAAACTTATTCTTATTTCAGAACCGCTCTTCTTGCCTGATGTATTTGTTAACTTAAAAGTGGCCAATTTCTTCCGAATATCGGTTGAAAAGTTGCCACTATTTTTATTCCTCCAATTCTGATAATTTATCTCAGAATTGGAGGAACCAGAAGGTGATTAATTACAT
>CAJTLE010000110.1 GCA_910577085.1 uncultured Allobaculum sp. | reverse complement strand
GGATTCCCTTCGGGGAATTTTGGTCCTCAAAGCGGGGCTTAGATAAGGATCTTGTATCTTAACCCTTCTCCCGCCGGCTAATGCCGAACACTGTTCGCAGACAGGGATGTAACCGTTTTATCCTATCGGGGATAAAACAACCTCATTTAACGAAGGGGATGCAGCAGCTGATGACTGAGAATAAAGATCCAGATAATAAAGATGGAACCAATGAAAATCATCGCAGCCCGCCTCGATTCCATTGCTCAAAGGCAGACTGAAAGGGCTTACGACGTCTTCTGGACACAGGAATTTTGCTACCGTCTTTTAAAAGAACCACATCCTTTTCGATGGACTGGATTTGGGCAAGATTGACCAGGTATCCTTTCGCCGGAGAGGAAAACCCATAGCTGCAGACAAGTTCATCAGCTTCGAAAAGGGCCATCGAAGCTGCGATCCGGTGGCCATTGGTCAGATGGAAAACGCATTTTCGATCTCGATATTCGATAAAGGCAACGCTGCCAACCCGGATTTTGAAATCTCCTAAGCGCGGATCCGAAATCAAAGCATGCTGCCGAAACTGGGGTTCGTCCATCAAATCCTGCATTTCGAGTTTTAGAATCTCGGGATTGAGCGGTTTTAAAAAATATCGGGCCGCCCGAATGGTATATCCTTTTTCAAGATAGGCGGTATATCCGGAGACAATGATCATGGTCAGGTTTGGATAGAACTGCCGGAGTTTTTTGCCAAGTACAATCCCGCTGGTTTTTCCGATCTCCATATCCAGAACGACCAGATCCGCCTGCATGAGATATGGATTCTCTTTCAAATTTTCAGGCTCCGTAAAAAAGACATGAAAGGACAGCGCAAAGGAATACGACTGCAGCGCCTCTTTCAAAGCGGCCTGGATATGGTCTGCATCCCTTTTACTATCCTCAAAAAGCACAATGTTTAAACGATTCAGATTCATATGTTTATTTTAAACAAAAAGCATAAGGAAAGATACACGTATCGGGTAAACCGGAATCCTTCATGGCTTTTCCCGTATTGCATGCATACAAAAAGCCGATTCGTATCAAATGGAATACAAATCGGCTTGGATGATTTCAGCCTCATTCCTTGGCTATTCTGACTTTCTTGGTAATTGATTATGCGGCAGTTTAGAAGGCCAGCAGCTTAAAGCTTTCCGGTTCAAGATGAACGCGGCCTTCAATCGCTTCATTTTCATCTGTCATCAGGTTTTTCATTTCACCATTGAAGTTCACTGGAATATCAACGCTTTCTGGCAAGAGGTTAATGCAGGTCCAGATCGATTTTCCATTCAGTGAGCGCTGGTAAATACACCAGGGATTGTTGATCGCAATCTGGGTATAATCGCCATCGACCAGTTCCGGATGTTCTGAATGGATTTTGGCCAGTCTGGCAATCATATCGGTCAGCTCATTCCACTTGGGAACTTCGACTTCCGGGCGAATGGATGTATCGTTATTATTCTTGATCCCTTCCATACCCCATTCGCTGCCATAATACACTGCCGGAATGCCAGGCATGGTATAAAGCATCGCATACAAAGCGGGCAGCAGATTCTTGTTTTCCAGCGTCGAGGCGATGCGGTTGACGTCATGGTTATCCACAAAGCTTAATAAATGCTTGCCGCGATACAGGCACCATTGTTCCTTGCCAAACTGACGATTGAAGGAATACAGGATTTCATAGAAGTTTTTGGAATTGAATGAAGAATACAGTCCCTTATAGCACTCATAGTTAGTGCAGGAATCTAACATCTGGTCATTGACCCAGGTGTTGTAATCGCCATGCAGGGTCTCCCCTAATAAGAAGAACTCAGGGTTTCTGGATTTGACATGCGCATGGAGAGTCCGCAGAAAATTCTGGTCCAGGCAATGCGCCACATCCAGACGCAGACCATCTACACCAAATTCATCGATCCAGAAATCAACAGTGTCCAGCAGATACTGAACAACCTGAGGATTTTGCAGGTTCAGTTTTACCAGTGCATCATAACCTTCCCAGTTCTGATAGCTTAAGCCATCGTTATAGCCGTTGTTGCCATTGAAATCGATATGGAACCAGTCTTTGTAGGCAGACTGTTCACGGTTTTTGAGGACATCCTGGAACTGGGGGAAGTCACGGCCAACATGGTTGAACACGGCATCGAATAAAACGGAAATGCCTTGGTCATGCAGGGTGTTGACCAGTTTTTTAAGATCTTCATTATCACCAAGCCGGGAGTCCACTTTGCGATAGTCAATGGTGTCATAGCCATGGGTTGCCGACTCAAACAGGGGGTTGAACAGGATCATATCCATATTCAGCTTCTTGTAATGATCCAGCCATTCCTCATTTACAAACCGTGGCAGACGATGAGTGAGTACATGGTCATTTTCAAAGGGGGTTCCTGCTGCCCCTAAGGGATAAATCTGGTAAACGTTCTTTTCAAAAGCTTTCATTGTGCATACTCCTTCATGATCGAAACAAAATCAAAACAACAAAACGAATCGTTTCTGCAGATCTTCGCATAGTGAATGATCAGGAAAGTTCTTAGCTTGAGAAACGCCTCAACTTAAGAAATACCGCAGCTTTCAGCCGCGTATAAATGGAGATCTGAAACAATTCGTGGGATTTTGTTATACGGATAGACCGATTGTATTCAGGAATCAAAACCGATCACTGGACAAAGAGGGGGAATTGTCTGAATTCTGACCTGCCTGGGGGCTTGTCCTTTGAATCTGTCGGGAATTCAGTTAAAAATGAATCCATTTTCTGAATTGATAACCGCTTTCTATTCCTGAAAACTACCTTTCTGATTATACAGGAACCAATTTTTTGCGGGCAGTGAGGGGCTTTTGTTTTCGCCAGAAAGGTAAGGGGCTGTACGATTTCACCGCTTCTAAAAGAGTAATGAAAGATGCAGCAGTGAAGACATGCTCACTCATTCTGCTTTAGTTCTGACTGATTCAGATATTTTAAATGACCTGTCATTTAGAGGGCAAAACACGAAAGAACGCTTCGAAGCGCTCCTGCCAAATTTGCAAGAGTCTCGAAGCGTTTTTTCTATAGGGTCATTTTCTACAAATGCATTTGACCTGGTCCTGAATGGAAGGTCAGGCTCTTATTGACCATGATCTTTCCGGTCTTTGTCCTTTCTTCCTGCAGTCATTTGAAGAATACAGGAAATAAACAGGACAATCACTGCCAGTACTGCTGCCATCGCATAGAAACGAGCATGAGTTGGATCAGCGGTGTTAATGGACTTGGATCCCGATGGATTCTTGTTGGAAGTCTGCTTCTGATTTCCATTCACGATGGTCTGCTGGCTTGTTTTCCGTGCACCAGCTTTGGTCCAGTCGGTATTGTGAGTGGACGACTGGTTTTGCGATGAGGATTTGCTGCTTTGCGAGCTTTGGGAATCGTCATGATTCTGGCTCGAATCATTTTGGGGGCTGGGTTCTGATTCCAGTCTGATATGAAAGACTGTCTCCTCTTTCCCGGATTCGCTTTGATCAGGATGGTCTGGATCTCCCCGTCGTGTCGGGTCTGCCATCGCATCAGTTGCCGTGATGCTGGAAAACAAGGTTCCATCATCATCCCAGAAGGTCTCAACAGTGATAATCATTGTCCGCGCATCCACCATCTCAACATCTTTACCGCTGATCAGCTTTTCGGTGAGCTCATAGCTCCAGTCGACAGGCTCACTTGCTGGAATCGGTCCAAATTCAGCCTTTCCGCATCCATCGATCGTCAGCGTATTGGAACATGGCATTGGGGCGCCCTCGATTGGTTTCAGTTCAAACTGGGTGACTGCATTTCGCTGATCAATTTCTTCTTCCTGCTGCTGCTCGATGGCCTGGTTTTCTTCATCTGCTTTCCAGGGTTCCACTTCAACCGGGATATAAATATCCAATGATTCTGATGAACTTGGTTCTGATGTACTCTTTGCCTGGAGAGTTAAAGATCCTCCAAACATCATCGAGATGCACACAAAGACCGATATCATCAAGCTGAAAACAGGAAGATACAATCGTCTTTGCAATTTTCTCTGACTGATTTTCATGTATCTCCTCCTGTTTACCTGGATCGTCCAGGGTTTATTCAATCCATTCCTTTTCAAAACCTTTCTTTTTGTCTGGCTGGTGTCCAGAGCTGTCGGTTTTCTTATATTGATCTTCTTTATTGATCTTATTGATCTGCTTCTTATCGATCTGCCGATCTATTTCTTCTGCCTTCTGCTTTTTATTCCTTTTCCATCGTGGCAAAAACAATCACCCGTCCATTCGAAACGGCACCATAGCAGGTGGACATGGCAAGAACAGATGAAGATGGATCCACATCCCGAAAGTGTGTGGCATTGTCTTTCAGATACTGGATGAGCTGGGATGCATCCTGCTGGTATTGAACGGGTGAATAGACAGCCTGGTTTCCGGAATCCGTATCCAGAACCGCGAACAGCTCGAGGTTGTATTTGCCATCTTTTGTGGTCAGCAGCCCGGTTGTATGGTCATCGAAGTAATCCTGATCCAGAAAATGAATCAGGTCGCCATACATCCCGCCATTGTCCATATGATGGCCATAGGTCAGGTTATAGTGGTCAGAAAAATCGGGGCTGTTTTCACAGCTGAGGAAAATGGCGCCGGAAAGCGAGAATTCTTTTTTGGCGTTTCGGTTCAGGTATTCAAAGTCGTTGCTGCCCTGCACCATGGGCTGGTCAATATGCGTCTGATCGATTGTGATCCAGCCAATGACATCCGGATTGACCGACATCAGCTGGTTAAAGGAGAGGCTGCCCTCGTCATCTGGCTTATATTGCATCAATGAAGGTGAAAATCCCTGATGGGCAGTATTCCAGTTATCAAAAAGAGAATACCCACCAAATAACAGCAGCAAGATCACCGTCAGCATGACAGCGAAGTCCAGAATGTCCAGACCGATTCTTGCCATACGCGCTTTATCATCCAGATTCATTCCTGTCTTCTCCTTTCTGCTGCCATACTCTTCTTATTTCTGTCCTGTTTTCCTGTTTCAGTTCTTCCGTTACTCGTGTTTTCTGCGAACCAGGTAGAAGCCGCCAAAGACAAGAACAAGGGCGACGACAAGGACGTATGGAAGATAGGTCTGAATCATACCGGTTGGTAAGGATCCCTCTTTGTTATTGGTAAACGTAACTTTCTGGTCTGCCTGACCAATTGTCGTTGTGGCGACTGCACCATCGGTTGCTGCAGTTTCTTTTCCATCATCAATCTGGTAAGTCTGGGTGTAATCAGAGCTGTTTGTTTCTTTAAAGCTGTACGAATCTTTCGGGGTCAGTCCATAGACCGTAACTGTCTGTTTATTTCCCAGTTCGATCGGACTTTGTACAGTTGCAGTACCCTTATCCGAAATCGTCAGCGTATTGGTTGTTCCATCTGGCAGTTTGTACGTGATTACCTGTCCAGGAGTACCCTGAATCGTAAAGGTGAATGGGAACTTCGCTTCCATGTCGGCCTGGTTACCGGTGATCATCTTGGTCAAAGAGACAGACTGCGTCTGGAAATTTCCTTTGAAGCCTGCTTTACTGATTTTTTGCGTTTCATCACTGGACTGGTAAATATCGACGCCGCCAACACCAAGGCTTCCATCTGACTGGTCAACAATCCAAACTTCGGCAGTCAAAGACTGAGGATCGATCGTCAGGCCATCGATGGCTGTTGGTTCATAGGTTTTGCCGCCAAGACTGACGACTGGCTGCAGGGTATAGACATAAAGACCAGGCAGTGTGAATTTTGATACATCAAACTGCACCTGGGCTGTATACACTGCGGTATTTGTCTGGCTTCCCTCTTGTGGAGCGCTGCTGTTTTCAACAACAGAAGCTCCCTGGGCAACACCCGCAAAGCGCGTATCTGGTGCGGCATCATCGCTTGCAGCTGGCAGGCTGGCATCTGGGGTAATGTTACAGGTAAAGCTAAGTGGCTGAATGCTGTCCTTATCGTTATAGGTCAGATCCAAAGTCACAGGAATGGTCATGGTGCCGGCTGCCCCACTGGCGCCTGATGTCTGGCTGGAGGTATCAGTCGAATCATCTGCCAGGACTGGAACGGTAACCAGAGCAAGGCTCGTGATGATCGCTGCTGCTTTTGCGAATCCTTTCTTCAGTTTTTTCAGGATCCCGTCTGTTTTCATACTTACTCACATTCTTTCTTTATCCGGCATGCGGCTGAAGTTGGGCCTGGATCTAACCAAAGGCAGAACCAGTCGCTGCTGTTTTTGATTCATCGGTTTTACCGATTGGATCAGCTTTATTGAATTCATCAGTTTTACTCAATGGAATGCGTTGTTGAAATGGATCAGCCCGCTCATCCATCTGATGCCTGTCGCTGGCAAGCTTAGTTTTTCAGAGCCTGCCAACTGCTCGTTTTTTCATTTTCCCTTTTTACAACTTTTCCAACACTTCTTTCGGTTACTGGAAACCAGAGCGCCTGATTGCGGTGATGACTTTGCCAACAATCTGGCTGCGTTCAACGGGACCGGTCTGGCGGCTGTCCATAGCGGTCTGCCGGTTATCTCCCAGAACGAAATACTCATCCTGGCCAAGGGTTACGGGATAGACAACGCTGCTTTGATAGGCTGGCGTTGGAGAATCAATCTCGTCATTATCCGTTTCGGTTCCGTTGACATAAAGTTTCTGGTCATCGCTGATCTCGACGGTTTCGTCTGGCATGGCGACAATACGACCGGTGTGGAGCGTTCCGTCCTGGTTGTAGACAATGACGTCATTGGTATACAGGTGCTGAGGATAGCGGAAGACCAGTTCCACGTCCTTGTAGTCCAAAAAAGGCTTCATGTCGTCATCCTGAACGGGAACGATCCGGAAAATCCCAACAAAGACCACACCAAGAAAAACAATCAATACCGACAGCCGGATCCAGAAACTGTGGATATCTTCCTTATCGAGAAGATGGCGGCGTTGATGCTCGATCGCTTCTTCTGGCGTTTCCTCTTGGGGATGTTTCCAGAATCTGTGATAGCTGCCAGACTGTTTTCTTTCTTGTGAGGAATTGTCATGGGGTGGGCTGTCGTGGTCCGTTTGATTCATTTGGGAGGCCTGTTTTTCACTGATCTTTTCGTCGGTCTTGTGATCAGTGGGCGGGGTCTGGCCGTCTGGGCTTTTCAAGTCGTTTGGATCTTTTCCGTTTTCCGTCATGTCAGTCTCTCCATTTCTGACGGACTGGTTAAAGAGTGGGCTTTGAGCTGTTCATCTTTTTCCTTGAGCTGCTGGTCTTTCTGTTCAAGAAGTCGGTCTTTTTCCTTCAGCTCTTCGTCTTTTCTTTTCAGTTCCTGGTCTTTCTGCAGGATTTCCTGCTTACTGGCCTTTAACTCCTCGTCTTTTTTGTTCAGCTCCAACAGAAGGTCCTCACTCAGCCGCTCATCCAGAGCAGGATCCTCCTTCTTTGCCTCATCCTCTCCGCCGGGGTCTGTTTCATTTTTCTGTGAATCGATCCTGGTGATCACTTCATTCAGGGATTGAATCACCCCGTCTTTTTCATCAAGAATTGCCTTGTCATAGGCCGCTTTGCATTCATAGACCTGGCGGTATAAACCTTGAAGCCTGTCCATCTGTCGAAGGACGTCAAGTGGATCTACCCCTCCAAAAACTTTCTTTTTAAACTTCATCTGCGTAATGAATTTTGAGATATCATCCATGGTTCTGATTGGCTCGGACAAAGATTTGCAGCTCTTTTCAGAACTGGAATTTGTACTGGAATCTAGAGTCGTCATTGTATTCACCTCGCAATTTCTGCTGGACAGGCTCGGGCTGCTCCAATCAATTTTTAGATTTATTCTCAGGCTGTGCGATTTACTCTGCTTTGCGCACTGCACATTGGATGCAGTCCGTATTCATGCAGCCATACTGCGAATCTTTAACCACTCCACTTGGGTAAGCGCATACAGTTTGGGGTTATCGACTCTGATTCAGGCGGTTCCTTCTGCTCCAGGCAAAGAAGCCTGCTGTCGCAATGAGGACTGCAGCTGCTGCAATCAGCCACAGCCAGGAACTGCTGCCATTTTTCAGGTCAGTTGGCGGTGAGATATTTTTGTCGTTATCAATGACGACTTTCGTATCTCCCTGAACAACGAAATGAACCGGCATGGTGTTGCCATTTGATTTTCCGTTGACAGTCGAACTGACCGTGTAGCCTTTTGTATCCGTCTCGGTAATGGAGACTGTTGTTCCATACGGAACTTTGATGCCATCGACGGTCTGGCCATTTTTCATGGTGAACTGATAGGTTTTGCTTTGCGGATCATAGGTCATCTCATCCGGAATGGAATCTCCCGGCAAAGTCTGATCCATGTTTCCATCCAGAGACATCTGCATCGTAAAGGAAGCGTTTTTGCTGGCATCATTGCCGCTGACCTTTTCGGTGATGGAAAGAGGACAGAGAATTTCGTTAAAGAACGTTACATAGTCCGTTCCATCGCTGAACTTTGTTTTTTCATATGGATCCGGATCGGTTTGATTCTCGTATTTTTTGGCATTCTCTTCAGTCTGCTTGAAGCTTCCTCCGGTACCGATCCAGGTCATCATGCCATCACTGCCATCCTGGGTAATTTCATACTCCTGGCCATCATCAAGCAGTGTTGGCAGATCCAGGCTTTCACCGCCTTCGAGCTGAAATTCATAGGTATTTTTATCGCTGTTCCAGGGGATTCTTACCACTTCTGTAGATCCATCTGCTTTGGTCAGGACTGCTTCAACACCATCCGGCAGCTGCGTTTTTCCTGGTATCGTCAGCTGGTAGGTGAAAGGATACGTCTTTTCTTCTGGATCGTCATAGACTTCATTGGTCACAATCAGATGGGTTGCCTTTTTAAAGGTGGCATAGAAGCTTGTGTTGCATACGATCTGGTCATCAAATTCTGCCAGTTCCGTCATCTCTTTATTGTTGTACCAGTCGGTCATGTAATAATCCGAATACTGGGGGAACTGGGTACTTTCCGGATCTTCATCTCCTGGGATATAGGCTTTTGGCTTCGTAATATCCTGTTCCCATGTGTCTTTGCGCACCGTCTGAGCACTGACCAGGGAGAAGTTTTCTGCACCTGGCTGGAGAACATTAAAGCTGACTGTACAGGTCTGGAGGGAATTCAGAATGATGATACCGTCGAGGTGGTAACAGAATCCCCATGCTTTCGAATGCATTTTTCCGTTTTCATCCGGAACAGGAGGATAGGCTCCTTTGTTTGTGGTCATGACTCGAATCCAGCGAATGGTATAGTATCCAAGCTCACTGACCTCCGGCGTGTCTGGTCTGGCATATTTATAGGTATGTGAGGTGCCGGTCCGGTCATTGAAGGTAATGTCCGGGAAAAAGTTTGGATTATCCGGATCCGGATACTGAATTACGCCATCGGGAATATTCTGGACAGGGATGGATTCACTGGCGCCGGGCTTGTATGTTGGTTTAATCGTGGTGTAGGCCATTCCTCGCCATGCGGCGACTACCCAGTGGCCTTCCCCATTGCCGGAAACCTGCATCATCTGATATCCAGGCAGCATGCCATAACAGTAAAGCGGCTGCACGGATGAGTCGTCTGGGGCTTCTGAGTCATCGTATCCAGATTCCATTGACCTTGCGACCAGAACATCAGGAGAATCCAGGTCGAACTGGGTGATGTAGATGTCAACTGAAAAGTTGCAATAATTTCGTTTAAAAAGTTGGCAGCTGTTGATGAGAACAACTGCACAGTTGAATTACTGAAGTTGTAGGCTGCTCACCTTCGATTGGCAGGAAGAGGACAT
>CAJTLE010000109.1 GCA_910577085.1 uncultured Allobaculum sp. | reverse complement strand
ATTAAGTGTTGTTCAAGAATCGACGTGTTAATTTCGAATATTGAATTGTCTGTAATCAGAGTTTTCAAAGAGCCATCTGTTTGTGAGTGAATCAATTTCCCTCACAAGGCTTGTTTATCTTATCATCAGCAGAATCATAAGTCAACACCTTTTGTGAAGTTTTTATCAAAACTTTCAAACAGTGATTTCTTTGATATCTAACGATGATTTGCGTTTCAGCTCTGTTCATTTTAAGCAGTTCCTTAACGCTCATATAGAATACCATCTGTCCTGACCAAGGTCAAGCCTTTTTGTGAAAATATTTTATAGATTCACAAGATGATTTTCCTGCTCTGAATCTTGTTTCCAAATTTCAAAGCTTGTACAGAATACTTCTTTTCGCCGTTTTCTGTCAAGCGAAATTATTCACTTGCCGCCATGAAATTTTATCCAACATTTTCTGCGGTTATACAAAAAATCCTGCCCTCTTATCAATGAAGGCAGGAGAATGATTCTGATTGAACTTAGGACTGCGGCTGCAGGAAATCCTGACGCATCAAGTTGAGATCCACAGTATGCTCAGAAATTCCCGGTATGGTTCCGGATTCAGAGTATTGCCAGATATCCATACCGCATTGGTGTGGCTCACTCACTCCATATTCGGCATACCAGATTGGCCATTGCTCAGTAAGACCGGCCTTCTCGTAGATGGGAAACAGCCCACTGTTGAGATACAGCATTGGCTGATACCCGCCCTGCTGGATCCGTTCCAGAAAAGCCTGGGCCTGACTGGCAATTTCATTGCTGTTGAGATCATGCGTACGAGCCTGTTCATCTGCGGGCAGTTCGAAATCGAAGACAACAGGAAGTTCAAGAGAATACCCATTCAAAACGCTCAGGACATAATCTGCTTCTTCCAATGCTTCTTCATTGCTGACGGACTGGGAAAAGAAATAGACCCCGACTGGGATTCCTGCTTCTTTGGCTCCATAGAGATTTTCCAGAAATGTCTCGTCTTCGTAGATTTCACCTGAGACATATCCTCTGGCTCCTACACGGATAAACGCATATTCAACTCCGGATTCTTTGACAGAATTCCAGTCAATGCTTCCCTGGTATTGAGAGACATCGATTCCAAACCGGGTAAGGTTTGCAAGTTCATCCGGACAGGCCTGGGCATAGCCGGACTGAATGATGGATTGCTCCGTCTTTTCTTCTTCGGGAAGCTTTGCCGGGTGGTGAAACAGATTTCGAACCCAGCCAACAGCAGCGATCAGGCAATACAGGATCAGAGCAGCAGTAACAAGTAATATGACAACGCGATGAATGCGGACTTTTGAGCGATTTTTTCTTCGTTTGGACATGACTTCCTCCAATCTTTACCATTCTTCCAGTTTTCTTTTTCCTATGCAACTTCCAGTCCTGATTCATTCTGGCAGTTTTGAAAGATTGCAGGAGGCTGCTTTAGCTGGATGACTTTCGCTCGTGGCATTTTGATTGTAATGATGTCGCTGATCTTTGGAATTCTAGTTTTGGATCATGACTTTTGAATTCTGATTTTTGACTCTGGCTGCGTCTGCCCACACAAAAGGGTTCTGATCCAGTTAGTGTGGACCAGAACCCTTATTCCATCCGATCGATCAAGAGATTGATTTATTTCATGTTTTTGAGGAATGATTTGTTGACCTGCAGTGCAGAGTAGATATCTGCTTTACTGGAAACCTCATATGGAGCATGCATATTCATCAGAGGTACACCGGCATCAATAACCTGCATGCCATAGTTGGCCAGAATGTAGGCGATGGTTCCGCCGCCGCCCTGGTCGACTTTGCCAAGTTCACCAGTCTGCCAGACAATGTTGTCTTTGGCCAGCATCTGACGGATCATGGACAGGTATTCGGCATTTGCATCATTGGAGCCATGTTTACCACGGGAACCAACATATTTGGAAATGCAGACACCACAGCCAAAGTCAGCCATATTGCCGTTTGGCGAAGAAGCTTCAGAATAGTTTGGATCATTGGCAGCCGATACGTCACAGGACAGCATGAAGGAGTTCTGCAGAGCACGGCGGACATTGAGTTCGTTGTACTGACCTAATGCATTCATCAGTTCAGCCACCTGGTTTTCAAAGAAACGGGACTGCATGCCGCTGGCACCCATGGAGCCAACTTCTTCTTTATCGACAAGCAGGCAGGCAGAAGTCCGTTCGATTTCTTCGTCGGAAGTTTCCAGCTGAGCCAGTAAGCAGGTATAGGCACAGACTTTATCGTCCTGACCATAGCCAAGAACCATCGAACGGTCAAAACCGCAGGTTCTTGCTTTGCCAAGTGGTACAAGTTCAAGTTCAGCACTGACAAAGTCTTCTTCTTCAATTCCATAACGATCTTTCAGTAAAGCCAGAATGTTGGCTTTGACTGGATCTTTATCGCAGTCTGCTTCAGGAATCGAACCAAACAGAGCGTTCAGCTGTTCTCCTTCAACGACTTCATCAGCGGATTTGGTCATCCGTTTGTGAGACAGATGAACCAGAAGGTCGGTTACGATGAAGACTTCATCTTCATCATGATCGCCAATCGCAACATCAACATGGGTTCCGTCTTTTAAATAGACAACACCATATAAAGCTAAAGGTACAGTTACCCACTGATATTTCTTGATACCGCCATAGTAGTGCGTATCCAGCAGGCAGATGCCATCTTTTTCATAGAGTGGATGAGATTTGACATCCAGTCTTGGCGAATCAATGTGGGCGCCAAGGATATTCATTCCCTTGCTTAATGGCTGACTGCCAACATGGAACAGGACAACGGCTTTGTCCATCATGTTGTAGTACACCTTATCCTGTGGATGTAATGGCAGGTTGTTTTCTACATATTCGTTAATGTTTTTGTAGCCGAATCCTTCTGCAAGCTGAATGGCACTTTTGACAAAGCGACGTTCAGTTTTGGCAAGAGAAAGAAAATTCATATAGTTATCGGCCAGTGTCATGATTTCCTGCTTCTGTTCTGGTGAAGCAGCAAGCCAGACATTCTGTTTCTTCATACTTATTTTTCCTCCAGACTGTGATAAAGCTTCCAGGATAAATCAATCTTTTCCGGTTGAGAATTATCAATCGTTAATGACCCCTTCGCATGAGGCGCCAGAAGGCCTTTCTGTTCCAGCAAAGAATGCAGACGGTTCACTGTTCCTGCGTTGCCATCAATAATCTGAACCTTGTCACCGGCCAGCTGCCTGAGCCGGTCTTTGAAAAACAGAAAGTGAGTGCAGCCAAGCACAATAAATTCAGCATCTTCGCTTTGAGTGAGATATTCCTTCAAAGCTGCGTCTACCGCCTGCTGATCCTCAAGCCGGTCTGTTTCAACCAGTTCGACCAGTCTTGGACAGGGCACGCGGACAATATCATGATTGGAATCGAAACGCTCCATCAGATGAGCGAACTTTTCCTGGTTGAGCGTCAGCTCGGTAGCCCAGACGGCAATTTTTGAGGGGGTTTTCATTTCGGCAGCCGGTTTTAAGGCTGGTTCCATGCCTACAATATCAAAATCGAATGCTTTTCTCAGTTCTTTTGCCGCAGCACTGGTTGCGGTGTTGCACGCGATGATCACGGCTTTAACATTCTGTTTTCGAAACTGTTCGACGATTTCAAAGGAGTACTGTCGGACTTCATCCATCGTCTTGGTTCCGTAGGGATTTCTGGCGGAATCACCAAAATATAAAATCTGTTCATCAGGCATCATCCGGCGCAGAGTATCGACTACGCTCAGGCCGCCTAAACCTGAATCAAATACACCAATCGGGTCACTGGGTTTCATAGCATCACCAGTTCAAAATATACAACAGTCTGAGCTTGATGTACAAAAACGAACAGAAAAAAGGCTCCCGAAGGAGCCCGTTTTCTGTTCTGTTTGCTGCCCTGGAGCGGATAATCAACTCTTTTTAGGGAAGTATTTCCACCTCTTCGAGGATCGCTTTGCATCTTTTTGATGCAGGTGAGATCAGGTTTCATCTGAAGGATCTTTGATCCTTATTTTCGACTTCCTTTGGCAGCTGAACTTTTCAGTTCTTTTGTCGCCATCAATTTAACATATTTGTGCGTCACAATACTTATCTTTTCCAGAATAGCCTTGTCTGGTCGTTAGTTCGTCCAGCTTGGTCATTTTGATCGAGATCAGTACTTTTCAAACCGAAAAGCTGGAGAAGAATCGTCCAAACAAGAGTGAATCATAACGGTTTAATCTTAATTGTTCGTATTTTGATGACCGGTTTTATTCGCTGATTCATCCTCTTTATGAGCATCTGGATGATCTGTGGTTTCCTGATTCACATCTTGGCTGTCCGTTCTGTTCTCCGTTCCATTATTTTGATGCGCTTCATTTACTTCCGAAATCGCCTGGCTGATCTTCTGGGCAACAATCTTCTGACTGTTCTCGCTGAGATCTTTATAAGCACTCAATGCGGAAATCATGGAAGCTTTTTTGATTGGATCAGTTTCCAGTTCAATGGCCATCAACGGATCATCCACAGGCTTTGAAGGGGCAGGCGCCTGACTGTCAACCGCTTCAGGGGTTGCCTCTTCATTCGTTCTGCCAGGTGCTTTTGGCTCATTCTTTGACTGATTTTGCGGCAGTGCAAACGAGGTGGTCAATGGTTCTTCTTCCAGTTCTTCATCAAGATCAGATTCCATCAAAGCTTCAACTGGCAGTGCGGGGGTCTCATCAATGATAAGTTCCGTTTTTTCGTCCATTGCTGTCGTCGGTGGAGTCGGAGTGGATTGAATCAGAACCGACTGAACTGGAATTTCCGGCTTGGTCTGAGCGGAAGACGGTAAGGAACCAGGATCACTTGCTCCGGTTGATTCTTTTGAACCACCCTGCTTTTGCGGTTCATCCTGAGTGGAAACACTCAAGGATGAAGACGATGAGGAATCGGTAAAGTCGACAGGTCCTGGCAGATCTTCCAAAGAAGCCGTTGGCGCTGTTGAATTCTTCACTTCTGCCATCGAAGATCGATCTGGGCTGGCTGCACGAGAAGCCTGCATGGAGGCAGTTGCCGCCTGTAAAATTGGATCTACGAAGCTGGATGGGATCGGATTTACAGTTCCCGGCTCTTCGACTTCAGCTTTTGATTCCTGTACGCTACTGACTTCTGGCCGGACAAAAGACTGGCCGGCTGAATCTGATAAAACCGTTTCAGGTACGACTGTTTCAGTCTTGGCACTCTGGCCAGATAAAACCGAACCCGAATTTTCTTCAACGCTTGCCTTTGGCTTTGAGCTTACAGGCTTGCTTTCTCCAGCAGCCAGACCACCTGAAATTACGGCTGTTGTTTCTTTCTGACTGGTCTGTCTGGAAGAAGGCTGATCAGAAAGGCTGTCTATTGAAGATGGTATTGAAGACTGAGCCTGTTCTTTCTTATCTGGATGGTCCAAGACATGTTTTGAAACAGGTGCAGATCCGTCCAGATCTGAGGAAATTGGCACTGGTTTTGGCTTTTCTTCTTCGACGATCGGAACAACGGGTACTGGCGGGATCGCAAAGCTGATGCAGGCTTTGAACAGATCGCCATCCGTTTTGACTTCGAATGTTCCCTGCTGAATTTCCACAAAGCTTTTGACAATCGCAAGACCCAGACCGCTTCCCTTTTCGTGGCGGCTGGCATCACCGCGCACAAAACGTTCGACAATCTGATCCGGGTTAAAGTTCATCTCCGTGCTGGAGGTATTCTTCAAGACGAGCTGATACAGACCATCCTGGGCATGCAGTTCAATGAAGACACGCGTATTGGGCAGTGAATACTTGTAAATATTCGAGAGCAGGTTTTCGATGACCCGGACAGTCTTTCCTGGATCGAGATGCAGAATGGCTTCTTTTTGCAGATCGAAAACCATCCGCAGGTTTTTCTGCTGGAACTGGTCATCCCATTCCGCTGCCACCTGCATAACCAGCTCGCTTAAGTCCAGATCAATCGGTTCCAGTTTAATATCGCCGCTCGTTGCCTTGGCAATATCAAACAAGTCGGTAATCAGATCGTTCAGACGCATCGCATAATTGGAAAGTCGTTTGGCATACTCATGAATATCGTCCATGTTATCGGTCATGGTAATCAGTTCGGAATAGGACTGAATGCCCGCAACCGGAGTTTTCAAATCATGCGAAACATTACTGATCAGCTGAGTTTTGGAGATCTGGCTGGCCAGACCTTCCTTCACCGCTTCCCGGCTCGACTTTGCGGCATCAACCATCAGATCATACAAAGTCTGGTAATAGCCGATCTGCTTTTCTTCCAGGTCATTAAAGTTTCCCTGAGCAAGCTGTGAGGCAGCCTCTTCGACCTGGGTGTAGCTGCGTGTCATTGAGTGATAGACACCCATGATGAAAAGGAACGACACAATCAGGACAACCACAAAGGCAATCAGCAGCCAGATCATGCTCATCCGGGCCGCAATGGCCATGATCAGGGCGATGATGCTGCAGAAGATCAAAGTGATTAAAGCCAGATGCAGTCCGCTGCGCGAACCCTTATCAGACTGGAGGGCTTCCGAAACTTCCTCCTGTCCTTTCCGGATCAGCTCCGAAATAAGCGTATCTTCACTCAGATAGCGGACAAAGCCTTCTGAGATAATCGACTTCATATACAGGCAGCCAAGACTGATGACTTCAAAAAGAGCGGCCCAAAGCAGCAAGGTGCATCCAAAAGACATCGTCGCCGCCTGCTGGGTACTCATGCCAAAAGACTTGAACATCAACGCCAGGGTTCCGCTGGCATTCGCCTGACAGACAGTAACAACCGCTGCCCCGCATCCCCATCCAATCAGAAGTAAGGTCAGCCAGGCAAACAGAGCCTGCAGTTTGCGAAAGTGCGAGAGCATCCAGGCATCTTTTTCAATCCGCCAGCGGACAACCAGAATCAGAAGCAAAATAACGGCTGATCCGCCAAGGATCGAAAAAGTAATGTTGCAATGATCAAGATCTGCAGCTGCGCTGGCAATCAGACCGCCATTGGATTTGATTTCTGCCGGGATATAGTAGCGAATCGAAAAATCACTGGGCAGAGTCAGCGAATACGTATATTCCGTTCCCTGAGTGGTCAGTCTGTCTTCCGGAACGATGGAAGGGTTGACCTGTAAGGATAATTCCCTGGAAAACGTATTCGAAGGGACATTGGTTCCCTGGTAGGTGATTTTTCCGTTATCCGATCGAATCGTATAATCCAGAGCGGCTGGATCCTGATCATAGGCATCTTTCCAGTTGTGCTGGTACTGCTTGCCTTTATAAGTAATAATCCAGGCCAGGTTTGAGTCTTTGGACATCTGGTCCCCATTCAGGTGAATCAGACTCGACAGGTTCGTTTCGATATACGAACGGACTGCCTGGGGTGGAGCATCCTGCAAAATCAGCCAGTTGGCTTCTGGATCCAGACTGTGCGCTCGATAAATCGCATTGTCTGCCAGCTGGTCCGCAAAGGTATTGACCAGCATGATCTTCTGGGAATTGGTCGACACATAAATCCGGGAAGAAATCTGTGTTGCAAGAATGGACAGAGCCAGAATGACGGTTGTAAGCAAAATCGAAAATACAGGAATTTTCTTTTTCAGCTTCATTGATCAGTTTCCTTGCGCAGTTTATAGCCAAGACCCCAGACAACCTGCAGGTACACTGGCTTTTTCGGATTCTCTTCGATCTTCTCGCGCAGTTTCCGGATATGAACCGTAATGGTTTCGGTTGAAATCGCGTCTTCTTTCCAGATGGCTTCATAAATTTCAGCAGCCGAGAAAACTCTGCCTGGGTTGCGCATGAGCAGTTCGAGAATCATGAATTCTTTTGGGGTGAGATGGACGGGTTTTCCTTCGACTTTGACCTCTTTGGTCACGGAGTTGAGTTCCAGTCCGCGGTTGACCAGGACTTCAGATTTTTTCGGTCCACTCGAAGATTTCATTTCCAGAAACTGTTCATACCGACGTAAAGCTGCGTTTACGCGGGCTAATAATTCCATCGATGAGAACGGCTTGGTCAGATAGTCATCTGCTCCCATTGTCAGACCATTAATCTTGTCCACTTCTTCACTGCGGGCAGAAAGAATAATGATTGGGAAGTCATTGGTCTTGCGGATTTCCTGAATCATCGTCAAGCCATCCATCACTGGCATCATCAAATCGACAATAGCCAGATGGACATCTGGGGTCTTGCGCAATAAATCCAGACCCACCTTGCCATTTTCAGCCAGCAGGGTTTTATACCCCTGCGATTTCAGATAAATGCTGATCGCCTCGCGCAGACCCGAGTCGTCTTCAGCAACTAGAATGGTATGTTCCATATGCATGTCTCCTTTTCTGTTTTTCGAGATCAAAAAGCCAGAATCCAGTTCGAAAGTTGAACAGAATCCTGCTTCTTTAAAGGTGTTTTCTGTGTGAAACCTGAAACTGCAAATCCATTGGCCGCTTGATTCAGATTCTTCTTTCTGGCTTTTCAATGAGAATTCAGAGGGTTGAATCCACTTTGCACTGGTGCTTCTTCAAAGATCGCAGACGTCACCCGCTCTGGAAATAAGAACGGCATCTATCTGGATCCAGGCGGCCCCTGAAAACAGAATGCTCATGTTTCAGCCTGATTTACAGCTTCCAACACCATCTTTTCCATTATAAAGGATAACGAGATGAAAATTAAAACTCTCCTTTTCCTTGCAAGATTGCGGTTTTGTTAGTCCTTTTGAATTGAAAGTGCCCCTACCGCCTATTTCTGTGAGAGCTGCCCCATTAAAAAACCGCCTGATGACTCAGGCGGATAGGTTTTTACAATAAGGCGAAACAAAAAATTCAGTTTATCTTAACGAAAAGGAAAGACAGGACAAATAAAAGCAGATGATGTATCTATAGCCCATCAACAATATTCGCAGCATAAGAATAGCTTGGACTGACGTATGGATTCATCTGATAGACGTTCATATTGAATTTCTGACCAAGGAGTTGTTCAGTTAATGGATCCTCGCATGAAAACAGTTTGACGACTCTGTATCAACGAAATATGACTTAAATGTTCACTATCGTCAGATTTCTGAGTTCCAGAAAGAAGAAATTGAGTTTTTACTAATGGATAACAGCCAGGAGCCTTCCTTATAAAAGGCACTCCTGGCTGTTATTGATAAATCGATTCTGTATAAGCAATTTGAATACCAATTAACTATTCCGGTAATTGAGGGATTTCTACAGTTTTCCGGCTGAAATTGCCATGGCCATCCCAGGCAATAATTTCAACTTTCGAATCTCGATCTAATAGCTCGTTAAATGGAAAAATGACTTGATTATGGTTGACCGTTGTATAGGCATACCAGCCAGGCTGGTCATAATTGATCGTACTCGCATTAAATTGGGCAATAAACGGAATTTCATATATAGCACCAGTCCAGTCGACTTGGTCTTGAACTTGGATGATATCAGTTATCTGATCATACTTATCTGGCTTTTCAGGCAGCGTTACCGTGATTTCAGGTGGGTATTGGTCCAGAATAATCAGTTGGATTGTCCGAGCAATTGAATCAGAGCCACTGGTCACACTAACGGGCACGGTTTGAGTGTGGTTGTAGAGATTTTCATTGAACTCAATTTCAACGACTGGCATAGGTCCATTAAAATCGTCTGCCACGCTATACAGCAATGTCGCATCCTCACCCGTGAATAGATCATTGAGATTCTGACCATAGTAGTAGGTATAAAGATTGTTGCTTGTAGATGTAAAGGAAAGCTGACTGTCAGAAGAATGGCATCCCACCATGGTCAGGACACCACACATGACAATAGGAAAAGTTATTGTTTGTTTCACTGGTACTCTTTTCATTTTTAAAATCCCTTTCTAAGTACTATTATCCTTATCCTGAACAATTCATCAAAAACGACAAATGGCCGGAAACACCTTTAAAGAACGTGTTTCCGGCCATTTTGCTTTTCACCAAACAGGTGAGTGTAAATCGTTCATCATTCCTATACAATATTAGCTA
>CAJTLE010000108.1 GCA_910577085.1 uncultured Allobaculum sp. | reverse complement strand
TTGATAGATCAAAACACCAGCTGCAATCAGTACAAGGATTTGTAATAAGAGAACATACACAATCAAAGCGGGCAGATACCGCAAAGGAATCAACATGGCCAGAACCAGGATAAGAATCAGATAAGGAATCCGGCAGGCTTTGAAAAGCATTGTGAAAATGTCTTGAATCAGGATTTTTTTATGCACGCCCAGAATGCGCAGCATCCGGACTTCCTGTCTTCGCTTCCAGATCCACACAAAAAGCGATTCCGCCTGTAAGATGGTCAGAAACAGAAAAGAAAGAAGAACACAAAGCGTCACCGGAATATTGCCAGACGAAAACGGATCCCGTGAAAGCAGCCGATTGACATTGGTTTCAATCATACGGTCTTCGGTGGACATTGTATCTATTCCGTCTTCATAACCTTTTTTCGGTTCGATAAATGCGATGATGTTCTTTTGGTTTTGAATCCTCTTTGATGGAATTGGCTGGCTGATAAAAGAGCGGATCAGATTGCCGTTGCCACTCCAGATGCTGGAGTAGTTTTCAATAACGCCTGAAAGAACAAAGTTTTCTGTAATCTCTTCAAAATCATTGCGGTCATCCGGATTTTCCTTTCGGATTGTCAGTTCGATCGGCTGCCCGGTTTCATAACTAATGCCCATGCCATCTAAGACGGCCGCTTCCATGGCAATTTCGTTTTCGTTTTGGGGCAGACGGCCTGTTTTCAGCTTCAGCCCTGCCATTTCAAAAAAGGAAGGATCCGCAATTCCAATCGATCCGAATTGCTGTTCGATTTCAACCTCTTTGTCTGGTCCGCTGCTTTCGATGGTTTGTGTTTTTTTCTGGACCAGCGTTCCTTCGATGGTCTGTGCTCCGACGGTCTCAAACAGAGGATTGAGCTTTAATTCTGAAAGATCATTTTCGGAGATGTCGTAGTAGGCAGCCGTCCATCGGCCATAGGTTTCATCTGCCTGTTTTTGCTGGTAGAACTGGGAAAGAGCGCTGAATGTTACAACAACCAGACAGAAAAGCGTCTCAATCCAGAACATTCTGGAAAATTTCCTGACCAGCTTTTTGTTGGAAGAGAAATAGCCTTTAGTCTGACTCATAGCGGCTTACCTTTCCGTCTTCGAGGACCAGA
Source organism: uncultured Allobaculum sp. (assembly GCA_910577085.1). GTDB lineage: Bacteria > Bacillota_I > Bacilli_A > Erysipelotrichales > Erysipelotrichaceae > Allobaculum. Next base: position 8,849 of record CAJTLE010000108.1, on the reverse strand, counting down.
ATTTGATCGGCTTGTTTAGCCAGGGATAAATCATGGGTGACAACCAGGATAGTCTGGTCAAAAAGAAAGCAGTTTTCTCTAAGAAGATCAAAGACCTGTTTTGAACGGATCCGGTCCAGATTCCCGGTCGGCTCATCAGCCAGAACCAGAGATGGAGAGGGATAAAGCGCTCTGGCAATTGCAGTCCTTTGTTTTTCCCCTCCGGAAAGCTGACTGGGCAGATGGTCTTTCAGGTCAGTCAGTTCCAGATGCTGGAGCAGCTCATTCAGTCGTTTCTGATTTCTGTCTTTCTGGTAAAGATCCGAAACCAGACAGATATTTTCTTCAACTGTAAAGTCTTCAATCAGTTCAAAGTCCTGGAAGATAAACCCGATCTTTTCGGCCCGATAATCATCGAGCTCATTTTCTGAATATGTGGTGATATCTTCTCCATCCAGATAAATATGGCCCTGATCGGCTGGCATCAGGCCGCCGAGAAGATTCAGGATCGTTGTTTTCCCGCTGCCGCTTTTCCCGACTAAAGAAGTCATCTTTCCAGCTTCGATCGTAAAGGAACAGTCATCCAGAACGATTCGTCTATCCTCACCTTCAGGATAGGATTTAGATAAATTTTCGATTTTAATATTTTCTTTCACCATAGGCTGTTTTCAATTTAAGCTTCCTTTCTGCATCAAACTTATCAAGGAAGGGTTACAGAAGAATTACAGTTGTCTTGGATCCCTGAATAATTCATAACTTTTCTATTTCAAGCCCATAGGCTGGATACAAAACCAGATAAATTCAATGGACTGTACAGGAAACGAGCAGGCATTAAGACCATATAAAATCCAATTCTCAATATAATAAAAGTACAGAGAAAGGATGTGTATTTTATGTTATATGGTAACTCTCTGCTCTACTCTGTTCTGGCTTTTGTCTGGTACGTACTGTATGTCATTGGTCTTTGGAAGATGTTCGAAAAGGCTGGTGAGGCAGGCTGGAAATCAATTATCCCGGTTTACAACATTTATATCGAATATAAAATCTGCTGGCAGACAAATATGTTCTGGACTTTTGCGGGTCTGAGCATTTTAAGTGGTCTGCTGTATGGGCTTGGCGTAACGTATGCGATCATGACTTTGCTTTACCTGTCTTATGCCCTGACTTTGATTAATGCGGTGATTCGGGCTGTGTTCTACTACAATCTCTCCCTGGCTTATGGTCATGGTCTGGGCTATTTCTTGGGCCTGTATCTGTTCAACTCGATCTTTGTTATCCTGATCGGATTTGGATCCAGCCGTTATGTTGGCAACCGTTATCATCATTCCGGCGGCCACATGTACGCTCTCTAAATCGCTGCAAGGACCAGTTTGGACTCCCCATGATTTATCGGAACTCCATCAGACAGTCAGATTGCTGAAATTCGATGATTGAGTGTTTTTGGGCTGATGTGCCTTGTAAAGAACGCATTAGACTTTGAATCTGTTTTCCAAAGCCGGACTGGTTCCGGCTTTTTTGGTGGACAAAGTTGGATTGGCGGATGGACAGGGTCTTAAAAAGGCGCGGCTGGTGGGCATAGTAAATCCCTAAAGGCGATGGAAGTATCTTACAGACGCTGTCGATGATCTTTTCGAGGCGGTAGGATCGTTGTAAGATAAAAAAATGAAGACTAAATCAATTGCCCAGGCGGGAATGCTTTGTGCAGTTTATGGCGTCATGATTTTTGCCAATACGCTGACCGGACTCTGGGTCGAGTCTCTTTTCCCGTATCTGTTTGCTTTTCCAATTCTGATCTGTGCCATCAAGCAGACCCCGCAGGTTTCGTTGTGTGCGCTGGTGGCGATGTTTATTCTGACCTTGATGCTGGGTTCTTTGACGACCTGGCTGATTGCCGGCAGCATGCTGGCGGCAGGATGGGTTTTTGGCTGGGGGATTCATCAGCGCATCGGCTTGGTCTGGACAGCGGCTTTCTGTTTTGGATTGATGACGCTTTTAAATTATCTGGAAGTGAGTGTGCTTGCAGCAGTATTTGGATATGACATGAGCATGGAAAAAGAATTGTTCCAGTGGATTTCGCCATTTCTTTCCTGGAATGGCCTGCTGCTGATTCTTTCTGGACTGATGGGATTTCTGGAAAGTTTTGCGTTAGCCTGTATGAGCATTGTGGTGGGACTGAAGGTGGATAAAACGCTTACAGTCTCCAATTTGGGTCTGAGGGTGGGGATTCATCCATGGTTTTCGTGGTTGTTTACACTTCTTCTCCCAATCTGGTTTCTGACTTTGACGGGTGTGATATCATGTCCATCAGGAGTCAAAGATTTACTTGTGATTTTAATCGTGGTCTGTTTCTGTGCTTTGATCGCAAAGGGAACGACTGTCCTGGTTCGAAGGGGAATAAAAAAGCACGGACCCTCGATCTATACGACGCTGATCATTCTGGGTGCTTTTGTTCCGGGCGTGAATCTAATCTATGCAGCTGTTGGCTGGTGGTCATTGCTTCGACATTCATTTGATTCCACGCGCAATCACAAAGCCTGAAATCCTGCTAACGCTCTTACAGGAGGATTTTGCAAGATGATCTTGTGGTATCTTGCTGTATGATATGGATTCTTTGTTTTGGATTTACTACAATCAAATGGTATTGCCGCTGTTACTATATAAAAGGCAAACAGGAAAGGCGAACCGGCACCGCCGTCTGAAAACAGGAAATTTCCCGACAGATTTTGACCAATACTCTGCGAAGTAATAGATAGAAGTAATAGATAATAAAGGAGAAAAAGTATGAAAGAAAGCAACAAAGATGAAGGACTCAGAATTAATTCTCTTTCTGAGTTGAGAAAGTATGCCGATCGAGATGCGATAGATCGGATTGTTGCCGAATATGTGATGCTGACCTTTGCTAAGTCCAAGCTGACTGGGCGTCTGGTGGATGCAATCTATAAAGGAAAAAGCATTGATGATCTGAAGGCAATCATTCAGGAAGAAAGATAATCTTTTCCTGCAAAGAGAACAAAAAAGAAGAAATGAGACGAAGTTTTGCGGCAACTGTAAAGTTTGTCTGTCAGGCGGCCCCAGAACTAAACTCCATATGAGGATTTAAATACGGAAACGGAAGCCAAAGTCCGCCTGATGGCTGACGGCCCCGTTTGAGACAGATCCGTATCGCTGTCTAGGCAGCAGACAACAGCAGCAGCCTTTGTAAAGGTAAAAAAATGAGTGGTTGGATCCTGGATCTGACCATTTTTATCGGTTCTGTTTGTCCCTGCATCAAGTGACTCAGATCAGGGACTCAAACCGAAAGTATAATTCGAATTTTTGTTTTAAGAGATAGAGATTCCTGAATCGGTGAGCGGCAGGATGAGGCGCTGCAAATCTTCAGGCCAGATCAAGTTTTACGCCATAAGTGGCAACATAATATTCGTTCTGTGCGATTAGACAATTGTCGGGCAGGCAGGCTTTGCCAAAGAACGCGAAGAACAGAAACTGGCAATGCAGGACAGTCTGGCGGGCAAACTCCAGCTTCAAGTGCTTTTTGGTCAGTCTCGTGCAGTTGGTCATAGAGTGTCTGGACCATTTGGACAGGCGGATCTTGTTTTCCAGGAATGGAATAGCTGAAGGGTGGTCGGTGTTGACTGCCTTATTCAGTGGAATAGTCAGGAGAGAAATAGAAATGAATAGAAGTAGGACAAGGACCACCTTTACTGGTGCGAGGGGGTACAAAGATGGAACAGATCTGCCCTTGATTGTACCGTCTGAAGAGGAAAAATCATGAAACGATTTACTAAGTGGCGTTATCTGTATCTGTTCTTGCTGCTGCTTGGACTGGCCTGCACGGTTTTTTATGGGCTGCGCCAGGAATGGGTAGCCAGCCTTACAGTACTTTTGATCACTCTGATCTCATTTATTCTGTTCAGTACATTCTGGCGGGCGATAAAACTGAAGGGAATCCAGACGGAAGTTGAAATCAGCCGTGTTCTTGGCAAAGATGCCAAGGATGCACTCGTATTTGGCGAAGTCGGGATCATGACTTACAATGATGAATACGTCTGTACCTGGATGTCTGATTATCTGCGCCAGATTGCTCCAAATCTGGTGAATCAGAAACTGACTGTTTTCTTTGAGAACATGCGGGACCTGTTTGAAGAGCATGTCGATACTATTACGGGTGAATATCAGGGACAGTATTTTGAAGTCACGCATAAAGAGGGCAGTCAGGTGCTGTTTGTCAAAAATATCACCGATGTCGAAAGTCTTCAGAAACGGATTGACCGTGGTTCCATTGTCGTTGGACTGCTCAACCTGGATAACTATGATGAATATTCCAGCAATGACAACGAAGAAATTCTCAACGAAATCAATACCCGCATCCGTGGTCCGTTGATCGCCTGGGCGAAGGAAAACGGGATTTTTATCCGCCGGATCCGTTCGGACAGGTATCTGCTTTTGATGGATACAGCGATCTTTAACCAGATCCGCCGGCAGAATTTCCAGATTCTGCAGCGAATCAAAGATATTTCCGCCCGGATGGATATTTCGATTACGTTATCAATCGCACTGGTGGAAAACAGCCCAAGTTTTCTGGAACTGGACAAGACACTCAATGAAGTCATGGAAATCGCCCAGTCTCGCGGCGGAGACCAGGTGGCCATTAAAGATGGAACACAGCCGATTGAATTTATCGGGGGCAACTCTGAAAAAGCCAGCCAGCGCTCGAAAGTCCGAGTGCGCATTGTGGGCAGTTCGATTCAGGATCTGGTGCGCAATGCCGATAAGGTCTTTATTCTGGGACATGTCAATACGGATTTCGATGCCATGGGAGCGGCGCTGGCCATGTCCAACTGGGTGCGTGCGCTGCATAAAGAACCCTATATTGTTCTGAAAAATGTGCCGCGGGATGCTCAGCTTCAGTCGACGCTAGATGACTATGCCAAATCGCTCAACAGCAGACACCATTTGATTACCGAAGAGGAAGCCCTTGAGCTGATGGACCCCAATAAGGATGTGGTCATCATGCTCGACCACTCCAATCCGCAGATCTCTTCGGGCAAGCGTCTGCTTGAACATGGCGGCCGGACGATTATTATCGACCATCACCGCCGCTCAGAGCAGTTCCCGGATAATGTTCTGACTTCGTATATTGAATCGCAGGCGTCCAGTACCTGTGAAATGATGACAGAACTGCTGCAGGCTTCAAATGTTTCGATTCCAATTTATGAAATGGAAGCCACGATCATGTATCTTGGAATTCTGGTCGATACAGCCCGTTTCAAGCAGCATACATCTGAACGCACTTTCCAAGCTGCCGGCATTCTGCGCTCATGGGGTGCCAATGCCGAAGCGGCTGAAAAAGCCCTGCAGGAAAGCTATGAGGATTATCGCAAGCGCAGTCAGCTGATTGAGAAAGCGCAGACTTATAAAGATAAATATCTGATTGATGTCCTGCCTGAACCAGTTACGCGCACCGAGCTTTCCCAGATCTCGGATGCCCTGTTAAAATTTAAAGGCTGCCATGCAGCATTTACAATTGGTACAAACGAGAACAATGGCCACACAGCCATTTCGGCAAGAAGTGATGGAACGGTCAATGTTCAGAAAATTATGGAGAAATTAAATGGCGGAGGCCATTTCACTGCTGCAGCGGCTGAACGGGATGATCTGACACTCCTGCAGGCGCTCAACCAGCTGAAAGGACTCCTCGATCAGGAGGGATAAACATGAAAGTAATTTTACTGGCTGACGTAAAAAACGTCGGCAAAAAAGATGAAGTCAAGGAAGTGGCAGATGGCTACGGCCGCAACTTTCTGATCAAGAAAGGTCTTGCCGAACCTTATAACAAGGAAACCTCCAGAGATCTGGATGCGCGCAAAGAAGAAATGCGCCAGCAGGATCTGGAAAACCAGCGTCAGGCCAAAGAAACAGCTGAAAAGCTGAAAGATCTGACACTTGAATTCAAGCTCAATACCGGCAAAGGCGGCAACACATTTGGACAGATCTCTTCCAAACAGATCGTTGCAGCATTAGCTGACCACCAGATCCAGGTGGACAAACGCAAAATCATCATGGATACACCCGTTGATTCCTTAGGCACAACCAAAGTCAAAGTTGATCTGTACAAAGGAAAAATCATCGGAACCATCAACGTGCACGTCAGCGCAAAGGGCGAATAGTCAATGATTCGCGAACTGCCAAATGCCCAGCGCATGGAGCAGTCTCTGCTCGGAGCCATACTCGTATACCCGGAAGTTCTTGCCTTGTGCAGGGATGCGGATCTGAGTGCCTCCGAGTTTTTTGTTCCTGCGCACCAGAAAATTTATGAGGCTTTGCTGGACGTAACAGACAATGGCCAGCTGCCAGACTTTGAAAAACTGATCCAGCGCCTGACTGAGAATCAGGATCTGGAAGCAACTGGCGGTCTGGAATACCTGTCTTCCTTAATGGATGCAGCCGTTACCCAGGTTGCCGCATCCACCTACATTGAAACCATTCAGAACAAATCCCAGCTGCGCAAACTGATTGATGCAGCGGATAAAATTGCCGATGAAGCCGGCACTTCAACGGCTGAAATTGATGCCATCCTGGATGACTCCGAACGGATGTTAATGGATGTCACCAGACGTCGTAAGGGAACTGACTTCAAATCGTCCCGCGATCTGGTTACAGAAATCCGGCATGAGCTGGAAATGATCCGCAACAACCAGGGCGTCAACGGAATTGCCACCGGGTATTCGGATCTGGACCGGATGACCAACGGTTTCCACCGCGGCGACCTGATCATTCTGGCTGCTCGTCCGGCGATGGGAAAATCGGCCCTGGCTTTAAACTTTGCCAACCAGGTAGCCCGCCGCAACGAAGGGGCAGTGGCCATCTTCTCACTGGAAATGCCTGGCACCTCCCTGGTCAAACGACTGCTGGCCGCTGAGGGCCATATTGATTCGAAAAAGCTGACCACCGGCAAGCTCGATCCGGATGATCAGAACTCTTTGAATATCGCCTGCAACAGTCTTTCCGAGCGCAAGATTTTTATTGATGACACCAGTATGATCAAAGTCAGCCAGATCTTTTCCAAGTGCCGCAAACTGCGCAACCAGGAAGGATCGCTGTCCTTGATTGTCATTGACTACCTGCAGCTGATCTCCGGCAGCGGACGCGGAGATTCCCGTCAGCAGGAAGTTTCCGAAATCAGTCGAAACTTAAAGATTCTCGCCAAAGAAATGGACTGCCCGGTCATTGCCTTATCCCAGCTGTCCCGTAAAGTTGAAGAACGAACCAACCACGAACCACAGCTGTCCGACCTGCGTGAATCGGGATCGATCGAGCAGGATGCCGATATTGTTATGTTTATTTATCGTGAGCAGTATTACAACAGCAACCCGGATGAAGACAATGCCACCGAAGTGGTTGATCTTTCTTTGAAAAAACACCGAAATGGTGAAACGGGAAAAGTCGAACTCGTCTTTGAAAAAGCCTGTTCGTTATTCTCATCCATGGCTGCAGGAAACGGATTGAATGCCTATGCGGGTTGATTTATTCTGCTCCGGATCCAAAGGCAACTCCTGCCTGGTCCGCACTGCCACCACATCGATTCTGATCGACTGTGGTCCAAGCACCAAGCGTTACATGACACAGTCCTTGCAGTCGGCTGATCTTACCTCCGATACGCTTGATGCGCTTTTGATTACGCATTCCCACTCCGATCACGTCCGGCAGCTGGCGATGTTTAATCACATTCCGGTCTATACCTGCTGTCCGCTTTCAGCAAAAGACTACAAAGGCAACCCTGTCCCCCTGGATATCCATACGGTTGCCAGACCTTCACGCTTTGTCATTGGCGATCTGACGGTTTTAGCCGTTGCCACCTCCCATGACTCCGGCCCAAGCATGGGCTTCGTGATTGATGATGGCTATGAAAAGCTGGTCTATATCACTGACACCGGCTATCTGCCGGCCGAACTGTATCCATCTTTAAGTGGTGCTGACTACTACATTTTTGAAAGTAACCATGACCTGGAAATGCTTCAGCAGACCAACCGGCCGTTCTGGCTCAAGCAGCGCATTGCTTCGGACACCGGCCATATGTGCAATGCGGACAGCTCCAGACTTCTGGCCCGACTGATTACCCCAAATACGCGCGAAGTTGTGCTGGCTCACTTATCTGAAGAAGCCAACACCCCGCAGCTTGCTTTGCAGGCGTTTCAAGAACGGCTGAATCTGCTTTCCTGGGATACCAGCCATCTGGTTGTTCAGGCTGCTGCCCAATGGGAACCTCTGCATTTTGGATCGATGCATCCCGAAGAAAATCAGAAACCAGAGACGCAAATCCAGAATGAGGATGACCATGCGTCCACTCAAGACAGTGTCATCCAGCCGGATGAAGACTTTCAGCCAACGAAAACGGATGACTTCACAGAACAGGCAGTCAACTCCAGTCGCTCGCAGTCTTCCGGTTTCGTATTTGATTCCAGCCCTGAGGACATCCCCGAAGATGATTTTGATTTCGAGCTTCCGGAAATTCCCGGCGGACTTTTCGAATCGGATTCATCCAGACCTCGGCACTGATTCAGATCGATTATTCAGATAAAGACAAACTCCAAAGAGCTTTTCCACATTCATGAATCTATGGCCTATGATCCATAATCCATGATCTGTGGAATCCGTGCCCTTTGGAGTTTTTTTCTGGAAAAAAGAAAAGATGGCCAGACAATCTGAAAATTGATCAGATGATATTAAACAGTTAATATTTGATGTATTATATTGATAATAATTGTCTTATATTGTACCAATATATTATGAAAAGATCTTCAGAATCAAAGTATTTAAAAACTGCTGAATACGCCAGGCAGATCGGATGCACGCAAAGAACGGTTCATCGC
>CAJTLE010000107.1 GCA_910577085.1 uncultured Allobaculum sp. | reverse complement strand
AATTATCTCTTTAGGACAACTTTTTGACCATTAAATGTTTTTGTTTTTTAAGTATGCACAAAAAAAGCCAAATCATCTTAAACTGACGATTTGGCTATCTAAAATGTCGTTAACCGAATGGCATTGGGTTGAATGACCTTGTTTGCTGGATTCACGAATCCAAAGGATGGTTTTGACTGAAAGCTGGTTTGCTGGTTAGTCAGAAAGGTCAGCACCGTTAGTTTCGATGACTTTCTTGTACCAGTAGCCGGAGTCTTTCAGGTAGCGTTTCATGGTCTTGAGATCGAATTCATCACGGTCTACGAAGATGAAGCCGTAGCGTTTTCTCATACCTTCGTGAGTGGAGATCAAATCGATTGCACTCCATGGGTTGTAGCCAAGCATCTGGGCGCCATCGGTGATTGCTTCCTGGATCTGAGCAATGTGCTGACGCAGGTATTCGATGCGGTATGGGTCATGGACTTTATCGCCTTCAAGGGTATCGTATGCACCAAGGCCATTTTCGGTAACAAGTAATGGCAGGTGGTAGCGGGAATCCATTTCACGGATCGTAGCACGGAAGCCGACGGGGTCGATTTCCCAGCCAAATTCGGTTTTGCCAAGGTTGGGGTTTGGAACGGATTTGAACATGCCGGAAGTTCCGCCGCCGCTTTGCTGGTCACCGCCAAAGGAGTTTTCTGGAACGGTTCCGTCGTCTGCAGCAACGGTTGCGGTGTTGTAGTAGTTGAAGCCGATGAAGTCTGGGTGAGCGTTTTTCAGAGCGTCTTCGTCGCCTGGAGCGAAGGTTGGAGTGGCATCATTCTGCTCGAGCCAGTTCCAGACGATGGAGTTATAGACACCGTATACGACAGCATCCAGGTAGAGCCAGTTGCGGATGGCGTTGAAGTTCTGAGCAGCGATTACGTCTTCTGGTTTGCATGTAGCAGGGTAAACCAGGGAGATGTTTGGTGCTGGTCCGATTTTTGCATCAGGCAGCATTTCGTGGCAGATAACCATGGCTTTGGCCTGGGCAACGAGCATGTTGTGGTTTTGCTGATAAATCTCTTTAAGCAAGTTGGTTGTACCTTCTGGAATTAACAGGGTTCCGATGACTGGGCCAACAAGGGTGAGCATGTTCTGTTCGTTGATGGTCAGCCAGTATTTAACACGGTCACCAAAGTTTTCAAACAGGACAGTGGCGAATTCGACAAACCATTTTACGGAGTCTGGATTGGACCAGGATCCGCGTTCATCAAGGGCTGCTGGCATGTCGAAGTGGAACATGGTAACGATTGGTTCGATGCCGTATTTGAGGCATTCGTTGATGACGTCGTTATAGAAATCGATGCCTTTCTGGTTGATTTCGCCAGTGCCGTTAGGAAGAATGCGGGTCCAGGCAATGGAGAAACGATAGGATTTGAATCCCATCTGAGCCATCAGGGCAATGTCTTCTTTGTAGTGATGATAAAAGTCTGCGCAGACGGTGAGATCAGAGGTTCCTTCTGGAACTTGTTTAACATCCTGGCAGGATGGGCCTTTTCCATCTTCACGGTTGGCGCCTTCAACCTGATAGGCGGAGGTCGAAGCGCCCCAGAAAAAGTCTTTTGGGAAAGGTTTCAGTTTTCTTTCTTTCATAAGTTTCTCTCTCTTTGTCTAATTCCAGAACCGGACAGATCAGATGAATTCAGGAAGTTCAGGCAGGGAAGAAGCAGATCTTTCTTTTTCGGATTTCCATTTGTTCTTTTTCTGGTTCTGGTTTTACAGTTACGATTTCAGTCTGTCTTATCGCCTTGTCTTTTTTGAAACCGGATGGATCTGACCATTTTTGAGGGAATCAATTTTACAATGGTCAAAGAAAATAAAGTTCAGATTGAAGTGGAAAATCTGGGGTTGCGCAATCTGTTTCTGCTTTATTTTTCAGCTATTTCAGATTGATTTTCGGCTGTTTCAGCTTTTGACTGTTTCAGTTTTTATTGCTTCAGCTTTCGGTGATTTTGTCTTCCGATCGTTTGATATTTCGGCAGTTCTATCTTTCAGGCCATTTCAAGTGCGGCATCGGGAAGTTTGGGGGTGAGCAGACTTTCAATGTACTCAACCAGTTCGTTCATCCCTTTGCCTACGGGAACGTACATGGAAGCTGGAATCTCTTCAATCTGCAGGTGGTATTTGTTTGCGATGCTGACTAGATGGTCTTTGTGCATCTTAATCTGCGGACTGATCAGGTAGAGGTCATAGTTTCCTTCTTCCATATAACGGTCGCTGTTGGCTAAATCGGTGGCTTCAACCTGAATGTCACAGCCAAGCTTGACGAAAGTACGGGTAAGTTTGCGGGCAATCATAGAACTGGACATAGCGCCGCAGCAGATGACGAGAACGTTTTGCATCACAAATTCTCCTTTCCATGAGTCGATCGAAAATCCGTTTGAGAATTCGGTCAATGATTCGCTGCAGGATCAGATTCAAAAGGCAGAAGTTTGTCAGATCTGAATCTGCCGAGTGAAAAATGCGAGGGCTAAGGCAGGACTCTCGGGGTTGAGAGCGCTTTACTGAAATCCTACTTCCATTAAAAAACGAAATTGGGGATATGGCTAGTCTGTTTTTTACCGGATTTCCTGCCCAATATCAGATTTTGATGGTCTTTTTGACCGTTTTCTGTTTTAGATATGAACCTTTTTTGGTCAGTATCGCTTTTGGTGAGGTGCGGATCTGTTTTGACTGGATGTGTCTGATCTGGATCTATATGGGTCCGATTTAGTCGATCTGGCTGACCTGGATTGGATGCGTCTGAACTGGATTTGTATAGGCTGATTGGATTCAACAATGGATTGATCTGGAATGGTGCCTTCTGGGGTAGATCTGGTGCGATGGCAAAGAGAAGAAGGTCAGGCAGGTTCAGTTCAACTTTTGATGGAACGGGAAGGTAAATCAGTCGTATTTCCTTTTTGCTGCTTCGTTTTACTGATTGAATTGCCGTAACGGTTTGCCGTATGTCTGGAAATGGTAAAAATAAATATTGGTTTCCGAAATGTGGCTGAAATTTTCCGCAGCGGATGATGTGTTTTTTCTGCTGCTTTGCTCCCTGTCGGCACCAGCGCCTGAAAAGTTATAAAAAACTTGCCGTAAGCGGACAGAACAGAGAACAAATCCAGTAAAAGCGGAAATTGTCAAAAAATTAGAAATTGCTGTAAGAGGCAGAAAAAGAGAGGCTGGAAAAAGCGAGAAAAAGGACGGAATGCCCGAAAAAAGACGGGAAAAGCGGCTGATTGTTACCATAAGGTATCTGGATGATATAACGAACAAGCCGGGTAAAGTAAATGAAGATGCTTGAAAATAAATCGGAAGAATTGTGGGAAAATTTTTAAATTCTTGATTTGCCGTATTGAATCCTGAGTTTCGGGCGTTTATGATATTTTTGTAAACCTCAACGAGGAGTAACAACACGCATAACATCATAAAATTTGCCGTAAAGAAATCTTGATGCGGCATAAAAATGGTAATTTAAACCGCCTAATCTATGCGAAGATTACCAATTTTAACACTTAGATTTCACATGATTGCCGGAGCGCTACGGCAAATTTACAACTGGAGAAGTATGCAAACGGTTTCTATGATGGATATGGCTTGAGGAGGACTGGCCTGGACCGTACCAGTCATCTGAGTATCTCAAACTCGTCAGAGTTGAGGATTTCACTAAGTGAAAGAGAGGAATCACATACATGTCAAAACAAGCATTAATTATCTGCGTAGGTGGAATGTCCAGTTCCATGATCGCTAAGAAAACTACTGAAGAACTCCAGAAAAGAGGACAGGACATCTTAGTAGAAGCTCTCGGCGTTCTCGAAGGCGAAAAGAAAATCCAGAACAAAGAATACGATCTGTTCCTGGTCAGCCCACAGACAAAAATGTATCTGAACAACTTCACCAAACTTGGTAACGAAGTTGGCAGCCACGTTATCCCTATTCCACCACAGGCTTACATTCCTGTACCAATGGGAATCAACAAACTGGCCGATCTCGTAACGAAAGAAATCTAGTCCCTGCCAAATTGAAGCCACTAGAGAAGGAATTGCTTCTGATTCTTTATCGGAGCCCCAAAAAGTATCAGACAAGCAAAGAATTAGCTGAGCGGCTGAATCTATCAGAACGGACGGTTCGAACCTATATTGGCCGTCTGAAGAGTCTGGTCAATGAATTAGGCGGCAGAATCGAGGCCAGACAGGGAAACGGATACCGACTAATTCTCGAGCAGCCCAAACAGTTTGAAGCGTGTTTATTCAAATCGAGACTTGAGGAGCTGCAGAGGGAACCGGATGTCATCGATTCTTCATCGGGACGCCGGGATGTCATTATTTCCCGCCTGCTGCTGAACAACGAAACGATTGAAGCTCTTGAGCTTGCGGAAAGCCTCTATATTTCCGAAAGTACCCTGAAAAAAGAGTTGAATTCCTTACGGGATCTGCTTGATGTTTACGGTCTGAAGCTTGTGACCGTAAAGAAGAAACTGATGATTTCAGGAGAAGAAGCCAACAAGCGCAAAATGATTCTTGACTATTTCTTCCGGAATAAAAAATTCGTTTCATTGCGTGAATATATGGATCACTCAGGATTCTTTGATGAGATTCCATCGGAAGCAATCCTGATGATTTTATTAGAAGAATTACAAAGCCATCACATTCGGCTTTCAGACATGATGATTCAAAATCTGCTGCTGCATATCGCGCTGTCGATCAAACGGTTACAGAGTGGTCAGCAGCTCCAGCATTTTGAATCGCTGGATTCTGATTTTGATCCGGAGCTGATGGAAGTTTCAACCCATGTCATTTCGCGGGTTTCCGATCTGGTCCATCTGGAATTTCCCCAGACGGAAATCCGCTATCTGACTTTGCATCTGACCGTGAAATCCAATCCCCAGGGAAGTGAGCACGATCAAAGCAAAGAAAGAATCAAACCTCAGGTAAAAAAAGCTCTGGCCCAGCTTGCCAAAGTGTACAATCAGCCGTTCGATCAGGATGAGGTCCTGGAAAACAGTGTTCTCGAACATCTGATCCCGATGCTGATGAGACTCTCTTCCGGCATTCAGCAGCAAAATCCATTAACTGCTGAAATCCAGGAGAAGTATCCCGAGGTTCTTGAAATTGTCAAAACGACACTGGGCAAGCTGCTCTGCCTGCGTCCTTTTAACGTCAGTGATGATGAATGGGCCTATCTGGTCATTCACTTTCTGGCCGCAATTGACCGCCAGGAGGAAAGCCGAAAGCTTCAGGTCCTGGTAATCTGCGCAACAGGATTTGGCAGTTCACAGCTGCTGAAAAACCGGCTGCTCAAACGGTTTCCGGATTCCATTCATATCGCCAGCGAAGCTGGCTACTATGACATGAATGATCAGGTTCTTGAGGGAATCGATCTGATCATCTCAAGTGTCAACATGGGACCAGTAATCTTTGGAGTGCCCTTTCTTCATGTTTCCGTCTTCTTATCTGACGATGATGTGGCTAAAATTCAGACCTTCATCGATAAGAAAGAAGCCAGACAGGCCCCGCGCTTACGCGTAAGAGCGGTCAGAAACGAAAATGAAGAAGTCATAAATCCTTTGTTAGAAAGCCAGCTGCCACAGAGTAATTTCTTTGTACTACCGCAAAGACCTTCGCGTGAAGATGTCATTGATTTATTAGTCAGTACCATCGGCCGCAAGGAGAATGAATATTTCGTGAAGAAGTTTAAAGACCAGCTGACATTACGCGAAAAGATGGGCAGTGTTGCCTTCTCGGATCGCATTGTGGTTGGTCATCCCGCTGTACCTTTGGCGGAACGTTCATCCTTTGCACTGGCCCTGGTTCCAGATGGCCTGTATTGGGATGAGCACAACCCGGACATTCAATTTGTCTTTTTGATGTCTCCTTCCTATGAGGGAGGCGATGAAACGCGAACTATGGTTGACGCGATCATTGATCTGATTGAACAGCCTGATCTTCAGCAGCTTCTGCTGGAGCGAAAAGATTATCGAACCCTGAGTAAAGTCTTTACGTCTTTACTGGAAGGATAAGAAAATCGAAGATCATGCAATTCGAGATCGGATGGTCAGAAGCCGGATTGAATTTCCAGAATTGACCCTTGATGGGAGAAAGAAAGACTGAGAGAGAAATTATGGCGAAAATGGATGTAACCGAATCTCAAATGGTCGCATTTACCATCATCAGCTTTGCTGGTATGTCCAGAGCTGCTGTTCACGAAGCACTTGATGCTATGCGTGCAGGCGATTTCGAACTGGCCAGCGAAAAATTAAAAGAAGCTGACGAACAGATGGTTGAAGCTCACAAAGCACAGACTGACCTGCTGCATGCTTTCGCAAACGGCACCGAAATCGAGATTCAGATCATCATGGTTCATGCTCAGGACCATCTGATGACCACTATGACTTTAAAAGAAACAGCCGAAGAACTGCTCGAGAACTACAAGAAAATCTACGCTCTCGAAGGCGACGTTGCTGCTCTGAAAGAAGCAGTAGCTGCTCTGCAGGCTTAATTTGATTTGAAATCAGAATCAGATTAAAAATCAGATTTAAAGTCAGGGAATCAATAGAGAAAGATCCTCATTGATCTTCAGGATTGATTCTGCTTTGCGGATTCTGTTTTGAGCGGATGATTGAATGATCAGATGATCGAAACAGATCCCAAAAAATACCGTAAGGCTTTGATCCAGGCGAATGATTGAAGACTTACCGACGACAGTATAGACCAAGAGAGTCAGAGAGGAAGATTTTTATGGCGAAACAAGGAAGAAAAATGGATGACCAGCAGTTAAAAATGCGGCGTGAAACCAGTTTGAAGACATTGTATTTCAACCGTTTCATGCTGATTCGTTACTCATTGGCCGTCTTCTTTTTTGCAAATTTCTTTGTGGCCTATCTTTGCTGGCCCGAACTGACTGGAATCGGCGGAGCTGCCTTATTAATCTGCTCCATTCTTCCATGCTGGGAGATGGGCAAGATGTATGGACAGAAAGTCGTGAAGTATGGGGCGACAAAGTTCTTCTTCTGTCTGCAGTGGGTATTTAACCTGGTCTGCATGTTCATGCTGGCCATGCAGCCAACCAGCCAGGTGTTCCCATTCTTAAACGATGGTGACACTGCAAAACTCGTTGCTTTAGGCGCACTGGTTATTGGCTTTGCCCTTGCAAGCTGGTGTCTGTACCGGTTCTATCTGATTGACCGCAATCTGGATAAAACCTATCGCCGCATTGAATTCTTTGAATCGAAGTACCGTCTTCGCTTCTAATTCCTTTTCTGAAGGATGAGAGCAGAAAAAGAATCAGAGAAGTCAGGAAGACTTCTTCTTCGCATTCAGAATGAAATGCAAAAAAACTCACTAAGATAGCATACCATTCCAACAACTGTTTGTTGGATAAAGTATCTGTTTCCTGTTAATAATCATGGTTTCTGGCTGATTTTTCAGCGATTGATCACGATTAAATATGGAAAGTAATTTGGTTTACATCAGCAATACCTCTCGGATTTTTAAATCCAAGGTTTTATCTGTCAGCACATTCTGACTGCTGTTTTGCTTCAAATATTTCTTGCCAGATTCTAAGGAGAGAGAGGATCTGGTTTAAGACGAAAAGAAAATGTCTCATCATCGGATGAGGCGGGGAGATTATATGCAAAAAGTATTTGATTTCCTGGAAAAGTATCTCATGGGGCCCATGGGAAAACTTTCCCAGAAACAGTTCGTCCGTGCCATCATGGCTGCTGGTATGGCGACGATCCCATTTACAATTGTCGGATCTGCACTGTTAATCATTAACATCCTGCCACAGGCTTTCCCATTCCTGGAAGGTATCTGGGCTGCTACATTTGACCGTTTTACTAACCTGTATATGCTTGGTAACACCTTTACGATGGGCTCTTTAGCTCTGTACTTCAACATCGTAATGGGTTATGAATTAACTGATATCAAGGCTAAAGAATACAACTTAAACCTGAACCCAATGAACGGTGCCTTATTATCCATGATGGCATTCTTAATGACATTGGTTCAGATGGCTGTTGTTGAAGGTGTTTATGTTTACCAGGAAGGCGATAACATGATCAATGGTATCGCTTATGGTGGATTTGCTAGCCGTTTAGGCTCCTCCGGTATCTTTACTGGTATCCTGATGGCTACTCTGGCTGTTGTTATTTACAAGTGGCTGGTCCAGAAAAACATCGTTATTAAGCTGCCAGACGTAGTTCCAGCTGGTGTATCCCGCTCCTTTACCGCTCTGGTTCCTTGCTTTGTTATTGCATTTGCAGTTATCATCCTGAACGGTCTGCTGATCCTGACTGGCTATGACCTGTTCTCCATCATTTCCGTACCATTCGGATTTATCGCTAATATTGCCGATACTTGGTATGGTGTATTGCTGATCAATATCTTCATCCACGCTCTGTGGTCTGTAGGTATCCATGGGGCCAACATCATGTCCGCATTCTATCAGACATTCACACTGGCTAATCTGGAAACGAACATGAATATCATGCAGGGTAATGCTACTGGTTCCTATACTACATTCGCTGGTGAATTCCAGAACATGTACGTTGTAATGGGTGGTTCCGGTGCTACATTAGGTATGTGTATCTGGATGTGCTTTGCTGCTAAATCTGAACAGCTGTCTGTTTTAGGTAAAGCTGCAATTGGTCCAGCTCTGTTCAATATCAACGAACCACTGGTATTTGGTGTACCAATTATCTATAACCCGAACCTGATTATTCCATTTATCTTGGCTCCATCGATCTGCTCCGTAATTGCTTACTTTGCAATTCACTCCGGCATGTTCCCACCAGTTGTTGCCAACGTACCTTGGCCAACACCAGCTCTGCTCGGTGGTTTCTTAGGTACTGCCAACATTATGGGTGCTGTCCTGGCTGCAATTAACGTTGTCGTTGCCTTCCTGATTTACCTGCCGTTCTTAACGAACTACGATAAGACATTGCTTAAACAGGAAAAAGAAATGGCAGAAGCTGAAGCTTAAGTTTCAGAGAATCGAGTATCATCCTGTCAGTCAGGCTGTCTCATTTCCATACTTCATTCTATTTTCCTGGCTGACTGAAGCTGCGTCATTCGATATGGCGCAGCTTATTTTTTTGTGAAAAAATGCCACAGTCAGCTGCCATATAACAAGAAGAAACAGGCGAGAACCTCTGAACGGGAAAGATGCATGATCTGTACGAAGCAGACCTGTCAGAATTTAATTTTTACAATGCAGTTGTTCCCAGCAGCAACTGCCAACTGTTTAACCGAAATTTATGCAACTATTCAGTTGACAGATACGCCGGATGGTTCCATTGTCATAGCTTTCAGGATTGATGTGATTGCCGCATATCCTAATTGTTATTACAGTCTTCCTGTAGTACAGTGTACATACAGAGGTGATTGATATGAGTTTTTCAATAAGAATGACACCGCAGGAAAAAAAGTTGGCCCAGAGTTATGCGAATCTCCATTCGATTTCTTTGTCTGAGGCATTCAAACAGGCTTTGTTTGAAAAAATTGAAGATGAGTACGATTTGAAAATAGCGCAAGATGCCTACAACGAATTTGTTGGATCCGGCAAAAAATCCCGCCCAATCGAAGAAGTATGGGCTGATTTGGATCTATGAGTCATTATCGGGTTGAAGCAACAGAGCGTTTTGAGAAAGATCTGAAAAAGCTTGACCGCTATACACAAAAATTGATTAAAGGATGGATTGTGAAAAATCTCTCCCATATCGAAGATCCAAGAAGTAAGGGGAAAGCTTTAAAGGCAAACTTAAGCGGATTATGGAGATACCGTGTAGGAGATTATCGACTTATTTGCAAAATCGAAGACTCAGAACTGGTGATTCTGGCGCTGTCAATTGGCCATAGACGAGAAATCTATTCTTAAAGGCAGAGTACCCCGACTGATTGGCTCAATAATATAGAGTTTGAAATGATTTTTGATGTTTTTTTGCCATTCAGTCGGGGGTGAATGCCGCCCGCAATCAGCCCTGCAAGTTGGT
>CAJTLE010000106.1 GCA_910577085.1 uncultured Allobaculum sp. | reverse complement strand
GACCTGACAGACCTTAATTTAAGTCGATTATTCAGCTGGTTCGAGCATTTTCTGGACCTGGCACTGGCCGTATTCAGTTTTTGTGAATCAAATCATGGTTTTATCCGCTTAACCGAATGGCATTGTTCTGTAAGCGGAATTTCAATCAATTAACTTTTTGGAAAATCAGTCTACTTGGCGTAAAGTTCGTCGAGCAGCGCTGGCAGATCTTCCAGAGCGATTTCTGTTTTTACACCGTCTTCACGACGCACGTATTCAGCTTTGCCGTTGGCTACACCTTTACCCAGAGTGATACGGTGTGGAATACCAATCAGTTCCATATCCTTGAACTTGACACCAGCACGATCCGTACGGTCATCGAGCAGAACTTCATAGCCTTTGGAAGTCGCATAATCGTAAAGTTTCTGCGCTTCTTCTACCTGTTTGGCATCTTTCATGGAAACGATAACAATTGCCACACGGAATGGAGCCAGGTTATCTGGCCAGATCAGACCGAAATCATCATGATGCTGATCCGCAACAGCAGCCATGCAGCGTTCCAGACCGATGCCGTAGCTGCCCATCCAGACTGGCTGGAGCTGGTTGTTCTGGTCAGAGTACATCAGATCCATGGCTTTGGAGTATTTGGTTCCCAGTTTAAACAGGTTGCCGACTTCAATACCATGTTCAAAGGTCAGATGTCCGCCGCATTTTGGACAGAGATCCCCTTCACGAACCATAGTCAGATCTGCAACAGCTTCTGGTTTGAAGTCTTTGAGGTTGACGTTTTTAAGATGGTGGTCATCTTCGTTGGCACCAACGATGAAGTTTTTCTTGTGTGCCACCTGACGGTCCATATAAACCGGCAGGTTAAGTCCAACAGGGCCGGCAAAACCAATGCGGGCACCCGTTGCTTCTTTGACTTCTTCTGGAGTAGCCAGATTGAGTTCAATGGCATTGAGCAGTTTGCCGGCTTTGGTTTCGTTCAGTTCACGATCACCTGGCAGAACAAAGGCAACGAGTTTTCCATCCGCGTTATAGATCAGAGTCTTCACGAAATCAGAAGGCTCTTTGCCTAAAAAAGCGCTGACTTCTTCGATGGTTCCGGCATTTGGAGTGTAGATTTTTTCCATTTCGAGTTCAGGGCTGTTGTCATCTTCAAGAGTGTCAACAACTTCAGTGATTTCTTCGTTGCTGGAAAAATCGCAGCTGTCACAGCCAACGACAATATCTTCACCAATGGAAGAAATCGCCTGATATTCTTCGGAAAGCAGACCACCCATCAGACCAGTGTCGGCTTTGACGATTTTGTAGGTTAAGCCTAAGCGGTCAAAGATCTTGTTGTAGGCATCGTACATATTCATGTAAGCCACATCCAGGCCGGCTTCATCTTTATCAAAGGTGTAGGCGTCTTTCATGATGAATTCGCGCACACGGATCAGGCCGTAACGAGGTCTGGTTTCATCACGGTATTTGGTCTGAATCTGGTAGAGATTATAAGGGAAGTCTTTCCAGGATTTACCATCCATGGCTGCAGCCATCGCAAACAGTTCTTCATGGGTTGGACCGAGAACGTATTTCTTATCGTAACGGTCTTTGAGCGCAAACATGTTGGATCCAAAGGATTCACGTCTTCCGGAAGATACATAAACGTCCTCTGGAATCAGGGCTGGCATGAGCAGCTCCTGAGCGCCGTGTTTGTCCATTTCGTCGCGAACAACATGTTCAATGTTGGCCAGGACGCGTTTGCCCATTGGCATAATCATATAAATACCGTTGGACAGTTTTTTGATCATTCCAGCGCGGACAAGCAGGTTGCTGGAAACGGAATCTTCATCTTTTGCGTTTTCACGCAGAGTATAAAAAAAGCTGTTAGAAAGTTTCATAGAGTTATTTGGTTTCAGGATGTTTAACGGCAGATTTCCTTTCTGTTGTATCCTGTCTTTCTGCCTTGATGTGATAACAGTGTATTGTTTTTTACCGAAATTGCCTCATCTTTATGCACAAAGATGCCAAAACAGGCTTAAATCCGCTGTTTCCGGATCATCGAGCCCGCAATGGAAGGGCCTTCCCATTTCAGGTAGACAATGTCCATTGGATGGTTGCAGACCTCCAGAACATTTCCTTCCTGGTCGAGAATTTCGGTAATGGTATAGGGGTAAGGGGCAATGCCCGGACCAAACAGTTCGGCCGGCGTATTGGTGGCAAAATGGTTTTTGACCTGAACTTTCAGATAGCCCGGTTTATCAGGCTCAAGAACCAGACCAATATATTCCTGGGTCACGGTTTCATCATGCTTGCGATACAGCTGCACGTTTTCATCGGGCAGCCCATGATAAAAGCCTGGTCCGGTTGGTCTGTTTTCTGCCCGATTCAGTTCTCTGACAATCTTCGCAACGAATTCGTCAGATACGGTGCCATTCTTTTCGATTTCATCAATCAGCCGGCGATAGGCGCCAACCACTACCGCAAGGTAATAATCCGATTTCATGCGGCCTTCAATTTTCAGGCTGGCCACACCGGCGTGAATCATCTTTTCAATCTGGTCAGCTGCCTGCAGATCACGGCTGGACATCGAAAACATCGTATCCGGATCACTGATGGCCTCATCGCCATCATAAAGCGTATATTTCCAGCGGCAGCTTTGCGCGCATCCCCCGCGGTTGGCATCCCGGTTGGTCATGTGGTTCGAGAGCACACACCGGCCGGAAAAAGAAATGCACATCCCGCCATGGATAAAGGCTTCAATCGGAACGATCTTTTTGGAACAGATTTCTTCAATGGCTTCCATCGGCGTCTCACGACCGAGAACTACCCGGTCGACGCCAAGATTTTTCCAGAACTGAACAGCCTTTTCGTTGAGGATCGAGCGCTGTGTGGAGACATGGACTTCAAAATGACGGTCTTCCATCTTCAATGCTCTGGAAATAATGGCCGGCGAAGCACTGATGATGGCATCAATTCCCGCTTCATCCAGCGCATCGAGATACTCTTCCAGGCCATTGAAATCATCCGGGTGTGGAATGATATTGACCGTGACATGAACGGCTGAGCCATGTTCATGGGCAAACTGGCAAAGTTCGGCAATCTGGTCGAGATTGAAATTCGAGGCCCGGGAGCGCAGAGAAAACTGCTGTCCTCCAATATAAACCGCATCTGCCCCATAGCGAATTGCGGTTTTTGCCTTTTCAAGATTGCCGGCTGGGGCTAACAATTCAATGGCGGCCATTTTCTTTCTCCTTTCGAATCCACGAAGGGGCAACAAAGATCGTTGGCTCAATGTCAAAGGATTCAGCCAGCTCAGGATGCTCCATCAACGCCTGGTATTTTTTCAGCTGGTTTGCGCCCCAGGCATTGCCCTTTAAAAAGGCATCAATTCGAAAACGGCCAATGCCGGCTTTCTGCAGATCAAGCAGGTGGGCCCCCGCCTGTAATGGCTGATCGGCCAGAACATGCGTTCCCTTTTCGTCCTGCCAGATTGGCAGTCTGGCTTCGCGCAGCTGTTCCTGAATGGTATAGATCCGGCCTTCTTTAAACCGATCTGATCGTTCAATATAGCGCAGATAGTTTTCAATGAGCGGCCGGCGGCTTTCCATCCAGGTATAAAGCCCCGCAATCAGAACCTCAATGCCATCCGGTCTTGTGCAGACATGAGCCGCGTCGACCATTTCCCCCAGTGAGAGTTCATGGCCAAGACTGGCAGCCTGCAGACCCAGATCCAGATAGAAACTGGCATCTTCCCCAGAACAAATCAGCGTTTCCGGCTGAATGATCAGTTTGTCTCTGACCGGCTTTCCGGTTTTCTGTTCGTATTCATCGGCCATTGTGATATAGCCGTCATCCGCAATATAAAAACCATCAACACCGGCATCAAGGGCCGCAAAGAAGGTGGTCTGAATTTCAGGGTAAAGTTTCTCTTCGACCATGGCCTGGGCATTGATCAGAACCTGAATATTGTGGTCATGAAAGAATTCAACCAATTCAGGCAGCTGATCCAGTCTGGCAATCGCCCGGCTTCTTGCCGAAAGTGGATCAAGCCCGATGACGACGGCATCAGGCTGGCTTTCAAGTACAGGCTCAAGATCTTCAAATGTATCAAGTGCTAAGATCAACATGAGACTTTTCCTCCATCACCTCATTATAAAAAACTTCCAGATGAATACAAATTCCGGCGACTGCCCACAATTGATGCCCATTCTAAATGAAAGGGCTGTACCAGAATCTGAATGCTTCAAATCGTCTCTTCTGCTTCAGAATATCCGCTTTTTCACTTGATTCATCGGATTTCGCCCTGAATTTGGGACTTTTCCTCTCTCTGTCATTTCGGTCATTTCAGACTATTTTGCTGGCTTCTTTTCGAATCTTTACAAATCTTCCTGTTTCTTCGCTCTTTTTTCCCGCTGCGGGTCCTGCTCCTTTTGAAATCGTGTGGATTTCTTGAAAGCCACTGGCGAGAAAATGTGAAATAGTCAAACCAGTATCGTGAATTCAAAAAGTGATATGTCGATTTTCCCTAAACCAGCTACAATAGAAAACAGGATGAACCGCTTTCAGAGCGGATTGACCTTTGACTGAGAAGGTTAAGAAAGGAAACTCCAATCATGATTCGATTATTAGAAAAACGTCCAGATGGGATCTGCACGTATGAAATGGAAAACGATCAGCTCAAAGTGATTGTTTCCAGCTACGGTGTGACGCTGATGGAAATTGACATGAAAGATGCCGATGGCACCGAGGAAAACGTCATTTTAGGCTACCCCACTGTTGACGACTATCAGAAAAAGAGCGGCACCTACTTTGGTGCGCTGGTCGGCCGCACCGCCAACCGCATTGCCAGAGGAAAATTCACCCTCAATGGCAAAAATTACGATCTGGCTGTGACCAATGGTCCAAACTCCTTACATGGCGGCATTGAAGGCTTTTCCTACAAAAACTTTGATTCCCGCATTGAAGGCGATGATCTGGTCTTTACCTATCACTCTAAAGATATGGAAGAAGGCTATCCTGGCAATCTGGATCTGACCTGCACTCTGCGTCTAGAAGGCAATGAGCTCAACATCATTTACGATGCCATCAGTGATCAGGATACCCTTTGTGCTCTGACTCACCATACCTACTTCAACCTCAACCAGACGGCCGATGCTGCCAATCATCTGCTTCAGGTTGCATCCGAGCGTCATGGCCTGGTCGATGATCGCGTTTTAGCCCTCGGTCAGTTTAGAGAAGTAGCCGGTACACCTCTTGATTTCCGGACTGCCCATCCAGTAAAAGATGCATTTGATTTCAGTGATGAACAGATTCAGTATGGCAATGGCATTGATCACCACTTTGTCCTGGAAGAATCCAAACCAGCTCTGCGTTTAAGTGATCCAGTTTCCGGACGCACTGTTGAAGTTGAAACCACCTTCCCAGGCGTTCAGGTTTACTCCGCCAACTATCTCGAAGCGGAAACCGGCCGCAACGGCGTAGTCTATGGTCCACACTATGGTATTGCCATCGAACCACAGTTTGTTCCGGATTCCATCCATAACCAGGAACATCCAGATGCCATTCTTCGTGCGGGCAAACCATTCCATCAGGAAATTCTTTACCGGTTTGTGACTGAAAAGTAAATCCATTTAGATTATATCTATACTTTTTAAACTGATCTTATCATTTCTTTGGAAAATCCAGGCGATTCGTTTTTCCATGCGCAAATCATACGAAGCCCTGATTTTCCCAGACGAAAAACCCGAACCATTAAAGGGTCTTACACAAAGTTTGTGTAACAACTCCCATTGTGGTTCGGGTTTTTGATTGGATTGATGTGGATGAATTCAGGCGGATTGAATTCTCGCTGATCGGATTCACACTAAGATCCGGCCGCTTTTGCGCTCACCTTTTTCTTTTCAATATGCGAAGTAAACTCAAAAGCAGACCTAACGAGATGACAACAGTCTGAAGTGTCCTTCATAAATCTTCAGGACGGGCATCGGATTCAGGAGCGTCTGCTTCCTGCTCAGTTTCATCTTTTGCCTCTTCCGTTTTTCTATCCGCGGATGCTTCTTCCGATTTTCCATCCTCAGACTGCTCTGGCAGGTCAGGATAGACATCATCGGAAAAGGCCGAATGGATTTCGTTGTCTGGTTCTGTTTTTAAATCCTCTGGCGTCCGAAGAGATCGTTTTAATGGGGCACTGGAAGACTCTTCAGCCGGTGTTTCATCATTTTGTATCAAATCGGCCTGATCAGCAGGCAGGCTTTCAGTTTTCTGCCCTTCAGACTCTGGTTTCTCATCTTCCGAAGATTTGGCGGTAGTGGAAGCAGCCTCTGGCAGATCAAATTCACTGATCACTTCTTCAACACTTTCGACAACTGGTGCTGCGGCTTCCATCTCTTCGAGTTCTTCTTCAAGACCATAACTTTCAACAGGTTCCATTTCCGGATTGGCTACATCTTCGCCTTTTGGAAATGGCATCGGCGGGAAGGTCATAAAGAAGGCAATCTGTCGGCTGTTTCCCGCATGCAGACAATCTGATGGATCGACGGGCGTTCCCCAGGAATCCACACCGCCGACTCCCATATGCTGGGAGGCAATGCGGACAAACGTACCCGTAACCGGTCCAAGTTCTTCCTGGTGATTGGCTTTCTGTAAAGCCTCGAACGAATACGGCAGAACGGACGCTTCAAATGGCTTGCCAACTTTGGAAAAACGCATGCACTGTCCTTTTGGATTGAACAGCTCTAACCAGCGCATTTCGGTGCGGTTGCCGGTTTCCTGCGGGCGCAGATACGGCTGAACATCCTGTTGCGCGGTAGAGGAGAAGACACCCAGTTTTGCCCCTTCCTGACGGTCGATGTAGTTTTCCTGTGGACCATTGCCATAGTAAATGAATCGGTCGCACTTTCTTGGCAGTTCAAACTGAAGGCCAAAGACGGGCAGGTCCGGCAGCAGACGACATGGATCCATCGACAGATCGACACCAATCGTTCCCGGCGCGGCAATGGAGTAAGTCAGGGTGCAGCCCGTGCCGCTTGGACATGGATAGGGCAGCTGATAGCGATAGGTCAGGGTGGCAAACATGCCTTTTTCATCAAAGTGTTCTTTGAAGTCCGTCACTTTCGCAAACAGAGAAGCCGCATACCAGTACGAGCTGGTCTGATCAAAGCCATAACCGATTTCATTGTCGGTGTAGGCATGAGCAAAGACGGGTCTTGGAATGGATTTGAGCCACTCCTGCCCATCATACCGAAGGGAGACCAGACCCTGTGCATTGAACATGGCTTTGAACTTTCCAAATTCATAGCCGATATTTTCGGTTCCTTCAATGCGGTGAATCAGATCTGGAACCGAGGCATAGTATTCCGTTTTGCCTAATGTATTCTGACCAAAGCTGACTTCGTCTCCTGGCTGGCCATAGGCCGTTTCGCTGGCAAGCAGGGCGCTGACGGTGCAGACACTTTCCTGGTCAGTATCGATCCAGTCGATATCAAAATGACGATATTCGCCCGGCTGCAGATCCACTTCAAGTTCCCCGTTTAAAATCACTGTGTTTTCAATGCGCTGTTCATAGACGAAGCGATAGCCTTTTGTGTCGACAAACAGATTGTTATTCAAAATCTGAACGCCCTGTTCATCCGGAACAATGCGGATTGGGGCATACAGGGCTTTGACTTCCTGCATTTTGGCCGAAGGTCTGCGGTTGGCAAAGACCAGACCATCACCGCTGAAGTTGCCGTTGTTTGGATGATCATTAAAGTCGCCGCCGTAGCCAAGCACCTGCTGGCCATCTTCATTGGTATAGGCGATGGCCTGATCGATGTAGTCCCAGATAAAGCCGCCCTGGTAATGCGGATATTGTTCGAGCTGAATATAGCGATACATGCCGCCGACGGAATTGCCCATCGCATGCATGTATTCGCAAAGGATGACCGGTTTGTCCGGATTGTTTTCAAAAATTTCTTTGAGCTCATCCACCTGGGCATACATACGGGAATACACATCGGAGCATCCGGCATAGTCAGCCGAGCGGAAACTGCTTTCGTAATGGAGCGGTCGGGTTGGATCTTTCAGGCGCAGCCAGGCGGCTTCTTCCAGCAGATCATCGCCATACCAGCTTTCATTGCCCAAAGACCAGAACAGAATAGACGGGTGGTTTTTATCGCGCTCATACATCGACTCTGCCCGATCTAATAAAGCATCGCGCCATTCAATCCGGTTTCCCGGCAGGGCATCACTGCCATCTTCAACACCGTTCCATTGCCAGGTACCATGCGTTTCGAGGTTGACTTCATCCATAACATACAGACCCAGTTCATCGCAAAGGTCATAAAATTCTTCCTGGTTTGGATAATGAGAAGTGCGCACCGCATTGATATTGTTTCGCTTCATTGTCAGAAGATCCGTGAGAATCTCCTCACGGCCAATGGCCCGGCCTTTGGCTGGTGAAAACTCATGCCGGTTGACGCCATGCAGCATCAAACGCTTGCCATTGAGATAGGCAATGCCGTCGACAATTTCAATCTGACGGATGCCGACTTTCTGGGTAACCATCTCCTGCAAAACGTCTTCTTTGTCCAGCAGACGGATTTCCAGTGTATACAGATCTGGTTTCTCGGCGGACCAGAATCTGGCTTTGTCGAGTTCAAAACATACATCCCGCAGTTCGGTCTGCTGGCGCAGCAGAATTTCGCCATCCGGGTCTTTGAGCGTCAGTTCAAAATGATCAGCACCCTGATCGCGCAGCTGCACGCGGATGCGGCCTTTCTGGTTTTCAGGATCCACTGTTGTGGTGACTTTCAGATCTTCCAGATGAACTTTTTTGCGGCCCTGTAATTCAACAGAACGGAAAATCCCGGAAAAGCGGAAGAAGTCCTGATCTTCCAGCCAGGAACCGGAAGAAAACTGGTACACGAGGACAACGAGCTGGTTGTCTTTTTCACGGACCAGATCCGTGACATCAAACGAAGCCGGTGTAAAGGAGTCGGTCGAATAGCCGACAAAGCGGCCATTGAGCCAAACGTAAAACGCACTTTCAACCCCTTTAAAGACCAGTCTTACGTCATCTTTTTCCAGACTGGGATCCAGATCAAATTCAAGAACATATTCAGCCTGCAGATTTTCGGATGGCGTTTTGCCATAGGCGACTTCTTCTTTTCCATCCCAGGGATAGGCAATGTTGGTGTAGTGAATCTGTCCGAAACCATTGAGCTGAAGTTCGGAAGGCACCTGGATTGGCACAAACGATTCATTATTTAAAAAGCCTGGTAATCCATCACTGTTCCAGACTGGTTTTTCACTCGCCCGCACCATCCATGTGCCATCGAGCGACTGGCTGGCTTGGGTATCCGGAAGGCTTCGGTGCATGGAGCTTGTAGGTTTAAGACGGTTGACCTGAACGGTTCTGGGATTTTCCAGCCATCGGCGGTCCGCTTTGGTTACAGTCATATCAATTATGTCCCCCTTGTGACAAAGAATTCATACGGATAAAACGCGGCAAAAACATGTGCTTCAGATGGGATCTCGAATCTAAAGACGCAATCAGAAAATAAGACCTGAAGTAAAGTCCAACATGAAGTCTGAATGAAATGAACTCCCGGTTTTTGCCTGCTGTATCTATTTTATCCACTTTGAAGGCAAGATCACTTACAGTCCCTCCATTTTACAGACCATTCAAGCTTCATTCTTCCAAAAGCTGAAACAGTCTTCTGTAACCTCTTCAAAAATCTAGTCCTCTCCTGCCTGCCTGCTTGTCGGTCTTTTGTCGTTTTCTTATCTCTGCCCCGCTGCTTCCCTGTCGATTCTTCTTGTAAAACACGAAAAATCGCAGATTGCTCTGCGATTTCGATGTCCATTCAATTTTCAGTCTGATGGATGAAGCGCTGAATCCATCGATCAATATGGATCTCTATGATCTCCTGTGAACCTCCCCACCCAAACGGATAACAAAGCAGCATTGATTCAACAATCAATCCTGAATTGAAGTCCGTTTGGATGGGGCTTCGGGAGCTGAAACAGCCATGGTCGTACTGGACGGATCCAGTGCG
>CAJTLE010000105.1 GCA_910577085.1 uncultured Allobaculum sp. | reverse complement strand
TATTGACTCAACGCTATTGCGTTTAATTTCGTGAATTGATTATTTGAAGTATTAAGTGTTGTTCAAGAATCGACGTGTTAATTTCGAATATTGAATTGTCTGTAATCAGAGTTTTCAAAGAGCCATCCGTTTGTGAGCGAATCAGTTTACCTCACAAGGTTTATTTATCTTATCACCTGCTAGATCAGAAGTCAACACCTTTTGCGAAATATTTTTAAGAATTTCACAATCGATGTTTTGTTCGATATCTAAAGATGATTTGCGTTTCGGTTTGACCTGTTGGCCGTTCCCTTAACGCTCATATACTATATCATCCGAATCGGATGAGGTCAAGTATATTTGTGAAATATTTTTATTATTCACAAATAAGTGACTTGCAGTTTCTGGAGCGGTTCAGGGCCAATCCCTTATGTCGCTCAAAAAACAGCTTTTCTTTTATACCTCAGACGTTCCTTAAAAGTCAAGCGTTCTTCACTTTCGCTGCTCATCAAATCATCCCTATTCCCGATCGGGTACAAATGAGTTCTTTCTGGCCAACCTATACCCGATCAGGGGTCTTCTCGTTCTCTTTTTTTCAGACAGGTTCCCGAATGTAAAAAAAAATGAAGAGCTCTGGCCTTCACCATTACTCTTCAGATTCCTCTACCCGGTTCATTTTATAGCCAACGCCAAAGCTGGTTTCAATCAGCTGATGGTTCAGTTTCTTGCGCAGCATCGTCATATAAACCCGCAGTGATCCATTGTCTTCATCCATGCAATAGCCCCAGACTTCACGTCCGATATAGTTGTGAGTCAGTACTTTTCCGACGTTTTTCGAAAGCAGAACGAGCAGTTTGTATTCGATGGGTGTCAGATGGACTGGCCGGTCATTGAGCAGAACCCGTTGTTCATCATAGAGGATCTTAAGCGGTCCGTTGACAAAGGAAATTTCTGTCATCTGTCCGCCTGGCGTTTTCAGTCTTCGCTCAATCACTCGAATGCGGGCGAGCAGTTCATCCACCGAAAAGGGTTTGCTTAAATAATCATCGGCGCCGGCATCCAGAGCCGCCACTTTCTGCCTGTCTTCTTCACGGGCGGAGACAACAAGAATTGGCGTGTTGGAAAACGAACGGATCTTTTCAATGATCTGCTGGCCATCCAGATCCGGCAGGCCAAGATCAAGAAGAACAATGTCAATTTTTCCGGACAGAAAAGCCATCAGAGCTTCTTTGCCATTTCGAACCAGAGAATAGGGGTAGCCTTGAGTTTCAAACAGGGTTCTGTACAGTCCACCCATCTGACGGTCATCTTCAACAACCAGGATGAACGGCTTGTTTTGCATCGATGCAGTTTTCGAATCTGACTTTGTCTCCATTGCACACCTCATCTTTCCATATATCTATAGGCTCTGTTATCTATAGGCTCTGTTTTAATCGATATTGCGTCTGTCTGTTTGCAGCCGTTCTGTTTCTTCCGATTCATCCCGTCTGCTGACTTTCTGGCCAGGAATTTCTCCATTTGCTCCACTCTGACGGGATATTCAGGCAGGTGGATCTTTTTCAGAGGGCAGACTCGCGAGTTCACACAGGTTGTCGGAAGAAAAGACGACTCTGGGCAGAGTGATTCGAAATCTGGCTCCAGGGTGATTATCCAGAACATCGATGGTTCCGCCATGAACGTCCATGATGCTTTTGCATAAGGAAAGTCCCAGACCTAAAGAGCGTTTACTGTCGACAATCTTGTTGTGGGAAGTCATAAACGGTTCAAACAGATGCTCTTTTTCCGCTTGCGGAATGCCCGGGCCATGATCAGCGACATCGACCAGGACTTTGTCGCCAGCAGTTTTGATTTCGACTTCAATTGCACTTTCTGGCGGAGTATATTTCAGAGCATTATCCATTAAATTAACGAGAAGCTGGACCAGAAGCTTTCCATCTGCCTGAACAAATGCGTCTTCTTTGGGTTCAATCAGCTCAATCGTACGATCTGAATCTGTGCTGCCATGGCGGGATGGGCGGACATGATGCAAAGCTTCGGCAGCCGCTTCTTCGACATCTACCAGTTCCTTGTGCAGGTCAATCGTTCCGTCTTCCAGTCTGGTCAGAGCCAGAAGGTTTTCGACAGTGTCGCGAAGCCAGATGGAATCTTCGTAAATCGTCCGGGTCAGTTTTCTGCGGTGATCCACACTGCATTGGGAATTAAGAAGCATATCTGCGCTGGCTGAAATTGTGGTCAGCGGGGTGCGCAGATCATGAGAAATTGATCGAAGCATGGCGATCTGCAGCTGTTCCTGCTGGCTTTTCAGTGCATTGGCTTCACTGATTCGCACATTTTCGTTATTTTCCAGGCACAAAGCACTCTGCCCAAGAATCGAAAGAATCATGGACATTTCATCCGGTGTCAGTTTTCCTTTGTTCAGGTCAATTCCGGCTACACCATGAACATTGGTCTTATGGCGGACCGCAAGATAGAGGCAGCGCGCTCCGGAAAGCGTATCGGTTGTCGCACCCGCTCTTTTATTGTTTTTCAGGACCCATAAAGCAACCGCCTGCTCTTTACCGTTTTCAAACGTCTGCGGATGTTCGCTGCAGACCGGTTTGCCCAGATTTCCCTGCTCATTGGGATAGAACACGATGTCTTTTCCGGTCAGTGCGTGAAGCTGCCGGACCGTCTGGCCAATGATCTGTTCATCGGTATCGGACTGGAGCATATTCTGGCCGGACTCATAGAGCAGGGCACTTTTGGCCGCTGCTCTGGCCATGAAGGTCTGCTGCCGGTAACTTTTTCTGGCCAGATTGGCGATCGCAATCGACAGCGTAATGGCCAAAAGAAAGGAGAGAAGATACCCCTGGTCGACCATGTCCAGAGAATGGCGCGGCCAGGCAAAAAAGTAACGGAAGACCAGAATGGAAAGAATCGAATTAAGTCCGGCCGTGATCGTATTTCTCGAAAACACTGCACTCAGCAGGATCGAAAAAATATAGATCGCAAACAAGTTGGCTTCAGAGATCCCAAGACTTTCCAGGCCAAAGCAGATGAGCGTGGCCGCAATCAGTGGAACAAATACATAGAACAGCCCCTGAAGAACTTCTTCCATTTTCAGACTGTATTTCTTTTGGGGGCGTCGTGTTGTGACTGTTTCAGAATCCGGAATGATAAAGATTTCCGCATTGGGAGCTGATTCGCTGAGCTGGTCGGTCAGCGAAGAAGGATGCAGAAACGCACTTTTACGCCCATACCGGCCGATCACAATCTTGGTGGCATGGCTGACCCGGGCAAATTCGCCGATCTGTCTTGCGATGTTGTCCCCAAAAACCGTTTCAATCCGTGCTCCCAGCCGATTGGCCAGGCGCATATTTTCTTCGAGCCTTGCTGCATCATTCACATCGAGCGTATCGGACTGGGGGGACTGAATGTAGAGGGCAGTAAACCGTCCATGAAATGCCTGGGCCATCCGGGCTGCAGCCCGGATAATTCCGGCATTGCTTGGTGAAGAGGACAGGCAGACCAGAATGTGGTCCGTTGCTTTGCTTTGCGGCTGACTTTGGTTGAGCCGGTCGGCACACCGCCGCAAAGCAATTTCACGCAAAGCGCTTAGATTGTCCAGGGTAAAAAAGTTCTGCCTGGCCAGATCGGCCTGACTCTGGCCATACACTTTGCCCTCCGCAAAACGTTCCAGCAGTTCTTTGGGTTCGATGTCCACCAGTTCGACCTGATCGGCCAGATCAAAGATGTCATCGGGAATCCGTTCTGCCACCTGAATGCCGGTAATCGCCGCAACGACTTCCCGCAGGCTTTCAATATGCTGGACATTGACCGTCGTGTAGACATCAATCCCATTTCGAAGCAGTTCTTTGATGTCCTGATAGCGTTTGGCATGCCGCAGGCCTTTGGCATTGGTGTGTGCAAGTTCATCGACCAGGGCCAGCTGCGGTTTTCTGGCCAGCACCCCATCCAGATCCATTTCCCGAAGCGGCAGACCATTGTATTCAACCGTCAGGGTTAGAACCTGCTCAAGGCCATTGGCTTTTTGAGCCGTTTCTTTGCGGGCATGAGGTTCAAGATAGCCAATGACGACATCCGCCCCTTTTTTCTTCAGCTCATGGCCGGCTTCCAGCATCGAATAGGTTTTGCCGACTCCCGCCGCATAGCCAAAGAAGATTTTCAGTTTTCCTCTGTGGGAATCCGAATTTGGAGCGACCTGTAAACTGGGCTGACTGCCCTCTGGAAGATTCAGATTGATCTCTTGTAAACAGGACGGTGCCGGTCTGGTTTTTGTCATCTGCACTCGCCTTCCTTTCTTGTATTCACCCTTGTCTTGTATTCACCCTTGTTTGATTCTTATCTTTGTCTTTTGTATCAGTCAGGCAGGCCGTTGAAGGTCAAAATGCCCGGTTTGACGGTCCGTTTTCTTAGCCTGATTCTACTTGTCAGAGTCCACTGATTCGATTTCATGGACTTCGTCTTGTTTTCCGGCTCATTTTGATTTCATTTTTTCGCTTATCTTCCTGATTTTCCCTTGTCTGGATCTTTGTTCCTGGATTTCTCGCATTCTCAAAATCCAAAAGGGCAGCCAGATGGTTCCGGCTGCCTGAGACTGTCTTCAAATTCTGGATTTTGGTCCTTGGCCTCGATTCGTAAAACCTCTCCGTTTCAATTCGATCTTCAGTTTACAGAATGGATCAGATCATCAATGGCCAGATTGACTTCGATGACATTGACGGTCTTTTCTTGCGGACCATCGACAAGAGCGTTGCTTGAATGCTCCTTGAAAATGGTTTCCAGGGTGCTGGCGTCGATTCTGGTTGTCCGTTCCAGTCGCGGGATCTGATACAGTGCGCAATCCAGACTGATTTCAGGATCGATTCCGCTGGCACTGCTGGTATACAGTTCTACCGGCACGGGCTGAGATCCAGCCATGGAATTTTCTTTGATCCAGGCTTTCAGGCTCTCCTGTTTCTGGGCGGTTTTTTCGGAGCCATACGCATCATTGGCCGGCGAGCCATAGACATAGAGTTTTCTATCCTGTTCGATTGTCTGGTAGTTCACTGGACGTCCCCACAGATGATCCATCCGATAGTCCATCTGTCCGACAGCCGTACTCATCAAACCATATCCAGTCTCCTGAAAGCAGCCATTGGCCTGCTCTGGAAAGCAGAGCTGACTGATGCCAAGCACTCCAAAGACATAGACCATCCCCGTCAGCACGGTAATGACCAGAAAGGCTTTGAGTGCCGAGAGAAAATCATGTTTTGTTTTGACCATGTTCTTTACCTGTTTGTTCTTTGCCTTTCTTTGTTTAGACCAGATGACATCCGACCAGAATCAGATCGATCACCTTAATGGCCAGAAATGGAACGACCATACCGCCAACGCCATACACCAGCAAATTTCGAGAGAGCAGTCTGGATGCCGAACACTCCCGGTATTTGACCCCTTTTAAAGCCAGCGGGATCAGGGCCACAATGATCAGCGCATTGTAGATGACCGCTGAAAGAATAGCCGACTGGGCAGAATGCAGGTGCATGATATTTAAAGCTTCCAGTCCTGGATACAAAGAAACAAACAGAGCCGGAATAATCGCAAAGTATTTGGCCGCATCGTTGGCAATCGAGAAAGTCGTCAAAGCCCCACGGGTCATTAATAACTGTTTGCCAATGCGGACAACTTCCGTCAGTTTGGTTGGCGAAGAATCCAGATCAACCATGTTTCCGGCTTCTTTGGCCGCCTGCGTTCCCGTATTCATAGCCACTGCCACATCCGCCTGGGCCAGGGCTGGCGCATCATTTGTTCCATCCCCGGTCATCGCGACCAGATGGCCCTGTTTCTGATAGGTACGGATCATTTCCAGCTTGCTTTCCGGCGTGGCCTGGGCCAGAAAATCATCGACACCAGCTTCGGCCGCAATGGCTGCTGCTGTCAGCGGATTGTCCCCGGTAATCATGACGGTCTTGATGCCCATCTTGCGCATTTCGCCAAATTTTTCCTGGACTCCGGGTTTGATGACATCTTTTAAATGAATGACCCCCAGAACCCGATTGTCATTGGCGACCACAAGCGGTGTCCCACCGGTTCTGGCAATTTCATCAGCCAGTTCGGAGCACTGTTCTGGCCAACAGCCGCCTTTTTTTTCGATGTAGCCTTTCACGGAATCCGTTGCGCCTTTCTGGATCGAATGACCATTGAGCTTCACTCCGCTCATACGGGTCAGTGCCGAAAACGGAATAAATTCCATCTCATCACTGGCCTGCTGATCCAGACCGTATTTTTCATGGGCTAAAACCAGAACACTGCGGCCTTCCGGCGTTTCATCCGCCAGCGAAGAAAGCATGGCTGCCTGCGCCAGTTCCATCTCTTCAACCCCATCAACAGGCAGAAAAGCTGAAGCCTGGCGGTTTCCAAAGGTTATGGTTCCGGTTTTATCCAGAAGCAGAACATCAACATCGCCGGCCGCCTCAATAGCCCGGCCGCTCATCGCCATGACATTGGCCTGGTTCAGGCGGCTCATTCCGGCAATGCCAATGGCCGAAAGCAACGCTCCAATTGTGGTTGGCGCAAGGCATACAAGCAAAGCAATCAGAGTGGTCAGACTGGCCGGATTGGCTTTCCCGGCCGCATTGGCCGAAAACAGCGAGTAGCAGTACAAGGCAATGACGACCAGTATAAAGATGATCGTTAACGCAATCAGAAAGATCTGCAGCGCAATTTCATTTGGGGTTTTCTTGCGGGCTGCGCCTTCAACCATCGCAATCATCTTTTCCAGAAAGCCATGCCCCGGCTCACTGGTGACCTGAATGACAATGGTATCCGACAGCACGGTGGTGCCGCCTGTCACTGCACACCGGTCGCCGCCAGCTTCGCGGATAACTGGTGCCGATTCGCCGGTAATTGCACTTTCATCGACGGACGCTGCGCCAAAGACAACATCGCCATCCGCTGGAATCTGCTGTCCGGCTGAAACAATCACAAGATCACCGGGATGCAGATCTGTTGAAGCAACTTCGATGGGATGATCGCGTTCTTCAATCGACGGCACTTTAAACGCCGTAATTTCCTTTTTAGCTGCCCGCAGAGCATCAGCCTGGGCTTTCCCCCGTCCCTCGGCAATTGCCTCCGCAAAGTTGGCAAACAGGCAGGTAAACCAGAGCAGGATCGCCACAGCCAGGGTATAGCCGGCACTGGCATCATGCCAGCCAAAAAACGACGCAATCCATAAAAGGGTTGTTGCGATGGCCGAAAGATAAACGAGAAACATGACCGGATTTTCGATCTGTGTTTTCGGATTCAGCTTTATAAATGAGTCCTTCATGGCTCTTTCAATCATTGAAGCATTCATACGCTTTAAACCTCCTACCCAAAGAACTGCGCCAGCGGTCCAAGGGCCAGTGCCGGAAAGAAACTGAGCGCCCCAATTAACAGCACAATGATCACCAGCAGAACAGAAAACAACGGTGTATCCGTAGCCAGTGTTCCTGCCGAAGCCGGAATCTGTTTTTTGGCGCCCAGAGAACCGGCAATCGCCAGTGCAGCCGCAAACGGGACAAATCGAGCGACAGCCATCAAAATGCCGCCCAGAACATTCATCAACACGCCATCCGCCATAAATCCAGCCATGGCCGATCCATTGTTGGCCCCCATCGACGACCAGGCATACAAAATCTGGGAAAAACCATGAGCGCCCCCGTCCAGACCCGCTGCCGGAAATAGCGAACCAATCGCCGATCCCACGAGAATACACACCGGAGCACAGATACACAGGATCACTGAGTTTTTCATTTCGGCCGGTTCAATTTTCTTAGACAGAAACTCTGGCGTCCGTCCAACCATCAGTCCGGCAATAAAGACCGTTAAAATCACAAAGCCAATCATGCCAATCAGCCCTGTTCCGACCCCGCCAAAGACAACTTCACCAACCTGCATCAAAATCATGGGAATCAAAGAACCCAGCGGGGTCAGTCCATTCATTGAAAGATTGGAGGAACCGCTCGATGCCGCTGTTGTACTCACAGCCCACAAGGAAGAGGAACCAATGCCAAAGCGGCTTTCTTTTCCAAGCATGTTCATCCCTGAATACTCAGCCCCCAGGCAGCACGCCAGTCCAATCGCAAACAGAACAGCCATAGACAAAAATAGGGCAATTCCCTGCTTCCTGTTTCGAAGGGCACATCCAAACGAGAAACACAACGCCATGGGAATCAGCAGAATCAGTACGTTTTCAATCAGGTTCGACCAGCCATTGGGATTTTCCAGCGGTGAGGCCGAGTTGGCGGCCGTTACACCACCGCCGTTGGTTCCGGATTGTCTGGCTGCGCCAACTGCGGCCATCAGACCTGCGGGCACGAGTTGCTGGTCAACAATTCTGGCTTCCTCGATGACCTGGCCATCCTGATACACCTGGCCATTTTCAATCTGAGCACCCGGCAAAATCTCTCCATCCACACTCACCGCAACCGGATCCATCAGGGCACTGGGCGTCGAGTCGTTCAGATTCATTGGAATGCCGCAGACACCAAGCAAGATGGCTGCAGCTATATTGATCGGCAGCAGGACATAGAGAATCGAACCTGTCAGGTCTTTCCAGAAGTTGCCGACCGTTCCATCCTGCGCGTGGGTAAATCCACGGATCAGCGCAAAGACAACACTCATGCCAACCGCCGCCGACAGAAACATCTGCACCACCAGGCCAAAGGCCCAGACCCACCACGAAAGCGTAAATGCAGGATCCGCGGCCTGCCAGTTGGTGTTGGTCACAAAGGAAATTGCGGTATTGAACGCCAAATCCCAGCGATATCCATCGATCAGAAGCAGAATATACAAAACCGCAAAGCTGACGGCACTGACCATCAGCACACAGGCCAGATATCGTTTCCAGGACATCGGTGCATCCTCAATATTCAGATGCTTCAAAATCCAGTTTTCCTGCTTCTGGATCCAGAAAACCTTTCCTTCCAGCACCTTATAAATCCAGACTCCCAAAAAAACGGCCAGAACAA
Source organism: uncultured Allobaculum sp. (assembly GCA_910577085.1). Classification (GTDB taxonomy): domain Bacteria; phylum Bacillota_I; class Bacilli_A; order Erysipelotrichales; family Erysipelotrichaceae; genus Allobaculum. Next base: position 1,039 of record CAJTLE010000105.1, on the reverse strand, counting down.
CAGCCAGAGTCAGGATGAGTACAATCGAAACCATACGAGAAAACTCCTTTCAAACTTGATAGAGAAGTTTTACTCTTTCACTCGCTAATTTGGGGTTAAAGGACAAAGGGAGATTGCTAAAGATTTGTTAAAGACAAAAACACCACCGGGAAATGACTTTGCCGGGAAACGAACAGAACATCCAAATTTGAGTCCGGAATCTGAAAAAAGAGTGCAAGACGAAATAGGACGGGACGGAACGGAACAGGATAGAACAATCCGAAGCAAAATCATGCCAGAAACCCAGTTCAAAACAGCCCTGCTCTCTGGAAAGGAATACGAATCATCTGGAGCCAGAAGACTGGAAAGTCAGGCAGAAAAAAGCAGTAACCGTAAAATGCGCCAGCCATTCCCCTTCCAAAAAGAAAAAAGTCCCGGATTTTCGGTGGTCTTCTCATATTCCAGGATCTGTTCAAAATCTTCCATACTTCGAATGCCCGGAAGGGCCGTCAAAAACGCTGGCCGATCCAGACATCCTGCATACGCTGAATTGGAGTGAGTAGTTCACGAAGCATCGGCGTTTTGGCATCGAGCAGCACGACAATCAGGTGCCCTTGGGAAGTGAATCGTTTCATATCCAAACAACGCAAAAGGCTCTGCACCATCCAGTTTTACCTGGAATAGTGCAGAGCCTTCGTCTTTTCCTCTTAAATTTCACATGAATCTTTCAAAAACAAACACCAGCTTCGACATAACCTTGGTTACAGTTATGATCTGATCATTTCTGATCATCTTGTTTCTTATCGGAAGAAAAGCAGGCTGTGATCAATGATCCTGTCATCTCACTTCTGCCTTCTTCCATCTCGTATCTTAGATTAAGCTTTCGACCGATTAGTACTGGCCAACTTCATTACTCACGTAACTTCCATCCCACAGCCTATTTCCTTGTAGTCTTCAAGGGGTCTTATCTACCGCAGATCTTATCTTGGGGCTGGCTTCGCACTTAGATGCTTTCAGCGCTTATCCATTCCCTGCTTGGCTGCCCGGCTGTGCCACTGGC
>CAJTLE010000104.1 GCA_910577085.1 uncultured Allobaculum sp. | reverse complement strand
GTAACTTTGACGCCAGATCAGCTAGCTATATTAGATGCATAAATAGCTAGAAATGATATCTAATTTGTTTGATAGGGGCTTTTTGCGCTTTTTTAGGAATAATGTATACAGGGGTTACAGAAAAAAAAGACTGGGCAAGAGAAGTCAAATGGCTTGTAGATGAGGCATATCCAGAGGCTAAAAAAATCAAGCTTGTCATGGATAATTTAAATACCCACAAAATCAGTTCTCTATATTCAACGTTTCCGCCTCAAGAAGCACGAAGAATTGCGAAAAAGTTGGAGATTCACTATACACCAAAGCACGGAAGCTGGCTGAATATAGCAGAGATCGGGATACATATCGTCTCCCAGGAGTGTTTAAACCAGCGAATTCAAAGTTATGAAAATCTGGATTACCAAATCAAATGTTGGAATAAAAGCCGGGAGGGCGCAAAATCAATCAACTGGCAGTTCACAACAGAGAAAGCCAGAACCAAGCTTTCCCATCTTTATCCAAGAATTGATATAGTTTAAAATCGTTACTATAGTTTTAATTTAAACACATAAGGGAGGAGTGCGTCTTTTTCCGAAAAAGTCATTTTGAAAAACGAAAAACCCTGCTCCTTCAAAGAGAGGAAGAGCAGAGTTCTAAAAGTGCTTCGAAATTTGACTAGATATGATTGAGACGCACCAATAGCTTCCTGTTTGAAATCGGATGGAATCTAAAACTTGTCTTTCAGGCTCGACTTAAGGTCGCATTTCTACTCTACAAAAACTGTCGTCTCTTTGATTTTATGCCGGGCTGGCATTTTGGGTTCCATGTCTGGAACACCAACCGCAATGATGGCAACAATCTGTTGACTGGCGGGCACTTTCAAAATAGACCGAATGACTTCTTCATTTCGAATGCCCATAATCAGAGTCCCCAGATTCTGTCGGTAAGCTTCCAGGCAGAGGTTTTCAACCGCAAGCCCCAGATCAAAATAGGACCAGCCTTCCCCCACTTCATTGGCATAGACACCCGGTTCCGTTCCGATGCCGGAAAGTTTTTCTTCAAAAGCGGCCACGATCAGACAGGGAGTCTTTTCGACTTTGGCCTGATTGGCTGGGGGCAGGGCATTCTGTTTCAGTTCCGCCAGGATGTGATCCTGGGTTACGACATACCAGCGCGGACATTGGGAGTTTTTCCAGCTTGGGGCATAGGAAGCTGCCTTGATCAGTCGTTTGAGAACTTCATGATCAACCGGCGTTTCTTTGTATTTGCGGATGCTCCGCCGTCCTTCCAGAACCTTCTCAAATTTCATATTCGTACTCACTTTCCCTGACCATGCGAAATGATGCCAGCATCTGTCCAGTGGCTTCACTTCTTCAAATCATCCAGAATCAAAAGCATAACACCTGAATCTGGATGATCAGATCCTGGTCAGTTTTCCTTATTATTCCATGACTTTGAGCAATTGGCTTATCGAAGGATCGTATAAACCATGAAGCAGGCATACAAAGCGATCATAAACAGACCTTTTGAACGCGTCATCTTTGGAGAACTCCAGGCCAGCACAAACATCAGGATGGCAACCGCAATCAGGATTCCCGTATCAATCAGGTTGAAGAAATTGGCGGTCAGCGGACTGATGGCGGAGGAAAGGCCAAGAATGAACAGAATGTTCAGAATATTGGATCCAATCGCATTTCCGATAGAAAGACCGCTTTCACCTTTACGGGCTGCCGTAATGGAAGTGACAAGCTCTGGCAGTGAAGTTCCAATCGATACAACTGTCAGACCGATAAGGTTTTCGCTCATGCCAAGCTGAGCGGCAATCGTTTTGGCACTGTCAACCGTCACATCACCGCCGATCATAATGGCCGCTCCGCCCAGAATCAGAAAAGCAGCCAGCTTCCATGGTTCCTTCTGGTCTTCTTCCTCTTCTTTTTCAGCCGGATTTTTCATTGCATCCCGAATCAGGACGTATAAGTAAGCCATCAGCAGAATCAGAAAGCCAATCCCCATCCAGCGGTTGATTTCGCCAGTCATGATGCAGCAAAAAAGCAGGACGGTACAGAAAATATTGAACGTCAGATCGCGTTTGATGACTGAGCGCTGAATGAGAAATGGTGTAATCAAAGCCGATGCTCCGACGACCACTAAGGTATTAAAAATATTTGAGCCGATGACATTGGAAATGGCAAGCGCATTGCTTCCGGTAACGGAAGCCGTAATCGAAACCGCCGCTTCAGGGAGTGAAGTCCCTAAAGCAACAATCGTCAGTCCGATAATAACGGACGGCACATGAAACCGCCGGGCTACGCCGGCAGCACCATCGACGAAGAAATCAGCACCTTTGACCAGCAGAACAAACCCGGCAAGCAACCAGAGATAAGCCATAAAATATAAGTTAATCCTTTCTGAAGAAGAAATTCTACCCGATTCCTGCAAAAGGAAAAAGCAGAATTTCAAAAATACACCTGCTCAAACCAAAAGGTTCCAGCAGGTGGTGAAACGCAAAACTTTTAAGTAACCAGCTTCCTGAAATAAAAGAAATCCAGAAACTAGAGAATTTAGAGAATATGGTAGTGGGACAATACGATCCGCAGGCCAATCAGAACCAGTACAACACCACCAGCCAGTTTGGCCTTGTTTTCATATTTCGCACCCGCAATGGATCCAAGTTTGACGCCAAACGCAGAAAAAATACAGGTTTCGATACAGATGATCAGGCAGGCAAGCATCGTATTGGCAAACGTTGAAAGACCGCTGAACATAGCGACAGGTACAACCGAGAAAGTTACACCAACAGCCAGGGCATCAATCGAAGTGGCGATAGCAAGCATGAACATTTCGCCAGCTTTCATGGAATCATTTGCTTTTTCTTCCGGCTTGAAGGATTCACGGATCATATTGCCGCCAATAAACGCTAACAGCGCAAAGGCAATCCAGCTCGAAAAGCCTTCAACACTTCCCGCAATCAAATTTCCAAGAATATAACCGATCGCCGGCATCATTCCTTGGAAAATACCAAACCACAATCCCGCGCAAAGCATATTTTTCCAGGTCACATGGTGTAAAGCCAGACCTTTACAGATCGATACCGCAAATGCGTCCATCGACAGGCTGGCACCCAGAACTAAAATGGTCCAAAAGGACATCCAATCCCTCCCTAAATTCAAATCTCTGCCCTGCATCAAAGCATCAAAGATCACCAGTCAGAAGAGGCATTTTCCGCTCCTTCTAACTGTTCGATTCCTGAATTTTTGCTTTGAATACAGACAGGCATATGGCTATTATTCTACCGCAGCCAGACGGTTGTCTATGTAAACTCTTCGTTAAATATCCAGTTTTTTGAGGGCCTGCACAATCCCATCTTCCCGGTTTGTTCCGGTTACCTCACTGGCCTGTTTTTGAACAAAGGGTTTGGCATTGCCCATCGCAAACGAATGCGTGACTTCCCCAAACATCGAGACATCGTTTTCTCCATCCCCGAACACCAGGACTTCATCTTTGTCCCAGCCTTCTTTTTCCATCAGCTTACGGATGCCCATGCCTTTGGAAAAACCAAAGGGCAACACCTCAAGCTGGCGCGGGGTCGTACGATAAATCGCAAAGGAATCCGAGAATTTGTCCTGCAGGCGTTCATATAACTCAGCCAGCGGCTGTTCTTCCTGCATGATCTGTAATTTATTGATCGGACAGCTGATTTCATCTGCGCTTTGAATGTAGTGTAGATTGCCATAGCCATCCCGGAAGTCTGTCAGCCAGTTCCATGGACCGGCTGTCCAGGGAAAATCATCTGGCAGATTCTGCTCTTGGCGGATCCGCTTTTTCTTTTCATAGATTTCCGGTGTAAAGAAGTCAAACAGACCGTCATCAAACATGGCCTGGCTTTCCGCATTCTGCGTCGTCAGATACGAGAAAATCCCGCGGATCTCTTCAGGACTCATGGTTTTGAATTTCGTTCGTTCCTGATTTGCCAGATCATACAGAGCCACACCATCAATTTCGAGCAGATATCCGCCATGCTGGTCCATTTCAAGCTCACTGGCATAGCCTAAAAGTCTTGTATAGCTGCGTCCGCTGGCCAGAACCAGCCGCACTCCTTGTTTTTCCAGTCCGATCAGATAGTCTCTGGTGATCGGGGAAATCTTGTCCTGTTCATTTAACAGGGTTCCATCCATGTCCATCACAATTGCCTTAACCGGCTTCGATAACGTTGTCATCCTGTCTCACCCCTTTCGGGGTCAGTATAACGATACGCACAGGATTTCGCATGAGTTTCAACCATCTTTTCCAATCCGTCCTCATCCGTTTCTGTCTACCTTCTTTGCAAGGTAAGATTGTAAACGCAATTGAACCAGATGAAACTGGTCTCTTTTCCATTCTGTCTGCATCCGCATCCAAAAACAGATTCTGGACATTCTATTCTTATCCCTCATTTCTTTTCTAACTGAATCCTGCTGGATCTTTCTGAGTCTGTCTGCGCCGTCTGAATCTCATTCTTTCTAAGCCCCTTCCGATTTAAGAAATTCATGACTTCCAGCATATCCGTATCAGGAACTCAGGCAGTCGCCTCTGACAACGGTGACTGGCCAAAAAACAAATTTTTTTATTTTCCTGTTGCCTGCACTACCACCCCTGTGGTATTGTAATTGGGCAGTCAACAGACGCCTGAATAGCTCAGTCGGTAGAGCATCCGGCTGTTAACCGGCAGGTCACAAGTTCGAGTCTTGTTTCAGGCGCCATTTGAACATAGCCCATCCATGAAAATGGATGGTTTTTTTGTTTTTATACGATATCCATCCAACCCACCTTCTCCCTCCTGTTCAAGAAGACTGGCACATCTCCATGCCGGGGCTTATTGACTGACATTCTTCAGAACGCACAGCAGGATTTACGGCTGGTCGCCGATTGTGGATCAGAAGGTCCTGGTGTCTTGAAGATTGACCGGGCTGCTCAGATTCTTTAGATCTATCTTTTTCTTGGAAATTCCGGACAACCTGGCGGTTCTTTTGGTAAAACACAAAACAATATAGGCGATAGGTATCGGTCTATTTAATCTGACAAGCCATTTTTAGGTCATTTCACGAAAAGTTTAAATTTTTTTGTTGACGAAGGCCTGATAAAAATGATATCCTTATCAGGCAATCAAGAGACGCCTGAATAGCTCAGTCGGTAGAGCATCCGGCTGTTAACCGGCAGGTCACAAGTTCGAGTCTTGTTTCAGGCGCCATTTTGTTTGTTTTTATTTATATTTTCTAGTATGCCTGAATAGCTCAGTCGGTAGAGCATCCGGCTGTTAACCGGCAGGTCACAAGTTCGAGTCTTGTTTCAGGCGCCACTTGAAAATACATCGTCGATCCATTGGATCGGCGATTTTTTATTTCCTTTTTTCTGCCGGTTTCTTATCTCCACTGCTTCAACTCTGTACGGCTGCTGACTTTCTGTCGTTTTCGTTACGAGTTGCCTGTCTCGATCAACAAAAAGGGATCGAATCCGCTGACCTTTTTGTCAGAAGATTCGATCCCTGTTCCACCATTTGTTATTTATTCGTTCTTCTTTCACGGTTCATTTTTGAACCTGCTTTTAGAAACGCAGACTATTTCAGACCGCTGGATCCATTGATCACAATGTCATTGACCAGACCGTAGGCAGCAGGAGAACGGTCATCAAGAACTCGGCCATCCTCATTGAGAATTGAGCTATTTTCTTTGAGAATGGCATTCAACATCGAAGTTGCGACTGTCACTTTGATTGTATTCTCTCCTGGTTTGACAAAGTCTGTAACATCGGCCAACCCACTGATTGGATCGATATCAATATCTTTGTCATTGATTGTTACGCCATAGGCATCTTTGATAAATCCGCAATGAATATAGGCTTTTTGACCTTCTTTGTAGTCAGATGGCATTTCAAATTCAGTCGTATACACACCGACACCGGATACATCTTCCAGACCTTCAATCTGATCCCAGGATTTCAGTTCTGCCAGTTCTCCGATTTCAATCTGGTTTTTATCCGTATCCAGAACACTTCCCCCTTTAGTCCAGGATTCAACGGTTAATGACCAGTTATCCATCTTCACTTCCCCAGCCATTGCTTCGCTATCCTTTACCACCGGAGCCAGTTCTTCAGAAGAAAGTGCGACAATCTTTGAATCATTCGGAGCAATTTCCAGATTCACAGTCACTTTGCCGTCTTCCTGGGTAAAGTCATTGATCGGAGCGGTCTCACCTGTCCAGGCATCCATCAGATATGGTGTACCTTCGCCGGCCAGCTCGATTTCACAGTCTACAATATCGGCGGTTTGAACCTCTTTATAGTTATGGGCATCACCATAGTTATAGAGATAGTAATAGTCAGCTGTTTCATCCTGACGGTGATTTGTCAGAAGCGTTTCATCACTGTAATCTGCATCCGGAATGATCTTATGCTCTTTGAGGGGATCAGAAAGAGAATCTAGATCATCGACTTCAATGACTGTATCCAGATCCAGAATTTCCGCAATCAGATCAGCGACATCTTCGTCCTGAACAAAGGCTTTGTTTTCAGGAGCGCTGTTGACAAAAACAACTGTCAGTCCGTTTTCAGCCAGTTCTTTGACCTTTTTGGCTGTTTCATAAGGAATCATATCTTCATTATTGAAGATCAAAGCTTTATAGGCAGCACCTTCCAGATCCAGACGTCCGTCTTCTACCTGCATGTTATCCAGGCTCAGAATCGATGGATCAATGAAGTCATAGCTGTAGCCATTCTGTTCGAGATCGGTTGTATCCAGAACTTTATCCGGTCCCCAGAAGTCAATCGTTTCATAGTAGCTGTGATGATAAACTGCAAGATCTACTTTTGGAGTTCCCTGCCGTAAGATCATCTGATTGCGGCTGATGAAATCGGTATAATTTTTCGCAAACATCCAGTTTGGCTGGCGTTCGCCCCAGGAGTTGGACCAGCGATAAGATTCAAAACCGGTAAAGCCTGGCCATTGAGTTCCTGCCACAACTCCGTCTTCATATTGTCCTTTATATGGATAGCCATGGAAGACAACCTGATTGACACCGGATGCAAACGCACGCTGGTCATGCCATAAATGGTCCGCAAATGTCTGTTCATAGTTACCGGAGTTGTTTTCGCCATTGCCGCGAGTGCCATAGTTTCCATCTTCTTTTTTGTCATTCCAGGTTTCTGTCCATTCAGCCGCAGTTTCCGTAGAATAGATTGGTTTATCCTGAGCATGAACGGCACCCGCCTGCAGACGATAGAAATCCATATAGTCATTGCCGTATAAAGACTCGGTTTCCGGAATATCTGGATACATGGCGGTTTCCAGCAGGTTGAGCGATTTACCATAGGAGGTCTGGTAACGCAGCGTAACACCATTGGCTTCACAGAATTTCTGTAATGGAATGATGTTGTTCTGGATATACAGCTCTGTCAGGCATTCACGGAAATCGTTCTTAATCTGTTCAGTATTTTCGTTAAAGGTAAAGGTATTGACTGGATCTCCCATGTAGTTTCCAATCGCAGACATGTCATCGCTTGAGTCATAGACTGCCGCAAGATACGGCATGATGTCATATCCATATTTTTCCTGGAATCCTTTGTTCAGATCGTAGGTCCAGTCCAGGTGCGTTTCAAATTCAAGAGAATCTACAAACAGAGAACGTACATTTTTCCAGGCATCACCATAATAAGGAATCAGTTCATCCTGCCAGTAATCAATAATCATCTGAGTTCCGACTGCAGAATAATGATCAACCTGATTGTTTCCGTATTTTGTATTGCCGCTTGGATGCTGATACCAGGCATAGACAACGTATTCACTGTCATCTTCTGGAGTAAATTCAGTCGACCAGGTTCCATCGTCATTTTTCTTGACGTTGTCCAGATCCAGAGCCACCGCTTTGGAATAATCAAGGACCTTATTTTCTTTATCAAGATAAGGAGCTGCACTGACCGCGATCAGTTTCACTTCGCCATCTACTTTTTGCGCATCTTCATTGGCTTCTTTGGAAACAGGCAGATTGCCTCTCAATGGATGAGCAGCCGTGATGCCGTCCACCCAGGCACCATCCAGTTCCATCTGAGCTCCCTGTTCTGGGTCATTGACATCCTTGATGGTCGGCAGCGCTAATGGCCAGGCCGGTGTCAGAGTGAAGTCAATTGTAAAGTCATACTTACCTGCAGTTTCCAGGATATACTTCGTGATCTCTTTCCACTGATCACTGCCCCAGTCAATCTGACCATCCCCATCACCGCCTTCTACTGAAACAGGGACGATTTCGGCACCGCCAAATCCAGCTTCTACCATAGACTGGATTTCTTTTTCAATTTCATCTTTATTCATCTGCGATCCAGGTACCCACCATCTGGTCAGTGGTTTGTTCTGGTTGGCAGGATTTTTAAACTCCTCTACGATACTCACATTTTTAACTCCTTGTTCAGCTGCACTGCTGGAAGAAGCAGAAGCTGTACTGCTGGATGTTGAAGTCTGACCGGCACATCCGGCACTGGTCAGGGCCATCATTAAGGCTAAACCTTTCAATGCATGTTTGTTCATCTTTAATTCTCTCTCCTTTTGACACCCTTATGATGGACTTTCAGCCGTCTTTTCTGTACAAACGATAATGACAATCCTTAGGTAAAAATGTGACAATGAAAAAAGACAAGAAAGAGCAAAAAGAGAGGCTAAATTATGGATACCTTCGACATTGAGCAATGGATTACAGCAGAAAAAATTGCACCGGACATTTCACGCCATAATATCAATTCCTATAAATCAAATCTGCCAGTTGCACCCGATAACGATGAACTGCGCAAAATTCTGCATTTCTTTGATTGTGCTGATGATTTTATGGCTTTATATCAGAATGAGGAATTCAAAGAAGGTCTGACCTGCGAAATCAAGCTGGAAACAATTTCCAAAACTGAAGAAGACATGGGAATGACACGTCGCGAGAGCCTGTTTCATAACCATGATTTCTTTGAAATGATTTATGTTATCAAAGGTGAATGTATCAACACGGTGGAAAATACACCTTTAAAGCTGCACGAAGGTGATCTGTTGATGTTCAATCTGCAGACTGTTCATAAGATCGAACTGCTTTCCCCACAATCCGCTGTGCTGAATATTCTGGTTGGAAAAGAGTTATTCTCCGAATCATTTCTGGCGTTATTTTCCTCCGGAGACGACCTGTTTCAGTTTTATATCCACTCTCTGTACAACCGCCCCGATAAACCGTTTCTGATTTTTCACCTGCAAAACGAACCCCAGATTCAACAGACCATTTTCGATATGATTCAGGAAGGTTCTTTGCGGATGAATCAGTATGCCAAGATCATGCAGCTAGATGTTGAACGTCTTTTGATCCAGTGCACAAGACTGCTCACCAAAGAAAACAAACAGAAGTCCAATCAGGATGGCCTTTCCATCGATGATGTTCTCCATTATCTTTATCAGAACTACAAAACGGTCTCTTTAGAAGAACTGTCCGCCCATTTTGGCTATGCTACTCGGACCATGATCCGCTACCTGAAAAAATTTACCGGTCAGACTTTTTCCCAGCTGATTCAGGAATACCGGCTGATCAATGTCTGTAACTACTTGAAGTCGACTACGTTTCCCTTAGAAGAGATTGCAGACTATACAGGCTATTCTGACCGCGGCTATATGGACAAGCAATTCAAGAAAATGTTGAAGATTTCTCCTGCGGAATACCGCCGTCAGTATCAGAAAGTCATCTAAAAGCTGGAAATTCTGCCCCCAGACAGACAACCAACACCCGCAAAATCAGATGAAACCAGATCTGATTTTTGCGGGTGATTTTGTTTTTATGGTTTTTGCGTTGGTGATCTATACTCAACCGCTTCCAACACTCTTTTCGTGCCTCGCATCAATGGGCATAACAGCCTGCCGATATAATTTAAATATGACAACAAACCTGATTTTCTATATTCTACTTTGAAAATTCAGCCCCTCAGGCCCCCTTGCCAGTACCCTAAAGTCGAAATCACATATGTGCAGGGGGGCCTGAGGGGCTGGTCTTGCTACACATTGATTTATGATTAATTCTTTAAATTT
>CAJTLE010000103.1 GCA_910577085.1 uncultured Allobaculum sp. | reverse complement strand
GTTCAGGGTGTGTGTCATTGTTCAAAATCCTTTCTTTGTTGTTTAGGGTGAATAATATTGTACAGGATTGATGAACGATTTACACTCACCTGTTTGGTGGAAAATAAGATGGCCGGAAACACGTTCTGTAAAGGTGTTTCCGGCCATTTGTCGGTTTTGATGAATTGTTCAGGATATCGATGAGTTTTAAACCCATCTAAACAAAATCGAAAAATCAAGAAAGACAGAAAGGATATCCAACCTATGAAAAGAAAGTTTACAGCCCTGATGGCTGCTGCCATGGTCGCTTCTATTGTCAGCACACCAGTTATGGCCCAAGAGACAGCTGCGGCTTTAATTGAAGAAATAACCCAGGAGGCTGGCACGATTGATCTGGAAAAAGAGATTCCTGATTCCAATCTTCGGAAGAAGGTGATTGACGCTTTAAAACCGACCGGGCAGGAAAATCCAAATCCTGTTTCTCAGAGTGATCTGGATAAAATTACTTCTCTGACGGTCAATGAGGCGGGGATCAGCACGCTTCGCGGGATTGAACTGCTGCGCAAGCTGAAGGAACTGGACTGCTCCGGCAACAGCCTGACCATTCTGGAGGGAATTGAAAAGCTGAAAGATCTCGAAGATCTGAACTGCTCCAATAACAAGCTGGTGGAACTCAATCTTGCTGGCAACAAGAAACTCAAAACGCTCAACTGCTCCAATAACAACCTGACAAAACTGGATTTAAGCCAGAATACCAATCTGGAAAATCTGACTGCGGGCGGAGATGGCCTTAACACCCTGCTTCCGCCTGGCACTGAAATACCAGATCCAATTCAACTGGTTGAAATGGTCCGCCTGTACAATCCAAACAGTGGTGAACATTTCTATACCGCCGACGAAGCCGAAAAAGCAGATCTGATCAAACGCGGCTGGAAAGACGAAGGCCTGGGCTGGATTGCGCCCGACAAAACGGATTCTCCGGTGTATCGCCTGTACAATCCAAATGCGGGGGACCATCACTACACCATGAACACCGAAGAAAGAGATGCGCTCAAATCCCTGGGCTGGAAGGATGAAGGAATTGGGTGGTATTCCATGGAGGAAGAGATCGGTGTTCCCGTGTATCGTTCTTACAATCCAAATGCCGCCAAAGCCGGGGCTCACCATTACACATCATCCATTGCAGAACACAACCAGTTAAGCATTTTTGGCTGGAAGGATGAAGGCGTTGCCTGGTATGGCATCCGCAGCTAAGCCAGACAAAGACCATAGAAAGAAAAACTGGCCGAAATAAACCGACACAAACAAAAGGATCGATCCTGCGGGATGGGTCCTTTTTTTGGCGATCTTTTTGTTCCGGCAGTTCAGGTCTGGATGGCAGGGAATCCGCACGCAGACAGTGTTTTTAATCGGCTGTCACTTTGAAAAGGGAAAAAACAACAAGATTGTGTTAAAAAGTGTTCATATTGTGTAAAACGTGTTGCCTTTAATCCGCGTAAAGTGAAAGAATAAGCCCGATACGAAATCAAAAGGAAAGGAAGTTGATTTTATGAATAAATGCTTTGGACTGGCTTTGGGAGCGGCGCTGTTTGCGGGAACAGTCAGCCCGCTGGTTTTACAGGCCGCAGAAGCTGAACCGCTCACTCAGATTGAAGCGGAAGAAACCATCACTCTGGATGCGGCCAGTTTTCCAGATCCGGCATTTTTAAACAAGGTGGCTGCAACCCTGGGCGTTCAGTCAGGAAGTACGGTTGTCAGAGCTGATCTTTCTGCGATCAAAACACTGGATGTCTCCAGCAGCGGGATTCAGTCTTTGAAGGGCGTTGAGCTGCTTGACCGGCTTGAATCACTGAATTGCAGCGGCAACCAGTTGACGGCGTTGGATGTCAGTGCCAATACCCAGCTCAAAAACCTGAACTGTCGGGACAACCAGATCTCGGAGCTCAACGTCAACAATAACCTGGAACTGGAAACGCTGGACTGCCACAACAACCAGATCCGCGTTCTCAATCTCTCTAACAACATGTGCCTGGAATCGGTCGATTTCTGGGGCAATTATATTGTTGAACCCTTGTATCCAAATTCGTGGAACCGGGATGATGTCACTTTGATGTTCCGTCTCTACAATCCAGGAACAGGTGAACATTTCTACACCGCAAACAAGGAAGAGAAAGTCTTCCTGGAAGCAAATGGCTGGAATGGCGAAGGTGTCGGCTGGATGGCGCCAAAAGAATCCAAAATCCCGGTTTACCGGGTCTACAATCCCAATTCCGGTGATCATCATTACACCATGAACGTTGAAGAAAAAACGGCATTGGTGAACGCCGGCTGGAAGGACGAGGGGATCGGCTGGTATTCCGATGAAAACGAAACCATTCCCCTGTATCGTCAGTTCAACCCGAACGCTTTAACCGGCAACCACAATTACACCACGCTTCATGAAGAACACCTTTCCCTGGTGCGAATGGGCTGGAATGATGAAGGAATTGCCTGGTACGGCAAAAAATAGAGCTCAAAAAAGAGCAGACAGGACTTTGAAAACAAAGTTCAAATCAAGTTTAAAAACAGGATCAGCTTTTGGCGCTGGTCCTTTTTCAATGGAATAAAAAAAGAAGGAGGCAAGAGCAGAGAGGAAAAAGAGATTCGGGAAACATGCAAGGCAAAAGACAGGCGAGTCAGGTGAACGGTCTCAAAGAAGTAAAGAGGCAGGCCAGTAAATTCAGGGAAATGGACAGAAGAAAAGGACAGAGCAGGAAAGCGAAATTCAGGTGAAATCGCAAGTTTTCCATCCCGGGAAAGTCCGATTCTTACCACTTGCAGGGAACTTTCCTATAATGAAAGGCAGAAAGAAGGTAGTTTATGATTCCAAACAGACTGCAGCTGCTCCGGCAGAAAATGGCAGACCATGATATTCATGCATTAATCATCCCAACCTCAGACTTCCACGATACCGAATATGTCTGTGACTATTTCGGTGCCCGCAAGCACTTCTCCGGCTTTACCGGCAGTGCCGGCGTCCTGGTTGTCCTTGATGATCAGGCTGGACTCTGGACCGATGGCCGTTACTTCATTCAGGCCGCTAAAGAACTCCAGAATACTGGCGTTGATCTGATGAAGATGGGAATGAAAGAGACACCCTCGATTTCCCAGTACATTCTTGAAAACGTAAAACCTGGCCAGAAAGTTGCCTTTGACGGCCGCTGCGTAAGTATGCAGGATTTTGAATCCTATCAAAAAGACTTCGCCGATAAAGATCTTGAAATTGTTACGGATCTTGATCTGGCAGGGGAAGCCTGGCCGGATCGTCCAGCCCTTCCGGCTTCTAAAACTTTCCATTATGAAGACAAATACACAGGCAAATCGGTCGAAGATAAATTAGCCGAAGTCCGTGCCATCATGAAGGATAAAGGCGCCAGATCACATGTCACTTCCAAAATTGATGAAGTGGCCTGGCTGTATAACTTACGGGCGGATGATATTCCAAGCTTCCCGGTCGCTTTAGCCTATACGCTTCTGACTGAAAATGGCGGTGCTTTATATATCGATGACTCCCGTCTGGATGAAGTCAGCCGCAAACTTCTCGAAGACAATGGCATCGAAATTAAACCCTACGATGCAATTTATGAAGATGTGGAAACCCTTGAAGGACCTGTCCTTTTAGAAAAAGATTTCATCAACTCCCGGATCGGCCGGGCCGTGAAGAAACCGCTTTGGGATGACAACCCAATCCAGCTGCTGAAAGCCTGCAAGAACCCGGTTGAAGTCGATGGTTTTAAAGAAGCACACAAACGCGATGCGGTGGCGGTGATCAAATTCTGGAAATGGCTCGAAGAAGAAATGGCTGCAGGTCATCCAGTGACAGAAATCAGCGCCAGAGAACATTTAGGCAAACTGCGCCAGGAACAGCCAGAATTTCTGGAAGATTCCTTTGAAACCATTGCTGCCTATGGTCCAAATGCGGCAATGGCTCACTATCATCCAGATGAAGAAAACCCAGTCCCACTTGAAGCTCATGGTTTCTTCTTAGTTGACTCTGGCGGCCACTATCTGCCTGGAACGACGGATATTACCCGTACATTTGTCATGGGCCCAATTACCGATGAAGAACGTGATGGCTTCACCCGTGTCTTAAAAGGTCATATCAACTTGGCCAAGGCTGTCTTCATGAAAGGCGCCCGCGGCCTGAACCTTGATCTGTTTGCGCGTCAGCCATTGTGGGCTGAGGGTCAGGACTTCAACCACGGCACAGGTCATGGTGTTGGCGCAATGCTCAGCGTCCATGAAGGTCCAAATGGCATTCGCTGGCGCATTGTTCCAGAACGGAAAGATTCCTGCGTGCTGGATGTTGGCATGGTGACTTCTGACGAACCTGGTCTGTATGAAGAAGGCAAATTCGGCATCCGCCATGAAAACCTGCTCGTTGTGGCCCCATACAAAGAAACCGAGTATGGCGAATTTTTGAAACACGATGTGCTGACCATGGTGCCATTTGATGTTCGCGGCCTGAATCTGGATTTGATGAGCGATGAAGAAATCGACTGGCTCAACAACTACCACAAGACCGTTTATGACACCATCGCTCCTCGCCTGAGTCAAAAAGAGGCTGCCTGGTTAAAAGAAAAGACTGCGCCGATTCATCGTTAATCGAAAAAAAGCTGTGATCTGGACTGAAAACAGGACAGATTTGAATAAGCAAAGAGATCTGAGCTGAATTCAGCCGATCGAAACAGAACGGAATCCAATGTGGGCATCCAGCGTTTTGGATGCCCCTTTTTGGTGGCTGGAAAGGAGAAAAATGAAAAAACGAGTCTTTGAATTTACCTGTCCAAACTGCGGCAGTTCCTTTTTCATGGCCCGGGATACTTACCTGATCAAAGATGCAAAATCGCTGGAATATTCCCGACTCAAGGACCATACGTATTTTCGTCATCAGTGTCAGAGCTGTAAGGTGCTTTTTGATCTGGATTATCCTTTGATCTACCGGGACGGCAAGCGACGGTTCAGTCTGGTTCTGGCCCAGTCGCTGCCGCAGGGGATGGAAGGGCAGGTCATTTTGACAAAAAGTCCGGCCCAGTTTCTGGATGCCTTTTCGATTCTGGATCTGGGGCTTGATCCCAGACGAGTTCTGCCGATTCTGATTGCGTTGCGCAAACAACACGGCGAGAACACCTATCTTTTCGACTTCGATGCAAAAAATCATCTGATTTGGTTTCAATCTCCTGAAGGCCCTCTAACAGTCGGGTATTTTTGAAGTCAAACTCCCACAAACCGGTAAAATGAAAGCATCAAACAAGGAGATTTGAATATGAAGAAATTTTTTGAAGAATTCAAGGAATTCATTTCCCGCGGCAATGTCATGGATATGGCCGTTGGTATCATCGTGGGTTCTGCCTTCACCGCTATTGTTACTTCGTTAGTTAACGATCTGATTATGCCTCTGGTTGGCATGCTCACCGGCGGGGTCAACATTGCCAATCTGGCTGTAAAGGTAGGCACTGCCGAGCTGAAATATGGTTCGTTCTTACAGGCAGTCATCAACTTCCTGATCATTGCCTTTGTTGTCTTCAGCATGGTGAAAGCCATGAATGCAGCGAAAACCAAAGCCGAAGCTCTTGTTGGCAAGAAAAAAGCCGAGGAAGAGAAAAAAGAAGAAGAAAAACCAGACCCACAGATCGTTCTTCTCACCGAAATCCGCGACCTGCTCCAGAAAGAAGAGAAATAACCTCGATTTTCAAATTTGGATTCTGACCAGAATGAATCCATTCTCACACTTCATCCAACAAAATCTAACCAACAAAAAATGGATGGCTTTCCTGATGGAAGGTCATCCATTTTTTTGTATCGATTTGAAGGGTCAACCTGAAATCGGGTTAAATTTGAAATCGAAATGGACAGGAAACTGACCCGGCTTTCGAAATGGCGCGCACGAGTTAAATATCGTATTCAGGGAGTATTGGATCAAGCCTGCAAAGACGCTTACTGATTCTGGTCCTGGTGTTCTAAAAAGAAGCGGGTTTCCATCAGCCGCTTGGCCGCCTGGCGGATGGTGAAGCTGTTGACCACCAGAGCCAGCCGGACATATCGGCGTCCTTCCTTACCCAGTGCAGTGCCAGGAGTAACCAGAATGCCAGTGTCATTGAGCAATGCTTTGGCGAAGGTGTAGGAATCTTCGTATTCATCTGGAATTTTTGCCCAGACAAACATCGTTCCGGCCGGCAGGTGAATCGGCCAGCCGGCAGCCGTAAATTCCTTTTCGATCAGCTCACGGCGGGCCATATACGTTTCACGGGTCTTCTTGACAATATCTTTGCCGATTTTCAGGGCCGTAATGCCGGCATACTGAACTGGAATGAAGATTCCGTAATCCAGATTGGATTTAAGCTTTTTATATTGGGCAATAACTTCCTTATTGCCGCAAAGAACACCAAGTCTTGCTCCGGCCATGCCATACGATTTAGAGAAAGAATTCAGTTCAACGCCAACTTCACTCGCACCCGGGAAGGCCAGAAAACTCTGACCCGGCTCGCCTTCAAAGACAAGATCGGAATAGGCATTATCATAAACAACCAGGATGTCATTGTCGTGAGCAAAGCGGATCAGCTTTTCAATAAACCAGTCCGGAGCCGTGGCGCCGGTCGGGTTGTTGGGGTAGCAGACGATCATCATTTTGGCTTTGCGGCGGGATTCTTCATCAATCGCATCAAAGTCAATAAGGAAGTCGTTTTCTTCCTTGAGCGGCATGTAAATGATGTCAGCCTGGGCGATGTGGGGAGCATCGACATAGGCAGGATAGTAAGGATCCTGAATCAGAATGCCGTCATGCGGATTGCAGTAAAGCAATGGCAGGTTGACTAAAGCCTCCTGGGAGCCCTGCAGCAGGCAGATTTCATCCTGTTCGAGATGGACGCGATAACGGGTCTGGTACCATTTCTGAATGGCTTCAATCAGTTCAGGCAGCGGGTCTACCGCATAGCGGTAATTGCCTGGATGTCTGGCTTCGATGCATAACGTCTGAATGACCGAAGGGGCAGGCGGGATATCAGGAGAGCCCAGGGTGAAATCCAGCACCCGGGTACGGGTATTCTTTTCAAATTCCTCTTTTTCAGCGCGCAGATCGGTAAAGACCGATGTCTGCAAAAAATCCATTCTTCTGGCAATGTCCATAAAAAACCTCCAAAGCATCTGTCTGATATGCAGCAGGGACATACGACAGGTGCACTGTGTTCATTCTAACAAATCCCACTCTAAAAAAGTTCTGAATGTTTTTCTTGCCTTTTTAAATTGTTTCCGTTATTCTGTTCAAGTCGCAAGCCAGACGCCGCTTCGAAAAGCGCCTCGAAAAAAATAAAAAATTTCGAGTTGCACTTCTCAGGTGAGTCTGTTAGAATATACGAGCGCTTAGGGGTATAGTTCAATGGTAGAACAACGGTCTCCAAAACCGTTGATGTGGGTTCAACTCCTGCTACCCCTGCCATTTAGAAAATTCCGGCATCTCAGAAATGGGGTGCCGTTTTTTTGTGCTGTTTTTTCAATTCCTGGTCTGATCCTGATTGTGATCCAAAAAAGCTGGCTGGAATTCTTTTCATCCTTGCACAGACGACTGTGAGTGTGGAAATGGGAAAAATCTGAGCGGAAACTGAGCTGAACAAGAAACTACTCTTTTGCATTCCAGACCGGATTCCAGAAGCGGTCTGCGAAAATAAGATCATAAGGAGGAAATTTCTTATGGATGAACAACAGGCAATCCTGCAGGTCGAACAGGCTACAGGTCATGAATATGAATATTTAGGGGATGATAAGAGCTTCTTCAAAAGCATCGGTCATTTTGAAGTGCTTGACGATATGAACTGCTGCGCCCCGACCAATTCGGTTTTGTTCGCGTTTTATACCGGAACCCGAAGAAAAGTGATGAGCGCGGATGAATTTCTTGAATTTTTTGCTCATTGTCTCGAGGTAAAAGAGGATCCGAAAAATCAATAAAATCCAGGCAGACAACCAATTTCAGCCGATAAGAAGTCTGAAAAAGATAGAAAAAGAGAATCTGAGAACGGTCCGTCAAAAAAGGAAGACAGATCAGTGGAAAAATCTGGAAAACTCCAGTATCCTTAGAAACCGAACCCAAAACTGAAGAACAAAAAGGCAGGTCAGATCCGTGGTGTGGATCTGGCCTGCTTTTGTTTTGGGATAAATTTCATTTGCGTTGATCAGCGAAGGTAGAACTAAGCTGCCTGATGAGCGACTTCAGCCTCTTCATCTGCTTTGGCAGCATCTGCGGTTGCCTTGTTGGCGGCAATCAGAGCTGGCAGTTTGTGTTTGGCATAGCGGTAGAACATGAATGCGGTCGTAATGGAAGCAACGACATCCGAGACAGGTTCAGCCAGGAAGACTGCGAAGACTTTGTTCGGGATAAACATTGGCAGAATGTAAATCAATGGGATCAGCAGAATGATTTTTCTGAAGATCGCAAGGAACAGAGAAGTCTTTGCGTTGCCAAGGGAGACGAATGTCTGCTGGCAGGCAATCTGCATACCAAAGATACAGATGCCGGCAATGTAAATACGTAAAGCCCAGCTTGTGTATTCAATCAGCTCTGGCGTTGAGGTAAACATACGGGCCATCATGCCTGGGGCGATTTCGCAAAGCAGACACATACTGATGGAATAGGTTAAGCAGCAGGTCAGCAGCAGCTTGAAGGTGTGCAGCACGCGGTCTTTGTTTCCGGCTCCAAAGTTATAGGACAGAATTGGCTGGCCGCCCTGACACAATCCCTGCAGCGGAAGAACCGCAAACTGCATGATGGAAGACAGAATGGTCATCGAACCAACGGCTAAGTCGCCGCCATAGCGCATCAAAGAGGTATTGAAACTAATGGTCAGCAGGCTTTCGGTAATCTGCATGATAAAGGGGGACAGACCTAAAGCCAGACATGGACCAAGAATCCGGAAGTCCAGGCGCATGAATTGCTTCTGGATGTGCAGATAGGAATTTTTCGAATTTAAAAACCAGAGCACGAAGATGGCGGACACACCCTGCGAAATAATGGTGGCCAGCGCAGCTCCCTGAACCCCCATGTTAAACATGAAGATAAAAATTGGGTCCAGAACAATGTTTAACAGCGCACCGATACATACGGTTGCCATACCCCACACGGAGTAGCCCTGGGCGTTGATAAACGCGTTCAGACCTAAAGCGACCTGAACGAAGATGGTTCCGATCGCATAAATCCGGATGTAGCTCCAGGCATAGGGCAGGGTGGTTTCACTTGCCCCAAAGGCAACCAGCAGATTCTGACCAAACAGTTCAACAATGACAGTCAGAATCAAAGCGATGATCACGAGCAATGTAAACGAACCGGAAAGAATCCGTTCCGATGTTTCTTTATCGTTGCGGCCTAAAAAGATCGCAGCGCGTGGGGCAGCGCCCATGCACACCAGTGCCGCAAAAGCGGAAACGGTGGTGATCAATGGCATCGTAACGCCAAGTCCGGTCAGAGCCGCATAGCCGACGTTTGGAATGTGGCCGATGTACATCCGGTCAACAATGTTGTAGAGAACATTGATGATCTGGGCGGTAATACATGGAATCGCCAGTGAAAACAGAAGCCTGCCAACGGGTGCGGTTCCAAGATCCGGTTTCGCGGATTTGTTTTTTTTCATAAGATCAAGTTTTCATCCTTTCTCATATTTCCAATGCTCTTATGACGCTTATGGAAATTGTACGTTGATTGATTCACTTTTTACAGTGCTCAAATCGGCTTAAAGTCTGATATTTCGGGATCTGGCAGTTTGTCTGAGACAGGCAAATCAAAGGCATAGACAGAGTGATGACGATTAGAATGAAACCAGAAACCGCCAGCCCGGTAATCAAATCACTTGTCTGCTTTACATGTAAACGTTCTAATCAGGGGATATCATCCAATCTTTAACGGATGATTTCAACCTGTCCGGCAAAACCCTTGCAGAATTTGATGGTTCTGTCGGATTCAAAAGCACGGCAAGGCAATAAAGGAGTTTTATCCTAATTTCCCCACTATATACACAGGAAGCGCTAATCAAAATGAAGACATAGCCACACATAAAGCTAAAACTTGTTTTTCCTCTTGAAAAATCAGGATATGTATAATATTATCTTTACAAATTATA
>CAJTLE010000102.1 GCA_910577085.1 uncultured Allobaculum sp. | reverse complement strand
GTATAATTTGTAAAGATAATATTATACATATCCTGATTTTTCAAGAGGAAAAACAAGTTTTAGCTTTATGTGTGGCTATGTCTTCATTTTGATTAGCGCTTCCTGTGTATATAGTGGGGAAATTAGGTAATAACGTTGGCTTTCAATACAAAAAGAGGCATCTTTGCCAAAAAGCAACAGCCTCCTTCTATAGGTGATTTGAATATTGGGTGGACAGAATCTATAGCGAAGCACCAAAATCAGAGACCAGAACCTGGCCGGTCATCGCATTGGATTCATCTGAAGCTAAAAATAAAGCGATGTTGGCAATGTCTTCAACCGAAGCCACACCAGCGGAAAGATCAAGATGAGAGCGCATGGCTTTCATCATATCTTTATTGAGTGAGGCCACATCCTGATGAGCCGTCATCGAGGTGGCGATGGTTCCCGGGCAGATGACATTGCAGCGAATGCCGGTTCCGGTAAAACGGAAAGCTGTATGCTTGGTCAGGCCGATGATTCCGGCTTTGGCAACCGCATAGGCTGCAGGTCCGCATCCTTTTTCACCAGCAACAGAGGCAATATTCACAATCGAAGCCCGGTCGTTTTCCTGCATTTCCTGCAGGGCGGCCCGGGTCACGTACATGGTTCCTTTTAAATTGGTATCGATAATCCGACTGATATCTTCGTCCGTGGCACATTCAATCGGTTTCATGCCATCTTCGAGAATTCCAGCATTATTGACGAGAATATCGATCTGACCATATTCAAGAATTGCCTGATGAATAAGGTTATCTGCTTCTTCAGGTTTTGAAATATCGCAGCGGACCGGCAGGACTTCTCCTGAGGATTCGCGGATTTCATCAGCGACTTTTTCGAGCTTGTCCATCCGTCTTGCTGAAATGACGACTTTTGCGCCTTCATCCGCAAACAGTTTGGCAATTTCAGCACCGACTCCGGCATTTCCACCTGTGATAACAGCAACTTTGTCAGCTAAACGATTCATTGATTGTGTTATATCCTTTCGAGACGGTTAACTCCGTCTTGTATATTGCCTTATTTTAGCGTTAAACCAGTTTTCATACAAGCTGAGGCCCTTCTTTGAAGACCGACCACCAGAATGCGGGCAAAGAACAGACGATCTGCCTGAAACCTGATCTGTTTTTCAGGTTTTCTTCAAAGTTTTGAGGCAGATCCAGATCCAGATCAGTCTTAAGGACAATGCCGAGCAGCGGTTAATTGTTGTGGACTTCCGCCCTGTCTTCCAGTTTCCAGCGGTCCAGCAAAGCCTTGCGGGCTATGCCTTCCCAGGGCTGATCAATGGGCGCTAACTGATCAAAAGTAAATTCTGGATTTCGCTTCTGGATGGCTTTGGTCAGCACAAAGTCAGCAAGCTGGCCATTTTTTGGCAGCAGCGGTCCATGCAGATAGGTGCCAAGAATATGGCCGTCATAATAGCCTTCAAAGCCGCCGTCAAAGCCGCCGTCAAAGCTGTTTCCATAGCCATGAACGACTTTTCCTAATGGATGAGCAACATTCATCGTCTGCCCGCCATGGTTTTCAAAGCCGATCAGGCGCAGATTGATGCCATCCAATGGGGCATCAATGATGATGTTGCCAATGCAGCGGGATTTGGCTTTGCCGGTTGCGGTGTAGTAATCCGCAAACTTCAGACCTTCGATCTTTTCTTTATCCGCTGTTTCGTAATACTGGCCAAACAGCTGATACCCGCCGCAGATCAATAAGAAAAACGTATTTTCATCCAGAGCCTTCTGGATATTGTCTTTACGCGAGAGCAGATCCGGAATCAGAGCAACCTGTTCCTTATCGGCACCGCCGCCCATAAACACCAGATCAAAGTCCGAAAGATCCGCTTCCTGACCAATACCGACAGTCGTGACCTGAAAGTCAATGCCGCGTGACTTGGCACGGCTTGTCAGGGTCATGATGTTTCCTTTATCTCCGTAAAGATCCATGATGTCGTGATACATCCATGCACATTTAACGATCATACATTTAATTCCTTCATAATCGCTTTACGGCTTGGCAGCAGGGCTGTATAGGTTGCCACTACATAAACCGTATCGCTCTTTTCCAGTGCCTTGTTGACGGCACTTTCAATACTGGACTCTACTGAAAGATCTCCCTGGAAATTTCCGTAGTACATCCGTAACGCCATATCGCCAGCTCTTGTTCCGGAGCAGATGACCGCTGATGTCTGTGGGTTCATGAACTTTTCAAACTGGGTGTCATAAATCCAGGACACATCGGTGCCATCCTGTTCATGGTCATTTAAAACAATCACAATGGCTTTTTTCGTTCCATCGCGTTCAATGACCTTCATGACCTCATTGGCACCCGTCGGGTTTTTAACAAGGTTGAGCACAACTTCCTTATTTCCCTTTTTAAAACGTTCATTGCGTCCGGCTGGATGGGGAGCGTCTTTTAACATCTTTTCAAAGGCGGATAAAGGCAGATTGTATTTTTCCAGAACGGTCAGAACCGCAGCATAGTTATACATCGAGTACATGCCTTCATAGGGTCCCTGGAAGCGATGGCCTTTGTAGTCAAAGGTCTGCCGGTTCAGATCAATCTGATCGAGCTGGACATCAAATTCCGGGGTTTCAAACCCACACCCCGGGCAGTGGAATTTACCGATATGAGAGTATTGATAATATTCGTATTCCAGTTTGGTGTTGCAGCGCGGACAGAACTTTCCTTCACTGGCTTCCCTGGATTCTGTAAAGGAATATGGCGTACGGTCCAGACCAAAATACATGGCTTTCGCATGGGGTGCCTTCAGGGCGAGTCGGACAGTGTTCGGGTCGTTGCCATTAAGAACCAGAGTTCCTTTAAAGTCTGGCAGAACGTTTTCAATCGATTCAATCAACTGTTCCATTTCTCTTGCCCGGTCTAACTGGTCACGAAAGAAGTTGTTGACCACCAGTACGGAAACAGGAATAAAGGGCAGAATATGGCGGACATTGAGTTCGTCGACTTCCAGAACGACGACATCCGCATCGACCGTTCCATCGCCTTTTGTATTCTGTAACAGCGCAGAAGTAATTCCGGCTTTCAGGTTGTCCCCTTTGCGGTTGGAGACTACTTTCTTGCCGGCTTTTTCAAAAAGTGAAGAAATCATGTTGGCAGTTGAAGTCTTGCCATTGGTTCCGGTCACTAAAATAACCGGTCCGCGAAAATGCAGCTTGCTTAAGGAGTTGGGATCTACTTTCAAAGCGATCGTTCCGGGCATTGAACCACCGCGGCCAACGAGCGAAAGCAGTTTGAACGAAGTTTTCGCAGCTAAGATAGAGAGTTTACTCATGAAGAATCCTTCCTGATGAAATTCTTCTCTGCAGATTTTCCCTGGATATTTTTCCCGATCGATATTTCCCTATAAATATATGGAAGAGAAAATCATGCCTAATCTGAGTCAGAGAAGAATTGTATATTTTCAATTCTATGGTTGAAGCAGAAAATCAGCAGCCTTGCGGCCATCCTGATACCCTTCATCATACAGGGCCTGGACGGCTTCTGGCGAGCCACCTAGAGATTTTACATCATGGAGCGTTTTTGGAAACACAAACAGAAGTTTTCCTTCTTCCTGCAGCCTCAAAGCCAGCCGCAGGGATTCATTGTTTTTGTCCATGCGGACTTTTAAAGCATCATAGACGGCCGGAAAGGTGCGGCCGTATTGAGAAAAGTGAGCGGCCAGTTCGATGGTCAGTTCCATCGCTTTCCCTGGTTTGTCTTCTTCGACCGGTCTTGGAAAGAGAATAGCGATCCGGTCGGCACCCATCTCCAGGGCTTTCTGGACTGGAATCGGATCACTGACGGTTCCATCACAGAATGGAATATTGGCAATGTTATTGGTTGTACATAAATAAGGCACTGAGCAGGAGCCTTTGATCAGGGCATAATCGTCCTGACGCATCCATTCCTTGCCCAGATAAACGGGCCGTCCGGTCAGGGCGTTAGTGGCGACGGTAATCAGCTGGGTTGGCGAGGCCATCATGGCCGGATAATCGAGCGGATATTCGCCATCCGAATTGGAGAGCGTTCCATAAATATAGTCCATATCAAAAAAGGAGCGCTTGGTCAGATAGTTATGAATGGAGGCATATTCCTGACGATAGCTGTAGTCATGATAGTAGGCGTATAACCGCCCTTTCTGTCTGGCAATATAGGTGGCCAGATTGGCACTGCCGGCACTGACTCCGATGCATAAATCAACCTGGATGTTTTCATCCATCAATCTTTCCAGCACTCCGCCAGCATATACCCCTCGAAGTCCTCCGCCGACGTCAATCAGGCAGGTTTTATGTTTTGATCTCGTAGAAGATTGTGTGCCAGCTTTTCCGGACTCGTATTGTGCAGCAGATAAAGAATCAGCTTCACTTTCCGGGCGATTAAAAAAAGATTGAACAGTTTCAATCCATTGCGACATATTCAGTTCTCCTTTCCCTTCATCCAGCGTTTCCCTGCTCAGTTTCCGTAAAAGACATCCCATAAGAAAAGCTGGAATTTTTGAGCGGCCAGAGTTTGAGATGAAGGTTTTCGTTTTGCCTGTGATATTCAGGCATCTTTCAAATTCTCTAAAAGTACGATTTTTATTATCGCTCATGGTATGCAGATGATCATTTCAGGAGGCGTGTTTTTTACTGGTCAGATTGAATATTGTGACCTGTAAGCGGTCTCTTGCAAAAACCGGCTGCCTGTGACTACGCCCGCCTGCTCCCGAAATCTGCCGCCGATTACACCCACATTGTGTCTGTATGGTGGCTGCCTCAATCCGCGTTTTTAAAAATCAGCCTGCAAAAAAAGAACTGCAGGCCAGTGGGGTGGTCTGCAGTTCTTTTAGTGAGTGTTTTGTTTTGGGCTCTTCTTACTTTTTCTGAGCAGCTTTCATCAGTTTGTATGCGGTCTTGAGAACTTTTTTACCATCCATGGAGCCGTATTCTTTCATGTCGATGACTGCGGATGGGATCGTTGGAGCGATTTCTTTGACGTTGTTGAGTTCGTAGCCGATCTGCGGTCCAAGCAGGATGACGTCAACGCCATCCAGTTCTTTTTTGGCCTGGGTTAAGGATTTGGCTTCGATGTGGCAGTCAACACCGAGTTCTTCAGCAGCTTTAACCATGTTGCGTACGAGGATGGAAGTAGACATACCAGCGTTGCAGACGAGCAGAATGTTTTTCATATACAATTTTCTCCTTCAGACTTCTGTCTGTTTTCATGAATCCATGCGTTTACTCAAAGGCGAAGAGCCTTATTTTGCGTTTTGAAAAGTTAAATTTGAAATTCAGGGTTGTGATCATCATGATGATCAGCTTTTGGGATCAGGGTTTAGTTTTGTTGAAGACTTTTGCGTCTGTCTGTTTTTCGATTAATGGTTAGAGCCTGATCAGTCGAGATCGAAGACATCATCATCGTCGTCGTCATCGTTATCGGCTTCAAGAGCCTGGCGTTCCATAACCTTATCGTTGACCTTAACAAATGGCATGTAGATCAGAACACCAAGAACCAGGACGATTGCCTGTACAATAACAGCCATCCAGTCACCGCCCGTTGCAAGGAAGCCGGAGAGCAGAACTGGAGTTGTCCAAGGAACCAGAGTTACGCATGGATGCATGATACCCGATACAGTAGCCAGGTAAGAAATGACGATACCCATAACTGGTACTAACAGGAATGGAATAGCCATGGTGATGTTGTAAACAATTGGGTAGCCGAATAATACAGGTTCGTTGATGTTGAACAGACCTGGAACAATCGACAGTTTGGCAACGTTGCGGGTTGCAGCATTGCGGCCAACCAGGAAGGTTGCAATTAACAGACACAGGGTAGAACCCGATCCGCCTAACAGACCAAAGGAGGTAACCTGAGAAACGTTGATGACGTTTGGAATCGCGGTGCCAGCTGCATAAGCAGCGATGTTTTCCTGAATGTTGATAATTAACAGTGGTTCAAGAATCGAGGAGTAAATAACAGACTGGTGAATACCAAACAGCCAGAGCAGGTTGCCAAGGGTATACAGAATGATGGTTCCCCAAAGGCTTGTACCAATGGATTTCAGAGGAGTCTGAATGAAGTTCTTGATCAGGGTAATCAAGTCAGTTCCGCACATTGCGATCAGAGTAGCAAGTACAGCGAAGATTGCCAGGGAGAGCATAACTGGAATCAGGACGTTGAAAGATTTACCAACGGCAGGTGGTACCTGATTGCCAAGGTTAATCTGGAGCTGTTTCATGTTGGATAATTTGATGTAAAGCTCAGAGATCAACAGACCAATGAGGATACCACCAAACATACCGCCGGTACCTAAGTTGTTATAAGTCAGGACACCGGAGAAGATATCAGCGTTTGCGCCTTCTGCGATTGGAGTTAATTCAACCTGCATTGGCATCATCACAACAACACCAGCAACGGCTACGACTGCAGTCGATAATGGGTTGTCAAATTCACGGTTGACGGATAAGCAGTATCCGATGGTGGCTGCAATGAGCAGACCTGAAATGTTCAAAGTACCATTGACCAGAGCGTTGCCCCAGTACTGAATGTTAGCCAGTGCATCCCCAGAGAAGATCCAGGTAAATACAGTGTTGTTTAAAAGAACTGCGATACCAGCCAGAATATACAGTGGCATGATCGTTGCAAAAGCGTCGCGCATTGTGCGCAGGTAGAGCAGGTTTCCAAATTTCGCAGCGAAGTCGGCGAACTTGGTCATAAACCCGTTAGATTTTGTCTGTTCCATGAGTTCCTTCCTCTAGACGTTCGTTTCGTATGACGATTCTGTTTTGTTCTGTTGTCTATTCTTCTATTTCAATGGTGATAGCGTTTTCGTCGGACACTGTCTTAAACCAGCGTCCAGATTTTTTGATCGTCCGTTTCTGATCGTTGAGATCGATGGCGATAAATCCATATCGGTTCTTGTAGGCATTGTTCCAGCTCCAGCAGTCCATCGCGGTCCATGGATGGTAGCCAAAGCAGTTCGAGCCTTCTTCCATTGCCCGATGCAGCTGGGCTAAATGTTCTTTGTAGAATTCGATGCGGTAATCATCATCGATCGATCCATCGGCGTTGCGATATTTTTCTTCCCCTTCAACACCCATTCCGTTTTCAGAAACAAACCATTTGATGTTTCCGTAATTGTCCTGGACGTTTTTGGCAATGTCGTACATTGCCTGTGGGTAAATTTCCCAGCCGCGGTAAGGATTGATTCGTGCTTCGGGCCACTCCCATTCTTCGTAGTACTTATCAGGCATCCAGTCAGGATATTTATCAGGATTGGATGGAGCCTGAACGCGTTTTGGATGGTAGTAGTTCACACCCAGAAAATCAACGGTATTGTTGGCAATTGTTTCAAGTTCTTCTTTGGTTTCGTCCCATTTGACGCCATCTTTTTCAATGACTTCAATGAGATGTTTTGGGAATGTTCCTTTGACTGCCGGATCCAGGAAGCTGTTGTTGAAGAAGTCATCCGCAAAGGCAGCAGCTTTGAGATCTTCTTCACTCTGAGATTTTGGATAGCTTGGTGTGAGGTTGAGGATAATGCCAATCTCACCACCCTTATCTGAATCCTTGTAAGCCTTGATGGCTTTGGCACTGGCCAGGTTGATGTTGTACATAATCTGCAGTGCTTCTTTTCCCTTGCCAGTCAGTTTTGGCCAGTGGAATCCATACAGCCAGCCGGCTTCCGGAATGACCATGGGTTCATTGAAGGTTGTCCAGTACTTGACATCGTCACCAAACAGCTCAAAGGCGGTGCGGGCAAATTTTTCATACAGGTCAACCACATGTTTGCTTTGCCATCCCCCGTATTTTTCTAAAAGTTCGACCGGAAGATCGAAATGATGCAGATTGAAAATCAGCTCAATCCCATTTTTCTTTGCTTCGGCAATGACATTTCGATAAAATTCGACGCCTTCCGGATCTGGTTCGCCGGTTTCAAGATCTTTAATCAGGCGGCTCCACTGAATGGATGTTCGGAAGGAATTCAGACCGATTTCTTTCATCAGCTTGAAGTCTTCCGGATAGTGATGGTAGAAGTCGCTGGCCACATCAGGTCCAACTCCATTAAAGAAGTCGTTGCGCTGATTGCGATACCAGTAATCCATTACGTTTTCATGGCGCTTTCCATACCAGCCTTCGGTCTGCGGTCCGCTGCTAGCAGCACCCCACCAGAAGCCTTCTGGAAACTGAAGTTTTTGCTCCATCTTTTTTGCTCCTTTTCTTCATGTGTCTTTAGTCTATTCAATTCCCGTTTATTTGTCTAGTCTTTATCACATCTTTTTTCGACTTTTCTTTTTAAATGAATATACAATCTAAATAAGATTATCGATTGTAACCGAATTCAAATGTCTAGCTCATAACAAATGGAATTGGAATGAACACTTCCCAGTTTTATTCGACTTCCCTTTCGCAATTTCTTCGGCTTCGTTTGCTTTACAGCAGGTGGAAACCAGAGAAATCAGACCAGTCCAGACGAGAAAATGTATTTGTGGGCTATGAACCAGATTCAGCCTGGCTGCCACAAAACGCGATTCGATGACTGGATTTGCGGTGAAGTTTCGAATGTTTGTGGGATTTCTATTTACATTCTAGCAAGCGGTTACAGAATGTCTATACAAATATTCTAAAAAGTTATATTTATTTTTTGAGGTGTAAAGCCATGTAACTGCTATCATTTTTGACTGGCCAACATATTTCTTTCCACATTTCCAGCCAGATCCGGTAAGAAGAATCGTTCACTTCATTCACTAACTAAAGTTGGTTTACCCCATGTCTTCCCTTCGACTGGCTTGATCTGAATCTGAAAAACCGGGGTGTATATTGATTGATGTGAAATGTCTAATGCTGTTTTGACACCAATATGACCCGAGAAGTGCCTTTGATCTATATCTTTTGAAGAAAATGGATGTCTATTACGTTACAATGAATACGATTAGAAAGAGAGAAAAGAATCTGTGATTTCCGCGGCCTGTACGCGAATTCTGCTTAGAGAGATCCCGAACAGAGCGTTGCTGTCTACAAAATGTACAGACAATAACACATCGTTGTAAATATTTTCAGTTGCCTATTGTCTATATTAATGAAAAAGGGGTATAGTGGAGTCGTACAAGAATCCGGCTACAGAATGCGAATATGAAAACCAAGTACAAAACGATTTACGAAGAAACAAAAAAGAAGATTGAAGACGGAGAGTACAAAGTCGGCCAGATGATTCCTGATGAGCTGTCCATGTGCGAAATGTATGGCTGCTCCAGGATGACGGTAAAAAAAGCGTACGATATGCTCGTACTTGAAGGGCTGATTTATCGAAGACAGGGCCAGGGCAGTTTCGTTCTGTCCCGCACCAGTTCCAAAAAGGAAGTTGAAATCTTCGAGAGAGAACTGAGTGGCTTTACAAGAGCTACCGATGGCAAAGGTAAGTCAAAAGTGCTGCACTTTCAGCTGATCTTTGCGACCGAAGAAATCGCCCGCAACCTCAATATCCGGATCAACGATCCAGTCTATGACATTCTGCGCGTACGTCTGGTTAATGATCAGCCATATGTCATTGAACAGACCTACATGTCCCCGGCCCTGATTCCTGGAATTACTGAAGACATTCTGCACAAGTCGATCTACAACTACATTGAATCAGAGCTTGGCTTTCGGATCGGAGCTGCTCAAAAGACGACCAGTGCGGATGTTTCCAATGATCTTGATCATAAGGAATTAGGCTTAAAAGACATTGAGCCCGTGCTTGTTATCGAACAGATTGCCTATCTTGATAACGGCACGCCATTTGAATACTCCATCTCACGTCATCGTTACGACTTGTTCAAGTTTTCTGTGTATTCCCTGCGCCGCTGACGCAGGAAAAACCGGCATAAGGAGGAAAATTCCATGGAAGGAATGGAAATGATTTGTTTCCAGATCATCGCAAACAGCGGTGGTGCCAAATCGGCGTATATGTCTGCTATTGAAGCAGCCAAAAACGGAGATTTTGAAGCAGCAGAAAAACACATGAATGAAGGCGACGAGTACATGAACCAGGGTCATGAACCACATGCCAAACTCATTCAAAACGAAGCTGCTGGTGAATCAACA
Organism: uncultured Allobaculum sp.; assembly: GCA_910577085.1. Lineage (GTDB taxonomy): Bacteria > Bacillota_I > Bacilli_A > Erysipelotrichales > Erysipelotrichaceae > Allobaculum. Next base: position 399 of record CAJTLE010000102.1, on the reverse strand, counting down.
CCTGTATCCTTGCTGCTGGTGCACGCAGAAGACCAGATGATGGGCGCAGAACAGTTCAAAGCTCTCGCCTCTCAGATGATCGACCTTTACAAAAGATTAGAAAAAGCTGAATAAACAAGTCTTTTGGACTCTCTTCGTCTTCAAAAGACTTTCCCCGCCTCTGTGGCGGGTTTTCTTTTTGCCAGATTGTACAGGAAACGCCCACTGTCAAAGCAATCCATTCCTGCCCCTTCCACCTGAGCCAGCCAGAACGATTAATTCTAAATATAAAGGGCTCTGTTGTACTTTGGGTGGGTTTTTGAGTCGAAAAAAAGGGGATGTCATCTTTTTTGACTGATGACAACCCCCGTATATAAAGCCTAGATATGAAAAAGGACATGTGTTATCCTTAAGTTTCCA
>CAJTLE010000101.1 GCA_910577085.1 uncultured Allobaculum sp. | reverse complement strand
TTTCGAATATTGAATTGTCTGTAATCAGAGTTTTCAAAGAGCCATCTGTTTGTGAGTGAATCAATTTCCCTCACAAGGCTTGTTTATCTTATCATCTGCCAGATAAGAAGTCAACATCTTTTGTGAAGTTTTTCTCAAAACTTTCAAGCGATGTTTTATTCGATATCTAAAGATGATTTGCGTTTCAGATCTGTTTGTTTTAAGCAGTTCCTTAACGCTCATATAGAATACCATCACAGGTATCCGAATGCAAGCAATATTGTGAAATTAATTAAAATTTTCACAATGTGTGATTTCCTGAGAAATCTCAGTCCATCGGCTGGACAGACAGGTATTTGACTTGTCTGTTTCACAGTACTTCTTTGGGGTGGTTTCTGTCAAGAAAAATGTCTCGAGCCAGAAAGGATTTTTGCTTTAGGTTCAAGTGTTTCTGCGATTCGGATCTCTATGGTCTGTCAATCCGTTTAAAGAGATTCAATGAATGCAGGAATTCTTTCATTCAACCCTTATCCAATTTCAAAGAAATACCCCATCAATCCTCCGTTTAACGCTTAGAAACCAATGCATTTTCAGACATAAGAATCACAAGCCATTATTCTATATTCAAACAGATTTAGAAGGAGCTTTGGTCATAGAAAAAAAGACCGGCGTCATCGAGTGAGATAAGCTCCCATTCTATTGAACGCGACAAATATAAGAAGTCGTATCAACAGAATGAGAGCTTATCGCTTCTCTTTCGATGGGGCGGCTTTTGAATGGATTGGTATCTGCCGTCAGCAAGAACAAATGCGTATGGTCGAATCAGGAGCAAGTCCGCAGTTCCAGCAGACAAGAATGAATCGATGAACAGACACTCCCCCTGTCTGATCTCTGCCCAAATCACTCTGGTCAGTGATCTCGACTGTCCTTCCAAAAGGATACTCTCATGAGATCTGCCGATTGATCGAATCAACATGAAAGCCAAGTTCTTCGAGAATTGATGCCTATTTTCTGAAATTCCCTTTAAATTTGGCCCAATAGTCAAGCGAACACTCAGGTCGAGATCAAAATTGTTACAATAGAGAAATGATCGGAATTCCAGTTGAAGAACTTATCTCAAAATTTGAAACCTACCAGCAAGGTGTTGACTACATTGAAAAGCAAGTCGCCGCAAACAAATTGGTCCCTGTCAAAAGCTCGGGGTTCAATGGCAAACGACCGCCGCTCTACCAGCGCTACCGGAAAGTGAAACCCAAAGTCGATCACACTCCGCTTGTGATTCAGGCAGACCGTACCATTCATCCACCGCTTTCCGCTGCCTTCTATAAAAAACATCCTGCTCAATTTGAGCAGGATCAGCCAATGATTTATGCCCTGCAGAACTGGCTGGCAGATCACTCTGCCTGTGAGCCTGTCTCCTGCAATGAGCGCAGTTTTGAAATTTTTGGCCAGGAGAAAATACTGGCCAGGCATGGCGAGCGTCTTTGTAAAAATCTGGGGCTCGATCTTGAAAAGCTGGCCTTTTATCAGACGTGCGAGCCGCTATCCGTCGTCAGCCGTTCTAACGAGCCTGGCAATCTTCTGATTGTTGAAAACCTGGATCCTTTTGTGTCAATTCGAAACCTGATCCACCAAAACCAGCCGGCCATTTTAGGCTTTCCCATTCAGTCGGTCGCTTATGGAGGCGGCCGTCGTATCGAAAGCACGTTTATGGATCTGCTTCAGTTTGGAACGGAAAGCCAGAAGCAAAGTCTTACGACTGTGTATTACTGGGGCGATCTGGACTACGAAGGCATCCGGATTTATGAATCTTTTGCTTCCAGATACCCGGACATTCAAATTGTTCCCTGGAAGCCAGGGTATCTTGCCATGCTTGAGCAAGCCAGAGCGCAGATGGCTTCCGGTCGTTTGATGCCGGTTTATAAAGAAGGTCAGATTGAAACAGAAGGCGACTGCTTCTTTTCTTATTTTGACTCTGACTTTAGAGATCAGATTCTGGCTCTCTGGAAACAGGGATCTTATATTCCCCAGGAAATTCTCAATGCCAGCCACTATAAAGCCTGATGAATGTTTTTCCTGTTCTTCTCTTTTTTCCACCGTCCGTGGATAAGAAAAAAAACAAAGAAATCCGTATCGACACCCTTGCAGCTGTCGATTTGTTTTACAGAAGGGAGATCTGCCATGCAAAGTGAATTTTACCGTGACCTGGAAAAACGAATGTATACCATCGCACTGTTTGGTCAGCTGTTTTCGTTGTTGAAACAGAAAGGTCGTACGTTAGACAGTTACGGCTTTTCCCGGCTGGATGAACAGATTCTGTTATTTTTTATGGTCCTGCGCTACATCATGGAGCGTACACTGGCCAGTGAGAACTGCTTTTTAGAAGATATTGCTCTCTGTATTCTGGAAGGCAATCGTGAACTGTTTCATAAGGAACTGGATCTGGAGCAGTGTACAAAGCTGGCTGACTTAATGGTCACCAATATTTTATGCAACCAGGGAGCCCCCTTCAGTTTTGATCCCATCGAAGGCGATGATCGCTGGAAAGTGCGCCTGAATTATCTGACTTCGCAGGTGGCCTATGATGGTCCAATTCCAAAAGCTTCTTACAAGATGAGCGATGATGGCTTCCATCTGATGCTCTCTACCCTGGAGATGGAAGAAAACCTCCGGCTTCAGTTTCGGGATCTGGTTTTCGAGCTGCAGATGAAAGCCAAAAACTATTCCAAGGCACTCGATGAAATCCGGGAGATCTTTCAGCTGCTCAAAATTCAGGAAGTGGAAATTCACAACAAGGCGCTGCAGGTCCGCTCCAATGCCGCCGTTCTGGATCAGAAAGCCTATGTAGAACTGAGCAATTCAACCTATACCCTGATCTCAGAAAGCCGGACGAAGTTTCAGGGGTACTGGAACAATGTCAATCAGCTTTTACAGGAACTGCAGCGTGCACTTGCCGCGGGAACCTTTACCGCTAAAGATGAAGCCGACCTGGCTTCCCTGAGCGATATCAATAATTATCTTTCCCGTTCCATTCTTGCCCAGACAACCATTCTGGAAGCCATCCAGAAGTTTTCAAAACTTCTTGATGAGCAGCTTCAGTTTCAGATGCGGCAGAGTTTTTATGAACGCCGCCCGTTCCGGCAGGTGGTCTGGCAGAAAGTTATGGATGAGCCGTCCAGTCTGGAAAGCTTTGATGAGCTGCTTCATCCGTTGTTCTTTAAAAACCCGCCCAAACAATTTACTCCGGCCAGAGCGTTTGAATATCGTTCCTTGCGAATCAATGAGCTCGATGGAACGCTCGAAGAAGTTGATCCCGATTATGACCAGCTCGAATATGAGCGGCAGAAAGAAGAGAATATCCGCCGGGTGCAGATCATGAATGACAAAGTCCAGGCTCTGTTAATGAACCTGGTGAATGTGCCCGGCCATACGCAGGCTTTGGATGAGATTTTTTCCAGAGAAGAGTTTGATTCGATGGATCAGGCCAGAGAAATGCTTTCCAGTCTGTCTTCGACCACAACCTTTGATCTGGCCGATCTATTTTCCAAGCGCCACGAAATCATTATTGAAGAACAGACTTCTTTTTCCTTACCGCTGGCCATTCTGGAAGCGATGGAAAATCAGCTTGAACTGCAGGACTACTGTAAGCTCAATATCACGAAAAATGGTCGCAAAATTGAATTTGAAATGGAAGAAAACGGCCTGCAGGCGTTAGTACGCGTCGATGGTCTCGACCTGAGTCTGGAAAGGAAGCCGTTATGATCAACGAAATTTTATATACCCTGCTTCAAAAACATGAACTGCCAGCCAGTGATCCCAATTACACCTGGCTGATGGAAGCCGATACGGGAAGACTTGAACAGCTGGAAGCAGCCGCTGCCGCTTTTGACTGTCGGCTGCTGCCGCGTCAGGGGATGATCTATCTGATCCCCAATCAGGACAATCTGTTTCTGGGCTATTCCAAAGCAGACTTAAAAGCGGAGCTGCTCAAATCCAATCAGACGGACGCCCATTACTATCTGAGCATGTTTGCGCTGCTGGTTTTACTGGACGCTTTTTTCTCCACGGACTACGGCGGTGGAAAGCTCCGTGATTTTCTTTCGCTTGATGACTGGATGGGGCGCTTCAATACAGCGCTCAACAGTGGTCTGGATGCCAAAGACAATCCAGGCAATATTCCCTATGAGCGCATGGTCGATACGTATAACAACCTGCTTGCGGATCCTTCTCATAAGCGGGCTTCCAACAATAAAGCCCAGCTGTTTTTAACGCTGCTCAAATTTCTGGAAAAGCAGAAACTGGTCGTGTATCTGCCCGATCAGGAGCAGATCTATTTAACCGAACGAATGAGTGCTTTGATGGACAGCATTTTGCGCTCCGATGCCCAGCTGGCCATTTTACGTTCCGTAGAAAGCGAGGATGAATAATGCCCCTGCTCAATAAAATCCGCCTGACCCATATTGAATACAACTATGGCCGTAACATCATTCCCGATCAGATTCTCGACATCGACGGAATCAGCACGTTATTAAAAATGGAAAATGGCGGCGGCAAGTCTGTCATGACCCAGATGCTGCTCGCCCCCTATATTTCCGGCCGTCAGCGTAACTTTCCAAAGCGTGCGTTTGCGGATTATTTCAAAGATTCCAAACCTTCCTTTATCGTTCAGGAATGGATTAAAGACGGCAATGCGGGCCGGTTCTGTATTGGTCTGATGATCAACCGCCGCCAGGCACAGGATCAGGACAGCCAGGAAAAGATCAATCTCTATGCCTGGATCAGCGAATACAACAGTTCTGAACCCTTTGCGCTCTCCAATCTGGAACTGCTCGATGAAACCAGAGAAGGCCGTCGCAGCTATAAAACCTTCCAGGCGGCCAAAACCATGCTGGAAGAGTTTGCCAAAGAACATCCGAGTCAGTTGGCGATCTATAACTTATCCAACTCCAGCCACAACCGCATCTATCAGTCGCGATTGATGGAACTAGGCATTGAGCCCGCCGAGTGGCGGCAGATGCGTGACTTCAACCTGGAAGAATCCGGGATGTCCAAATTTTGTGAGACGTACGATACGGAAGAGAAACTGCTGCGCCGGGTTCTCATTCCCGCCGCCGCTGCCAAGATCGATAAGGAAGCCGGTCTGGATGATCGTTCCAGCCACATGGCGCACTTCATTTCCATGACCACCGAATTTGTCGATCTGCAGGCCAAAAACAAGGACAATCTCAAAGCGATGGATGAACTGCAGGAATTCCAGAAACTGCTCGATTCGTTCTACACCTCTTCCCTCAGTCTTGCCGGGGAGTATCAGGATCTCAATGAAACTGGTCAGAAGCTCGATGCGTTTGCGAAAGGCATTGACAATGCGCTCGGGCAGTTCGAACGCGAAGGCGAAACTCTCGATGCCCTGCTTACCCAGGCCAAAGCCGATCTGGATCATCTGGAATATGAAGGTCTGTCGAAAAAATGGTATGCGAACAAAGAACAATACGATGCCAAAAGCAGTGAGCTGAATCTGGTTGAAGACGAACTGGAAGACAATCAGTCCAAACTTGCCCAACTCGAACAGGTGGCGGGTAAGCTCGAATGTGCCCGTCAGAATGAACAGGTGCAGGAAACCGAAGACGCCTATCTGGAATATAAGGAAAAGGCCGAAAGCGCAAAGCTTTCCAACGATGAAATCGAAAAGAAACGAAACGGCTATGGAAGCCGCCTCTATCAGTTATACAAGCTCTCACTTACTGAAAAACAGGAAGCCCTGGACGCAATTCGTCAGACGATCAATGATCTGGACAGCGAGGAAAAGAAAGCCAAAGACGACCAGGACAAACTCAATAAGGCCATTCAGAAAACCACATCCGATTCAGCCGTAGCCCAAAGCAAGGTCAATGAGTTTTTCAAAAAAGAAGAAAAGCTGCTCAAAAAACATAACCTCTCCCTCAATCACAGCCTGAGCTGGACCGATGACAAGCCGCTCTACGACGCTCTGACCACCGACCTGGAAAACGAACTGGACCAGAAAAACCAGCAGTGGAATGCGCTCAAAGCCAGTATTGAAGCCAGTGAACGTGAAAGGAAATTGCTGGAAGACAAAGTCCATCAAAACGATCTTGACAAGCTCCAGACCGAAAACGGACAGACCCTCAACAACACAGCTCTTGACGAGGCGACCAGTGCCTTTGAAAAACGCAAAAATCTTGCCGTGCAGCTTGGCATTGAACTGGAAAAAATCTGGCAGTCCGATCTGTTCAACTATAAATACCAGGCCATGATCTCCCGCTTTGAAGCCCATCAGGATCAGGCCATGGCCGACATTGCCCAATGTAAACGAAATCTTGAAAACCTGCAGACCGGAACGAGTCTCGAGCTTTCCAGTGAAATGAATCAGGTGCTCGATGAACTGGGCATTGAAAAGATGACCGGTGCGATGTGGCTTCGTGAATCGACGCTCCATCCCAAAATGAAAGAAAAGCTCGTCCGTGATTTCCCCTTCTTCCCGTATGCTCTGGTGATGGATGACGATCTGTCCGCCCAGGTTTTGGAAGAATTCAAAAAACGCGACCTCTACACCAGCGAGCCGATCTTCTTCTGCTCACGGGAACTGCTTTCCACCACCCCCGATCCTTCGCCCGTTCTCAGCTCCATGAGTGCCTACCTGCATTTCAACACCAACTTGATCTTCCCCTCTAAGTTAAAGGAGCTCATTGATTCCTTAACCAAAGAGCAGCAGGGTCACGAAGCCTTCCTGGCTTCGAGCCGCAGCGCGCAAAAAGAGCTGGAAGCTTCGTTCAAGGAAGTGGAAACCGAAAACCTGACCGAACAGAAACTCGAAGAACTCAACCAGAAAAAAGCCGCTCTGGAAAACACCCTCCAGACCCTTGCCAAACAAAAGACCGATCTGAATCTCAAGATCGATCAATGCACCAAAACCATCAAAGATCTGACCGAACAATCCAATGCGGTCAAAAAAGAGATCGACAAAAAAGAACAGCGTCTGCAGGCCTGGAATGACCATGTCCAGGCATTCGAGCAGGCGATCCTTGACCAGCAGACTTATGACTCCCTGCAAGCTGAGCTTGCCACCCAACAAAAAGATCTTGCGGCTCTCACCAGCAAGTTGTCTTCCCTTGCCAGCCAGAAACTCGCCGACACCCGCAAATCAGAACGTCTGAGTGGGCAGGTGGATGAAATTCAAGAAAAGACGGACGAGCTCGAGCCATTCAAAGACGAAAAGCCGGTCGAAGGAACGATTGAAGAACTTCAGCCGCGTTTTGACTCCCTGTCACTGGAGCTGAGCAGTTCCCAATACGGTGTTTACGTCAAAGAGCGCGATCGCAACCGCAAAAACCTGCGCACCTACCAAGCCCGTCTGGATTCTTTGCAGCAACGCTACCACTTTACAGAAGCCGACTGGAAAGATGTCCTTTACAGCACCCATGCCGAGGACCTCAACCGCAGGGAGATTGAAGATGTCGAGTCCGAAATCGACCGCCTGCTGGAAGAAAAAGTCACCCTGACTGGCGAAGTTTCCAATTTTGAAGGCCAGCGTAAGGCGCTTGAAGATCAGATGGAAGAACGCTTTGCGACGAACAGACCGCTGCCGCTGAGTGAATGTCATCAGGGTGATCTGAAAGAATACATTGAAAAAGCCCGCTCGGACCAAAAATCCCTGACCAAAGACAAAGAAAAACTGACCGAGAAAAACACCCACTTCCAGCAGGTTTTCAACTCCGCCAGCACCGAAGCCAGCCTTATTCTGGAAACCACCCGCTTTGTCAAACCCCGCACCAACGAAGCCGGCGATGTTCTGCACATGGCTCCCGTTGATGTCAAAGACTGGACCACAGAAGACCTCGATACGCAGCTTTCAAAGCTCGTCACTGAAGGTCGACGTCAGCAGAAAACCGCAGCCAACTTCTCGACTAGCTTCAGCCGTCAGCTTTCCAAAGAGAAAGAAGCCTACCGCTCACGGCTGGCTTTATGTTTCCAGATGCTGGAAGCCATTGAACCTTTGCTGGCAAACCCAGCCACGATGCCCGAAGAGCTCGAACAGAAAAAAGCTTTGCTGCAAACCTTCATCGACAAAACTGAAGCCGATCTCAAACTGCTCAAAGACAACCGCACGGCCCTGGTCCATACGCTGATGGACTACATCTCGCATCTGCATGCCAACTTAAAAGCCATTGATCAGGATACCACCATCCAGATCGGCCGCATCCAGCGCAAGATGCTCAACATCGAACTCAAAGACTGGGAAGAAATCGAAGCCGTCGCCAAAGCCAGACTGGAAGAATATCTCGACGCCCTCATTGCGGCCATTGATGCCCATCCGGAAAAACAGTCCGCTCTGATTGAACAGCGCATTCAGGCAGCCGCTTTATATGACGCCCTGGTCGGCATTTCCGGCATCCCGATCCGGCTGTATAAAATTGAGGAAAACAACCAGATCAAAATCGCCTGGAATGAAGCCGGCAAACTGTCCGGTGCCGAGGGTTTCTTATGTGCCTTTGTCGTCATCAGTGCCGTTCTCAACTTCCAGCGCAAAGACACCGTCTCCAAAGTCTATGGCAAAAAGTCCTGGCATCTGCTGCTTCTGGATAACCCCTTTGCCTACGTGCAATCCGGCCATATCATTCAGGCCTTAATGAATCTGTGTCAGTCCACCGCGACTCAGCTTGTGGCCTTCTCCAACGTTGGCAATGCTGAAGTCATCAACGCCTTCAAAAACATCTACACCCTGCGGCTGATCCCCAACTACGATGATAAAAACCATCTGGGTGTCACCCACACCAAATCCCCGGATCACTCCTCAATCGATCCGATTCAGATTCGAACCTATACAGACGCCTCCAAGGCCGAACCGCTGGAAAACACCTTCGAACAGGCCGCGCTGTTTGACGAGGAATAAAACAGCCGCAATCAAACAGGCACTGTAAAACCACTGCTCTAAAAATAACGATAAACCAAAAAAGCTCTCGCCCTGGATCAATCTATCCAAAACGAGAGCTTTTTCATTTCTCTCATCCATAATAATGAGAAATAATGAGACGCTCCGAAACAATAAAACAAATATTCACGCAGCCAGCTACAACCCAAGCAATACCGAAACCAGGATTCACGAAGCAAACTGCCTCCAAAGCATTATCGAAATCAGGGAATCTCAAAAACAGCCAATCGTGAAACAATCCCAAGAACCAGAAATCTCTTCGGTCTGACGCTGAATCTGGCTTACAATAGCCATGAAGCTGGTTCAGATCCGGATCCCATCCAAAAAGTCCACTCGTATCTGGATCCAGTTCTTAATTTGAACTCTGCTTGAAAAGGAGACCCCATGAAAAACACGCCCGAAATTCAGACCGACCGCCTGATCCTGAGAAAATTTACCGAAGATGACCTGCCCGCTCTTTTTGAGATCTTCCAGGATGAAGAAGTCAATCAGTTCCTTCCCTGGTACCCTACACAGACACTGAAACAGGCTCGCACCTTCTTTGAGCAGCACTATGCCAGCCAATATGCCAAAGGTCAAAGCTATTCGTATGCGATCTGTCTCAAAGAAGACAATCTTCCCATTGGCTATATTGAACTGAGTACGGAAGAACCTTATGAACTCGGCTATGGTCTGAAAAAAGAATTCTGGCATCGCAGGATTATCACCGAAGCCGCCAAAGCCCTTGTCCAACAGTTAAAAGCCGATCACGTTCCCTATTTCATCGCCACCCATGACGTTCAAAATCCCCGCAGCGGCGGCGTCATGAAACTGCTTGGCATGGAATACCAATATTCATACGAAGAAATCGTTCAGCCTAAAAACCAGAAAGTCCTTTTCCGGCTGTATCTTCTCACCCTCGATGGCCATCAGGATCGTAAAATCAATCTCTTCTGGGACCGATCTGCTGTCCGTTTCATCGAAAGTGAACTGTAACGGAAAGACAGCAGGGCGAAGCATTCATCGCAGGTGGTCGACATTAGTCTAAGCTAACTGTGGAAACAATAAGAAAACCCGAAGAATATCGGATTTCTCCTTTATCCTTCGGGTTTCATTTTATCTGGCGACTTCCTATTTTCGCTTTTACACTATCGTCGGCGTTCAATGGCTTAACTTCTGTGTTCGAGATGGGTACAGGTGTGACCCATTGGCTAGCGTCACCATACTATTTCATTGAATCGGCACATCTTTCGATGTTCACACAATGATTGTGCAGACTGTCGTTGATCTCATGGATCTTTCAAAAACAAACACCAGCTTCGACATAACTTCCGTTTCAAACAGTTATGACTTCATTTCGTTCATGAAGAGTGAAGATTGCTTGTGGCTTTCTTTCCTCTCCATGATTCTTACTGTCAGAGCTTTCACTCTGTATCTCGTTATCTTAGATTAAGCTTTCGACCGATTAGTACTGGCCAACTTCACGGATCACTCCGCTTCCATCTCCAGCCTATTTCCTTGTAGTCTTCAAGGGGTCTTATATACCGCAGATCTTATCTTGGGGCTGGCTTCGCACTTAGATGCTTTCAGCGCTTATCCATTCCCTGCTTGGCTGCCCGGCTGTGCCACTGGC
>CAJTLE010000100.1 GCA_910577085.1 uncultured Allobaculum sp. | reverse complement strand
CACATCCATGTGATTTTCTGTGCAGGGGCTCTGACGGACTCGGGTGAATGGGTCACTCCAAAGCGAACCACAAAAGATGGCAGGCCATTTCTTTTCCCCGTCAAAGCTCTCGCAGCTAAATTCAGAGATGAATTCATGGCCCGGCTCAACGAACACTTCTTATCTGATGAAGTCTTTGATAAAAGAGAGCTAAACAGTATCATTCACAAGTCCCTCAATAAGAAATGGAACGTTGAAATCCGTGAATCTACAGGCGATCCATCTCATGTCATTGAATACCTGGGCCGCTATGTCAACAGAGTGGCCATTACTGAAAGCCGCATTGTGTCATACGAGAATGGAATAGTGACATTCAAATACAAGGACTATCGAGATGGGAACAAGATCAAAACAATGGAACTTACCGCCCAGGAATTCCTCCGACGATTCATGATGCATATTCCGCCCCGGTATTTTACTACCAAGCGTGGTTATGGCTTTTTGAGCAGCGGCCGCAAAGGTTCTCTGGTCCCTCGACTGAAGGAACTGATCAAAGAAACCAAACTCAAATCAGGCAGTCGTTCTGACAAGCCAGTCACCATTGCGGATGTAACTTCCAAGGAGAGAAACCCATTATTCAAAGTACTCGATAAAATGTTTCCCAAACAATCGATTGGCCGATGCAAAAAATGTGGTGAGCTTATGGAGTACATCAGTTCATGGGAATGCATAAGGCTCTTTGGGCCTCCTCGAGCAGTTTATCCATAACCTTCATAGCGCTAAAAATTCATTCGCATCTATGGGGGAAAGGGGGAACTATGCCATCTCTTTCGGAAATTTCAGTTCCAGCCTTCTCTCAACGGGTCATAACCAATCTATATAGTGTTGTTTCAAAAATTATAATGATAGCCCTGACTTCAAAATATTCCCTTAGCTTCTTGGAATATTGCCGCAGCCAGGGCTTTTGACGTGTCGGCTCAATAGAAAATTAGTCTCGCAAGCTCGTCTAGTTTTCTATTTTATTTGATGACTGAGATCAGAAATCAAAATACGCATTGGCGGCCGGATTTTCAAAGCCGAAAACTGAGCTTCCTTCTTCCGGCGTGCTTACGCTCTTCTGGTTATAGACATACTCTAAAGCATAAAAACCAGAGCGAGAAGCATCATAAGGATCGTGAACCCAGACATTTCCATGGTCATAACCGTAAATCAGAACCTGATGATCAATATATTCATCGGCCCAACGCCCAGGTCCGGCTGTCAAGGAAACCAGTCCACCGGCTTTGAGCAGAGCTCGGGTTTCTTCCAGCGACAGCCAGTCATGGCATTTCAGTCCATACAGATCCGCCATATAAAGATTGGCACTGGTCAATGTTCCTAAGGGTTTATCTGAAGAATAGGAACCATTCATATAGCCTTCTTTTTCAAGCAGATAGCCCAGGGAAATCGGTGTGACCGTGGCGGAAGTAAAAGTATTAATAATGGAAGCCATGACGGTTGGCACGCAGCCAAGATTGGCAAAGTTAACATTGTCAAACCAGATATTACCCCAGCGGCTGTCTGTCTGCATATACAGGGGAATGGAATTAAAAGTTGTCTTTTCAATCATCCCATTGGCTTCTGGAACATACGAAACACGGCCCGCCTGGAATGAACTTCCATCTGGCGTTCCCTCCGCATTCAGGTTGTAGGCAATTCCTTTTGCACCCATTGCACATAATCTTGAAAACAGCTGCTGCCCATTCTTGGCAAACGTCAGCAGCTGGCCATTGACCGTAACTGGTCCAGTCTTTGCCTGGCCGTTTTCACCAAAATAGTAACGGGCTTGCGTAGCCGGATCGGTAAACAGGGTATCTTTCACCATGAAATTGGTGGCTGGATCAAAGTAGTAGATCTTGCCGCCGATAGTCTGCAGACCGCTGGCTCTTGATCCATCCGGTCCTTCATAGACCGTTCCCACCTGGCCATTGACCATGACTTCTTTGAATTCCTGAGGAGGAACCGCAAAGAAGCGTTCTCCTTCTGCCACCCAGCCAATTTCATCCAGCGCCTGGTATTCTTGCAGGCTGGTCGTATAGTGATGGCTGCCCGCTCCTTTTTCATTGGGGTTGTAAAGCCGATAAACCGGTGTGCGTTCTTTTAAGTCGGTATGCCAGGAAATCCCTTCGTCTTTCCATCCAAAACCGACTAACGCATCGCGTTCTTCGGCATCTGTGGTGTAGTGATGGTCACCGGTATTGGGATTATACAGTCTGAAAAGCGGATCGCCATTCTGGGTTTCATCAATAAACCAGCTGATCCCTTCATAATCCCAGGTCGCCGCAATTAAGAAATCGCGCTCAACGATCGACAGCGTATAAAAATGTTCGCCGCTGTTCGGATTATACATTCGATACACCGGGGAAAATTTGGAAGGTCCCTGCTTGTCGGACTTTGAAGCCTCCTGCCCATCCAATTGGGATATTTCCGTTTCCTTCGGCTCGTCTTTTTGGGACCTGCTTTCTGTTTGAGATGCTTTTTTGCCCGTTTCTTTGATTTCAGCCTCTTCCTGGTCGGAAGACTCTGAAAAGGAAGCGGGCGGATTTGAAGTCAGTTGTTTTTGTTGGTTCTGGTCGTTTTCACCGGAAGAATCGGCAGTCTGGATTGTGGATGTCTGATCTTCAGACTCATCAAATTCATCTGCCAGAACAGGCAGCGAAACCGACTGTCCTGCAAGCAGCGCTCCCAGAACCAGGGGGAGTAATTTTTTCATCATAATTCCTTTCTTCGTCTATTGAGTTGCATTGAATAAAAATGGGAACAAAAAACAGCCGCAAAAGCCGGCATCACCCATGATCGCCTCGGCTATTATTGCGGCTATCAGGTGGAATGTATACGGTAAAAGCCAATTTACGTAGAACCAGCCACTTTTTAAACTGGTTTATTCCTCTTTCAATTCCCAACCATTTTCTCTTTGTCTTTCTGGTCTGTTCTCTCCGGGCCATTCTCTGGTCGTTTCCAGTTTGCCAAGGATCGAAAATGACCGAAAGAAAAAGGGACATCACCTGATCCTCATAAAAAGCGAGAAAACAGAGCAGTCCCTTTCAGACTTACAGATTTTCTGATCGCCCCGATCAAAATCCACTTACTGGAAGTTGTAAGCGTCAGCCGGACGGATATAGGTAAATGGAGTGCGGTCGATTGGTCTCATGTAAGTGTATCCGAATGGATAGTCTTCATAGAAGTTTGGATCGCAGATATACCACTGGCCATTGAGCTTGATTTCAGTCCAGCCATGATCCACATTGTTGCCATAAATGGTGGCTACCTGGCCTTTCACAAAGCGGATTTCATAGCCGGCTTCTCTTGCTAAATGGACAAACATGGCCGCATAAGAGAAACAGTTGCCCTGGCTGGTTGTAAATCCAAGGTAAGCATAGTTCTGGACATGGCTTAGGCCCGGCGCTGGTTCAAACCAGGCCGGATCTTTCTTCACATAAGTCAGGGTATCCCCCACATAGCGGAACATCGCTTCCAGATCCCGGCCCGTTTTCGCATAGGTATCATGGCAGAACTGTTTCATCATCTGATCGCCATTGGGGTTGGTCAGCCAGCCGTTGGCATCAGCCTGATAGCTGCCGCTCTGGCCATTACGAACCAGGCTTCCCTGTTCATCAAAAACCAGGTAGTGAGAAGCTTCACCCGTCTGTTCTTTGGAAACAAACACAAGTCCGGTTGCCAGCGAGCCATCGTCATTGATCCAGTAACGCTGACCTCCAAAATCCACCCAGCCTTTGGAACGGATCATCTGGCCCTGCTCGTTAAAGAGATAGTTCTTGCCATTGATCTGGCATTTGCCATTCTTAACGGCAACGCCATCATTGGCAGGATCCAGATAGAAACTCTGGCCGCCATAGGTATACAGGCCAAAAATCTGTTCCATCGTATCGGTTTTATAAATCCGCAGATTGCCGTCTTTATTTTCCTGATAGATGACATCCACACCGTTCCAGCCAATGCCTTCGTCTTTCCAGCCCATGCCGATCAAAGCTTCATGTTCGGCAAGACTTGTGGTGTAGTTGTGGTTGCACAGTTTCTGGTTTGGATTGTACTGACGATAGAGCGGCTGGCCGAAAGCATCTTCATTGGTTAAAGACTTCCAGCCTTCCCCTTCATCTTTCCAGCCAACGCTGATCAGATTATCACGTTCAGCGGCACTGGTTGTGTAGTGGTGTTCGCCATTGGGGTTATAGAGACGATACACCGGGATGCCCTGACGAATTGGTGCATACCAGCCGATGCCTTCATCTTTCCAGCCCGCTTTGATAAGCACGTCGCGCTCATTCGTGTTGGCCGTGTAAAAATGTTCGCCACTGTTTGAGTTGTAAAGCCGATACATTTCCTGGGTTGCATAGCTGGCGATGCGCTCCTTGATCAGACTCAGCTGGGCTTCTAATTCGGCCGAAGATCCCTGAGTGGCCATTTCATTTTCAATGGCTTTTTTCGCCTGCTGTAATTCATAAAGCGAGCCGGCATTGCCGGTTTCTAAAGTTCCATCCTGGATTTCTTCTTTTCTTTCAGTTTTGGCACTGACTTCTGTTTCTTTCGTGAAGTCATCTGCTGAAGAAGACTGATTTGTTTCTTCAAAATCGACTTCATTGGCCAGAAGAGGCGTCAGCTGCGTAAAGATCATCCCTGTAGTTAAAGGAAGAACCAGGGCAGAACGGATCCATTTATTTTTCATCGTGATTTTCTTCTTCTTTTCTCGTTTGATTTTCGTTCAATCTAAAGCAGTCTGAAAGCTGCTCCGTCCTTCTGGTATGGATGAGGACGGCCATTCAGTCTGTAGATATGCATTTTTTGGGGTTACTGGAAGTTATAAGCATCCACTGGGCGTACGTAAACAAAGGGGGCGCGATCGATTGGTCTCATGAATGTATAGCTGATTGGATAATGTCTATACATGCTGCCATCGCAGATATACCACTGACCATTCTGCTGGATTTCCACCCAGCCGTGTTCTGCATTACCGCTTGCGGTTGCGACGGCGCCTTTGACAAACCGGGCCTCATACCCGGCCTCTTTTGCCAGATGGTAGATCATCGATGCATAGGTATAGCAGTTTCCTTTACCGCTGGTAAAGCCGACATACGCAAAGTACTGGGTATGCGTCAGGCCAGGCGCCGGTTCGTACCATTGCGGGTCTTTGGCCTGGTAGCTGACTTCGGTGCCGACATACCGGAAGATCTGCTCCAGGTCACGGCCAGTTTTCGCATAGGTATCGTGACAGAACTGCTTGATCATCTGGTCGCCATTGGGGTTGGTCAGCCACCCGTTGGCATCGGCCTGATAGCTGCCGCTCTGGCCATTTCGGACCAGGCTTCCCTGCTCATCAAAAACCAGGTAGTGGGAGGCTTCACCCGTCTGCTCTTTGGAGACAAACACCAGTCCGGTTGCCAGAGAACCATCGTCATTGATCCAGTAACGCTGGCCGCCAAAATCCACCCAGCCTGTCGAGCGGATCATCTGGCCCTGTTCATTGAAGAGATAATACTTGCCATTGATCTGACGTTTGGCATTCGTTAGAGCAATGCCATCATTGGCCGGATCGAGATAGAAGCACTGACCGCCATAGGTGTAAAGACCAAAGATCTGTTCCATCGTATCGGTCTTATAAATCCGCAGATTGCCATTTACATTTTCCTGATAGATGACATCGACACCTGTCCAGCCAATGCCTTCATCTTTCCAGCCCAGGCCAATCAATGCTTCATGTTCGCCAAGACTTGTGGTGTAGTTGTGATTGCACAGTTTCTGGTTCGGGTTGTACTGACGATAGAGCGGCTGACCAAAGACATCTTCTGCAGATAAGGACTTCCAGCCTTCGCCTTCGTATTTCCAGCCGACACTGACCAGATTGTCGCGTTCGCCGCCGCTGGTCGTATAGTGATGTTCGCCATTTGGGTTATACAGGCGGTAAACTGGAATCCCTTGAGAGATTGGTGCATACCAGCCAATCCCCTCATCTTTCCAGCCCGCTTTGATAAGCACGTCGCGCTCATTCGTGTTGGCCGTGTAAAAATGTTCGCCGCTGTTTGGGTTGTAAAGACGATACATGGCCTGGGTTGCATAACTTGCCAGACGGGCGTTGATCGCCGCCAGCTGGGCTTCTAATTCAGGAGAAGATCCCTGAATGGCCATCTCATTTTCGACTGCTTTTTTGGCCAGCTGTAATTCATACAGCGAACCGATGGCAGCCAGATCAAACGTTTCGTTCTGGATGTCTTCTTCGATTTCGGCTTCTGTTTTTGCTTCTACGCGCTCTTCGACTTCAAAGCCAGCTTCTGTTTCGGTTGTTGTTGCAACTTCTGTTGTTTTGGTTTCTTTTGCTTCGGTTTCTGTTGTTTCAGCCTGAGTCCATGCCTGGTCCTGTTTTTCCAGTTCAACTTCTTCTGCCAGAACGGAAGTTGCTGGGCTTAAGGCAATGGCACCGGTCAAAGGCAGAATGAAAACCGAACGTTTCCATTTGTTTTTCATGCTCAATATCCTTTTCTTTATCCTTTTCTTTCTGCAGGTGTATCCATATAAAGAGATGGATACGGGAATACGGTTTTGCGGAAAAACCTTATCCGTTTTAGTTCTTTGGTTCTTTTTCGATTATTTTTTTCGCTTTGTGCCTTTTGAGGAGGGAGGAGTCCATTTCTTCAAAAGAAATCAACGTGAATTTTAAAAATTTTCACTTATGGTTCAATCTTGATTTCAACAAAAAAGCATTCGCGTCCTCCATTGACTGTCGAATGCTTTTTGAGGGCCATGTTGTTTAAAAGCTTAGAATAAACGGTTTTATTCAACAAAATCCGGGTTGATGACAATCTGACCTGGATCCACACAGTTGTCGCTGGACTGATCTGGCACCACTGGTGTTACAGGTTCCTCGTATACAGGCTCTTCATAAACTGGTTCCTGGTAAGCAGGTTCTTCATAAACCGGTTCCTGATAAACAGGTTCTGTATAGACAGGCTCCTGAGCAGGCTGTTCAATGACAGCTGCCTGATCAGCACCTTCCTGAGGCTGTTCGGCTGGAGCGGCAGCCTGTTCTTCAGACTGTGTAGAAGAAGCAGTGGATGCTTTGGATTCTTTCGAAGACGTTTCGCTCTGCTTGCTTTCGCTGCTTGTCGAGGAGTCCTTCTTGTCACTGGAGCTGGAGCAGCCAGCGAGGGTACCGAATACCATGAAACCGCTCAGTAATAAAGGCAGTGTTTTTTTCATATTCATAAGTCCTTTCTGACTTCCGCTTTTCGAAAGACCTGACTGGATGCGAATTGAGTCAGACCGGCAAAACCTGTTTCAAGGCTGCTGGAAAAGCGGACTTTGTTATTTTCTCAAACGAAACCGACAGTTTCAATTCCCTGACGGACGTTTGTTTCATATTTCTTGAGTTTTACAAGCCATGTGCTTGCTTTTTTTCATTTCTGATGCATTCCAAGTTAACAACTTCGATCACTGAATTTGTTTTTCTTTGGACGGTTGTTTTTGTTCTTTCCCTGATCCTATTTCTGAGAAGAGGAATTTTCAATGGCTGATCCATCGAGAACAAGCTGATCAACAATCGCCGGAGCCCCATCCTGCACACGGATGATCGAAAGGGTCGATGATTCCGGCAGACGGTTTTGCGGCAGATAGACCTGATAGCCATCATTGACATAGAAAACCGGATAGGTGAACCGACTCTGATCCGGTAAATCTACCTGCAGGTAAATCTGATCGTCGGTATGAAGGTCTTTTATCTTGCCTGAAATGAGATACCACCCATTCTGGGCTTCGACGTTCAAAGAAGAGTCGTTTTGCAGCTCCACCGGGGCTTCAAAGTTGGCTACAACCGGCATATTCATGATGGCGGCCTGCTCCTGAAAGCCGCCCATTCGTCTTTCGGCCCGTTCAAACACAACCACATCCGGATGGAGGGTATCCATCTGAATCAGGTTATACGGTTCAAGTCGGGAGAAATACGCCTGGCCAAAGTTGTCGGCTAAATACGGAGCGAGCGCTTCACCGAAGGAATCCCGGAACATAAACAAGGTTCCCGGTTTGTTTTCATTGCGCGTTTCAATCCAGCTGTCCATGTAGTCCTGAATCTCATTCTGGACAGTGTACGTGAAATTGGCACTGTAATCCTGATCGGTTTCAGGGGTTAAGTTTTTAGGATTGAGCATTTCATCCAGGTCAGAAATATGCTCAATGACCTGCGTTGGCGCCTGATCATAGTTGTTATGGGCGATGCCCATCTGGTCCATCAGCGCGTTATACGCCAGTAAAGCCCCTTCATTGGTCCAGTGTGAGTCGCGCTGATAGTAAAGTGTCCGTTCATCCTGAACCAGCGGTGTTTTCAGATCGGTATAAGGGATTCCAGCCTGACTGAGGGCTGCTCCCACACGATCCAGATCCTTTGTTTCCGTCTGTAAGTAACGGGATTTCATCTGTTCGGGGTAGACCGTGTTTTTGTTTGGCACGATGGTTACCCGCATCGCAATGCCCTTGGAATTCAGAGCGTACTGATAGAGTCCGAGGTTGTGGACAATGTTCTGAATCTGGCGGTCGCTCAACGCATTCTCGCCCAGATACTGATCGAGCGTTTCGCGATAAAACAGCCAGTCATCATTGCCGGTAATGACATTGCGGATACTCGATTCTTTAAAAATCGACTGTTCCAGACCGGCATAGGCAGAAATCAGCCAGGAACGAAACGCAAAGTGGTCGTCATACCACGCCCCCATTTCACTCAACAGATCTGCATTCAGTCCCCCATCGATAAACAGGGAGGGAAAACTGGCCAGATCCCGTTTTTCACTCGAAGAAGTTTCGGAGTGAACGGCCAGGCCTAAAGTCGGAACCAGCAGCGTGGCAATGATCAGGCCGTTAAAAAGCCGGTAAACGATCTTTCTTCTTTTCTTTCGTTTTGCCTTGATATCAGAGACTTTTTTCATGTGGTTCCTCCTTTCTAGAAACGGAAATAGATAAACGGGTTATACGTTCCCGCACTCAATGCCAGTCCGCAGATCAGAATCAATCCATAACTGCCGGCCAGCGAAAGGCCAAGCAGTCGTTTGTTCCAGTTGATCTGCTTAAAAATCGGTGTACTACCAATGGCAGCTGCTGCTAAAGCAGTCAGCAGAATTGGCGAAAGCAATGAATACAACAAAGCTAAAGCAGGTCTTGTAAAATTCACGCCCGTAAACATACGGGAAATCATCAGCAGACCCTGTTCGACGGTATCCGCCCGGAACATCACAAAGCCGACGGTGACAATTAACATCGTCAAAATCCAGCCCGCCCATTTGGGAAGCTTTTTCAGATGCAGCCAGTCTTCAGCCAGAATGAAAAAGCCATGCCAGACGCCCCACAGCACAAAAGTCAGATTGGCTCCATGCCATAAACCAGTTGCCAGGAAGACAATCATCTTGTTCAGATAGGTTCTGGCTTTGCCTTTGCGGTTTCCGCCCAGTGGAATATAGAGATATTCCCGAAACCATGTCGACAGCGAAATATGCCAGCGTCTCCAGAAGTCCTGAATGGAGGTGGAGATATAGGGGTAATTGAAGTTTTCATGGAAATGGAATCCAAAAATCTCCCCTAATCCGATGGCCATATCCGAGTAGCCGGAAAAATCAAAATAGATCTGGAACAGATAACAGATCGCCGCCAGCCAGGCCGAACCCATATTGATCAGGCTCGGATCCGCCGCAAAGAGGACATCGACGGTCGAAGCCATTGTGTTGGAAATCAAAACCTTTTTGGCCAGACCGACACTGAACCGGCGAAAGCCTAAAGCCGTTGTTCTTGATTTGATGGTCCGCTGCTCAATTTCTCTTTCCACATCGTGATATTTGACGATCGGGCCGGCAATCAGCTGCGGAAACAGCGAAATATACAGCAGAACCCGCCAGAAGCTAGTCTGAGAGGGGACATGGCGGCGATAGACATCAATCACATAGCTGAGGGCCTGGAAGGTAAAAAACGAAATCCCGACCGGCAATGGAATATGCGGCTGCTTCAAGGCGACCAGTCCTGCAGCATTCAATCCGGCTACGGCCAGATCAAGATACTTGAAGACAAAAAGCAAGCCGATGTTGAGCAGGACAGCTAGAACCATAACCCACTTTTTCGGCTCGTTTTTCATCAGCAGGCCAAAGCCCCAGTTGCAAAACACGCTGACAAGCATCAGCAAGACGTATCTGGGCTCCCCATAGGCATAGAAAAGCAGCGACATGACAATTAAAATGGCATTCTGAATCTTGATGGATCTTGTCAGGCGCGTCAGCAGGAAAACTGCCGGCAAGAACACACACAGAAACACCATGGACGAAAAAACCAAAACGCTCCCACCTTTCTTTTCAATCTTTCAGTTACTGTTCACACGGTCAGATAAATGTTTTAGATAAGCAAAAAAAACTGCTGCTTGAGCGAGCACGTAAAAAGGTTCTTACGCAAACTTTGTTGGATCCCTGAATTCAGACCCTAAGAGATGTCTTGAGTGACATCTCTTTTTTTGCGCTTCGGCCAGATTCTTCTACTCGTGTTTTTTAGCCAATCCATTAAGAGCAC
>CAJTLE010000099.1 GCA_910577085.1 uncultured Allobaculum sp. | reverse complement strand
TTGAAAAAATCAAGTACCCCCTCCACCGGAAACAATGTGGATAACCTAATCGAGAAAGATTTGTTTGCATTTCGAAGACAAAACACGAAAAATAGTTTTGTGAAAAAAGCCATGAATTATTCGGGTATATGGATAGAAATTTGACAACTCATTGATTGGATTGAATAAGGCTCGTCTATTTATCCGGAATGTTGGAGAGACATAAACAGGTTGCTGGCAATTTTGGGATTGCCAGTCGATGGCATCAGATTTCATTGAAGAAGCAAGTGTGGAATTGGACATCTAAAAACCTCCCGTCAATACAACCAGATCTTATCCGGTTGAGACGGGAGGTTCTAGGTCGCCCAAATATCAAAAGCTTACACTTAATAACTTGAGCACTTACTATGGATGTGAACCATAACCATTGACCCATCATCAATATACACCGTGTAAATACATTAGCTTTATTCAAGGAAGCTGCAACGCTATAATATGGGTAAAGGAGACAATATTTATGGCTACATCTATGGTAAATATCCGTATGGATTCTAAAGTGAAGGCTGATATGGAAGCTGTCTGCAAAGAGCTTGGGATGAACATGACCACTGCGTTTACTATCTTTGCAGTTAAGATGGGCCGCGAGCATCGCATCCCATTTGAAGTGTCCGTTGATCCATTTTACAGCAGAGAGAATATGGCCCATTTAAAGCGGTCTATTTCTGCTCTTAACGAGGGCCGCGGCGTAGTTCATGATCTCGTTGATACCGGTGATGAATAAAGTCTGGTCGCCGGAAGCCTGGGATGATTATGTCTGGTGGCAAAGCCAGGACAGAAAAATCTTGAAGCGAATCAACATATTGATCAAGGACATTGAACGCAACGGTGCGAAAACCGGGATAGGCAAACCGGAGGCTCTGCGAAGCGATTTATCAGGTTATTGGTCACGCCGTATCGATCAGCAAAACAGGCTGGTTTATCGCATCGTCTGCAACGACTTGGAAATTGTGTCATGCCGAACCCATTATGGAGATCATTGACTATTTCTCGGCATCAGGATCACGATGCAAAACAGCTGGCTCATATAAAAGCAGAGGCCCTCTTCGGCTCTCTGCTTTCTTTTTGCCAATACTAATCTATCCTGCTTGATAATGGAGCCCACAGCTTTGATATTCGCAATTCACAAACGATTGAGTGATGCATATTTTCAGTCTTTTGCTTGTGATGCAGCTGCCAACAACAGCAGTCTTGCAGCCCATGGCTTACCATGGGGGTGCAAGACTGCTAAAGCATTGAAGTCACCTTTAAAAACAGAGACTGCCATTCGAATGGCAGTCTCTGTTTCATCACTATTAATATCTTCTGTTCGGATCATTATTCGGGTTATAGGGGCCAGACTGGTTCCCGTTGTATCCATTCTGATTTTGCTGCTGATAATTGCTGTAGTCAGGCTGATACTGCTGATTGTTCTGATTCTGGTAACCATTACTGTAGCCGCCATTTCCCTGCACCTGCTGATTCATCTGGTTCTGGCCATATCCTGCCTGCTGATTTTGCTGTCCATATTGCATATAAGGATTTGGCTGCTGATTCTGGTATCCGCCTCTGTATCCGTTATTTTGCATTGGCTGGCTGTTCTGGCCGCCGTTGTATCCACTGTTATGGAAATCTTCTTCCATATTATTATCCGGAGCTGCAACAATGGTTGGCTGCTGAGTATACGGACTTGCAGAACGGGTAATACCAAGTGCCTCAAGCTGGCTTTCGGTCTGGCTGGAATTTGCTTTGCAGTAGAATTTTGGCGGGTTGTCGTGCAGGATCACCTCCTGAATGGAGCCAGAGTTGTTGCCGTTGGATCCATAAACTTTGAGGATTACAGTGACTCGGGATCCTTTTGCCGGTTCATGTCCTTCCTGCATTTCCAGATCTGCCAGGTTGGCCTGACCCTGGTCATAGTCGGCAAGATTGACCGACAGTCTTGGAAATCTTCTCCGGCTGTAGTTGTTGGCAGAAAGCGTTTTGAAGTTCATCATTTTCTTTCCGGATGTCTTGGAGAGGTAGCTGACTGAATCAATGTATTCGCCGACAAGCGGGGTTCTGCAAAGACTGGAAACTTTTGGATCCGAAATCGTGATGCTGATGAATGGTTTTGTCTGAGGATATCTGGAGTTGGATCTTCTGTTGTAATCGTCCAGTTCTTCCCCTTCATAAAATCTTGTAATGTGGCTGAATTCGACAATCCCGTCGATCAGCAGAATATCTTCCGGCTGGAAGTTGTTGAGTGTAATCCGGTTTGCACTGTAGCGGCTGCCGTAACTGTTGTTCGTATAATTTTTATTGTTCATACTATTAGTATAAACGTTTGATGCACTGGCGCCATTTTGCATGGACAGATCCTGCATCTGATTCTGGTACTGGTATTGTCCCTGGTATCCGGCCTGCATTCTGCTTTCCGGCGGGTTGTAAGGCTGATTCATGGACTGTTGCTGATATTCAGCCATACGGGCCTGCGGATTATAGATGTTGCTGTTTGTTTCCGGCGTGTTCATGTTCATATTGTTGCTGTTGTTGTTCATATCGGTCTTCCCTTTCCTGTTATTGTGATAAACATTAGATATGAAAAAGTACATCATTGGAATCGTCGGTTCCGCCGCTCTAATCGTGCTTTGCGCCGCACTGGTCGGAACAGTAAAGTCAAATCTTGAAAGACGTCTTGCCGCAAAAGCGCAGACTGTGATCGTATCGGAAGATGATTCAAATATTTCAGAGGATCTGGAAACGGATTTCGGTTCATCTTCAAAAGAAGAGTCGAAGGAAAACGGTTTCCAGTCTTCCGAAAACAAAAAGAAGCCTGCCGACAGGCAGGAAAACACACAAACACTGATTGGAGAGGAAAAGTCTGAGACTAAAGCGCAGCCACAGGAAAAACCGGTCAATACAGCCGCAAGAGTCATCAAGGTTCCGGATTATTATGACAGCCTGAAGAAACACGGCATTGATCCCTCGCAGATTTACTGGTGCAACGGCCACTGGTACTATACAGTTCAGAAATCGGACACCTTAAAGAAGCTGTCACAGGCATTCAATACAAATCCGGATGAGATTTCTAAGGCAAATAGCGGAGTAAATGATGACACTCTGGCTCAAAGAAAGACAATTGTGATTCCCGACTGATATGGATTGGAGATGGCTCCGGTCCTTTTTTCTTTGCCAGGATTTGAATGAAGAAAGTATGAGCGGCAAAGCTGGTTTTAGATGCAAAGTTTAAGTCTCAGAATACGGCACACAGTTTGCAAGCGCTTTTTCGTTCCGGATCCGGGATGATAAAGCTGTCAGAGGCAGAGTAATCGCTGTTACAGAAGGTCAGATTCGCAATCAGGCTCTGGCTTTTCTGCTGATCTGGCCAGAATGCTTCTATTTGCTCATTTTCCTGACAAAATTCTGGTCTTGAAAATCTGCTTCCGGTTTTGGAAAGATATGGATTCATTTTCGCTGCAAGCAGTTTTAGCTTTCCATTTCTGTCAGCAGCAGGCCGGAACATCAGGGTTCTGACATTGACACCATCAGATGCGGCATAATCGACCGCATGGGATGTTCCACTGCTCTGATCACTGAGGCAGGCGATCAGAAGCCCGGCATGATCCACCATGGCTTTGTTGCGGTCGTTCATCTGCTTTGATCCAAGCTCTTTACGGTAGGGCTGGCTGGATACGGCACCAACCTGGTCCGCTTTCCTGAGCATCAGCCTGTATTCTTCTTGGGAGAAGGGGCCTTTTTCTGCCCATCGGCTTTCCTGATGCAGAACGGGCACAAAGACAATGTTCTGAATCTGGATGAAAGGAGCAGCTTTCTGATAATGGCTTTTGAGCGATTCCACAGCCGCTGGCGATCAAGGCGGCCAGCCCTGCAATTGCGATAAATTTATATTTCATTTTTGCTTTCCTCTCTCTTCTTAATCCTATCTTAATCTCAAAAAATTGGGCCGATAATTCGTGATTTTACTGGCTCTTTGGTTAGTCTTTGGTCAATCTAAGACTGTATTCACCTAAAACTCTGAAGTCGTCAGATGGCTTAATCGGGATAGGATCGTAATTCTCATTTTCCGAGATTAGCCACCAGCCGCCATCGGACAGCCGCCGCTGAAGAAGCAATAAACTCAAAAAAGCTATTTTCTGTTTCTGATGAGTGTTACAATGAAGGTGCTTATTCAAATTCCTGTTATACCTCGGCCGCAGTTCGCCACTTCGGCCATTTTTATTTGTCGTCAGAGTGATGATTCTAAAGATCTGCTTCCGGATCTGTTTGGCTTTCAGAGAGAACCGGCTGCTCATATGTCCTGATTAAGGAACTTGATAATGGCTGCAAGCCTTGGATTACAGTCTTGTTTTTAAGATTTTCAAGACATCCTGGTGAGTAGCAGACATATGGCTGACCTGTTCTTTGCAGATATTCGATGGTTGAATCAAGTGTCGAGTTGTAAAGAATGAAAGAAGTGAGTCGAACAATCTGCTCAGCATTCTGCCTGAGACGGAGCAGTGCGTAATACTGGGCCGGTGAAATCAGAAACCTTATATCCATCTGAGTGGAGTCATCTGTCTGAGCAAAAGCTGAAACACTATTTTCAGGTGAAGAATCGATAATCTCTGTGCCGATATTTTCGTTACCAGCTACATGGCTCAGTTTATCTGATACTGAATTAGAATCAGCCAGGTGCTGATCTTTGGTATGATCTCCTGATTTTTTGCCAAAAATCTCTAGCCTATTTTTCCCCCACTCTAATGCCGATGCAGTAGCTTTTTTTCCGCCATGGTTCCATATATATGTTGAACTTATTACTATTCCTGCTGTTATAAGTGAAGCTATAAACGTATATTTTGAATCTTCCTGTTTTTGTAATTGTCTTTCTTGACGTCGTATCTCATCAAGATCAAAAATTTCCACCATTGGTGTGCCACGAACCTGATTCGTATCATCTGAAACAAGATTTGCAGACTGAAGGCCTGGCTCAATATTTGAATCTGCGTAGTGGGTACCTTTCTTTCTATACAGTATTGCAGTGTCGATATTGTATTTATCATTATTCATAAATGATCTCCTTGGCTAACCGTAGTCGTTCATATCCCTTTAAGGATGCTTGATATCTGATACATGAGCTAAATCAGGACTCAGAAATGGCCTTTATCAGTAGTCCTGTTCAATCTGCCCTTCAAAATTCCGTTGCGGTATTCCACCTCAGCTCTGTGGCAGGCCTTTTGAGCCAGTTCCGGCCGCTGAAACTCATACAGGTCAACTGCAAGGGATGCAAAATCAACAGGAATAAATGTCTTGCTCTGCTTCAGACGCTGAATCAGTTCTCTTGTGTTTTTCCGCAGCATATCCAGATCGCGTGAGGATGTAAATTTCTTCACCTTTGCATCCAGTGCGCTTTTGTCTTCGAGACCTGCAGCATAAAGACCCAGAGCGTAACCAATTGAGTTTTCCGTCTCGGTGCAGGTGGTGTCCTGTAGTCTTGTTCCAGCGCGATACATCGCATACAGGCCGATTGCTGTCAGAATGGACTCTTCTGCAATTCTTTCTTCTTCTTCTGAGCAGTATGGCAGAAAGAATGGTGCAAGACTGATTGAATCCGATGCATCCTGTTCTGGAAATGCCGCAGAAAACTTTTGAAGCACTGCAATCTTATCCCGCTGTTCGCTGAAATCCTGTGCTTCGGTCGATGCGATGAAAAAGATTGTGCTGCTGTAGATAAGTTCATTCATGCAAAAAAAGTCCTCCTGCTGTTTCTGATGATTCTGTAATCGAATACAACGGATACGCTGCTGATTTGGCAATGGCTGCTGTACGACTGTTCTGACATACCATCGCAAAATTCGAAATACATACGACATTAGTAAACTTTCGTTGCTATTCGCTTCCAGATCAAATCGCGAAACCGCTTTACCATATCTGATGCTATACTAATTGTCTTTCGAATCCCTTTCGATTTATACGTGCTGGCCGGAGAATTTTGCTTCGGCCATTTTCTTTTATATCCGATTTGCGGCACCTTTCCTGATCATCAGCCTGTCGCCGGAAGCTGCCGTTTCTTAACTGTGGTTGAAGGATGAGTATTTCAGGCATCCATGCCGGTACTCTGAAGAAATCCGGCTGTCGGCTTTTTTTGCAAGATTGCGAATCTGAAGCTCATACAGATCAACCGCAAGGGATGCAAAATCAATCGGGATAAATTCTTTGCATTCCTGAAGATACGAAATGAGTTCTTTGAGGCTTTTGCAAATTTTATGCAGCCTATGTGCTTCGGAAAAATACCGTATCCATACGTCCAATGACTTTTTGTTTTCAAGTTTTGAGGCGCAAAGACCAAGAGCGTATCCAATGGAACTTTTAGCCTGGGCGCAAAGACTTTCTTCAGCACTTTTTCCAAAACGGTAAACTCCATAAAATCCAAGGGCGATCATGACCGCATTCTCTGCGGCATCAATATTTTCACAATTATCGGCATCAAAGCAGAAGTTCTGCATGTACGACCAGGGACCTGCCGCGGCATATAAACCTGCATTCGGACTCTGAAGAATATAGTGACGAAGTGCGGCAATTTCGCATTGCTGCCAGGCATACGTTTCTGACTCTATCGATGCAATAACAAGACTCACAAACTTATAAACAGCATCTTCTGTACTCATGAGAAGCAACCTTTCTATACTGAATCTGAAAACAGATTGTGTTTTTCATTCTGTACTGATGCTTTAATGATATTGTTTTCTAAATTTGTTTTTCTTAACCTTTTCTTACTGTTATCTGAATAATTTTGCTTGAATAATTTTCTTTTGCTGCCCTCTCATGGCATCATGCCGGATTCATTCCAGTATCTTCTGACGATGCTGCTGTCCTGATCCAGCTGCATAGGATTCGTCCCTGCTGCCTCATGACAAAAGCTGCTCCACTCCTCGTCAGTAACAGATTCGCTGTATCTTATCTTTTCTAGAATTTCGTAATAATTCTTCCCGCTTCCTGAATTTTCTGTCTGCATAGCGTTCTCCCTTTCTGTTTTCGTATGGACTCGCAAACCTGGAACAGGTCTTCTGAGTGCCAAAAATACGAAAGAGCAGCCATCGGCTGCAGAAATTTTTCTAGGTTAGCAGCATTCCGCAAAGAATTCAAAAAACTCAGCAATTGATATAAATATCATCTAATGATTTCATCACATGATTCCAAAATACTGTGTCAACTGATAAGCTCTGTATACATAAAATCACATATGATGTGATATACAGTTACCTTATCTGGGGGGATTTTGATGAAATTGAAAGACTTATTGATCAGCAGTCTGGCTGGTTCAGCTGCTGTCTTGAATATGGCTGTATCACCGATTTCCATCACGGCTTCAGGATTATTGTTTACAGACAGCCCTGCCTCATATTCGGATCTGCAAAAAACGCATTCGCTTAATGAAACCGATGCTGCTGCGAATACGCTTCTGTCCTATGGAAACAGGCTTTTATTGATGCCTGAAAATGCAGTCACAGATCTGCAATCCATGAATGGAACGTCAAAATATGGACGCACTGTATCCATGGCGCTTTATGATAATCGAAGCAAGGTGGAAACAAGTGAGCTTTCCACACATCCCTACAGTGCCGTCTGCAAACTGAGGCTGTACTTTTATGACCAGGCTGCCGGCAAAGAACGTATTTTTACGGCTACCGGATTTGTGATCAGTGAAAATGCCATCCTGACCTGTGCGCACTGTCTTTACAATCCGGCTGATGGTCTTGGCTGGGCGCAGCGGGTGCTGATTGATACGCAAAGTCTTTCTGGAAATGATCTTCATTATGACAGCCGGACAGAAGAGATGAATCTGATTATCGAACCCGACTATTACAGCAGGCCTTCTGATTCATCGGATACCGGTCTGATCATTCTGTCCTCCCCGATTGGCGCACTAACCGGAACAATTGGTCTCAGTACGGATCCAAGTGAGGGTGAAGAGCTGAAAACGGCTGGATATCCGGTAGACAGAAATAAGGAACTCAGCAGCATGAACGGAACTTTGCAGTCTGTTTCCGGAAGAAAAGTAAAGACCAGTCTGTATGCAGGCGAGGGCCAGAGCGGCTCTCCGTATCTGAATTCCAGCAATCAGGCCATTGGAATACTGAGCTTTGGCAGCAAATCCAAAACAGGCCAGCTGCTTTCAACTGGCGGACCGGTTATTGATGAGCAGAGACTGAAATGGATCAGTGAGAATGCCGGTATTGTGAGCCTGGATCTGGAGCAGGGACAGGTCTACAGAATTTACAATCCAAACTCCGGAGAACACCTGTTTACCAGTAACCATAATGAGATCCGAGATCTGGTGAATGCCGGCTGGAAATTTGAAGGTGGTGCCTGGCCATCATCTGGAAGCAGGACAGTGTATCGCCTTTACAATCCAAATACGGGCGACCATCACTACACGACTGATTTGAATGAATACCGGCTTCTGGGCACCAAAGGCTGGAAGCAGGAAGAGGCGGTCTGGTCGATTGATCCGGATGCTGTGATGATCTATCGGGTCTATAATCCGAATGCGAAAACCGGGATTCATCATTTTACGACCAGCCAGTCTGAGGCAAAGGCACTTGTAAGCAAGGGGTGGATGGATGAAGGCGGGCTAAAGTAGCTGCAAATAATGCCGTTGAACTGGTGGCTTTGGGTCCTGAAGGTTCCAATGATGATGGAGAATCAAGTATTAACTGTTTAATATCATTTAGCTCTGGCAACGGATTCATCCGTTGAAACCGCAAACTATATCGTTGTTCCATAGTAGATCCAAAAAGAAAACAGGACTGTATCCGCATCTGCCCAAATCGCAGTGATGGATACAGTCCTGTTTTCAGTTGTATAGGCGATCAAACGATCTCAAAATCCTGACACAGTTATTTTTGTTCAAAAAGCGGACACGGGAAAATTTTGTATTTCGTGTTTTCCTTCCGGAACATCTCTGCAAAGCCGACTTGGTAATCGCCGTTGGTCAGCCGCTCATAATCAGCATTGTACTTTTCCTCAATTTCAAAAAGGATGAGGTTGTACTGGTCTATCTCATCCTGAAAGCTTCGAGGCAATGGAACCTGCATGATTTCTTTTGCATATTCGTCATCTAATGCGGCAAGGAAACCCCATAGCGTGCTGTGGGGAGGAATTGCCGCCAGCACCTGCTGTTTGATATTTAAAACGCCGCTTGCTGCTTATCAACGAGCCATCCATTTGATGACTCAAGTCTTTTTAATTTCTTCCAGGAAACAGAAGCAGAGACTGTAGTCCCATCAAGCATCCGGATATTGAATCTTCCTGATGTTCTTTTTCCAAAGATAAAGCATTCCGTTTTCTGGTATCTGATCTTATCGAACAGCTGGAATCCCATAATGACCTTTGCGGACTGGTTCAGTTTTCTGATGCCGCCCTTAGAAGGATTGAATTTATGGATCTGCCGGTTGTGGCATCTCACTTTCCTGCTAAAAAAGACGGTTTGGATGGGTCTAGCTTCTGGATGTCCTGAGATGCATCTGGCATCAACGTAGTGCTCTTTGGGAAGCTTGTGCTTAAGACGTTCTGCTTTGGTCAGATATCCGAATGTTTCTTCTACAGGAATAGGACCGAATTCTGTCTGTGTTCTTTCCAGCAGAGTCTTTCGCATGATCCCCATAAAAGCCATATCCGCAAATGAAGTCGGCTTAAGAATCTTATCTGGAAGTTTGATATTCCCTTTATGGTATTCCTGATGGCAGTGTTTACAGAGTGTAACCAGATTTTCCGGACGATTGCTGCCGCCATCTTTTCTTTGGTGAATATGATGGACCTGCAGTTCCTTGTCTTTGGATTCTCCTTTGCAGCACTGACACGTGTATCGATCCCGTAAGAGTACATAGTCTTTGACGTTGAACCAGTCTTTCATTTCGCCGTTCTGGTAATCTCTGCCTTCAGGAAGTTTTTTCCCTGCGATCTGTGCTTTCAGTTTCTGCGTGTCAAAAGACGCTGCCTCGATCACGATCTTTGAAATGGGCAGGATCTTTGTCACTTTCCGGATGACATTTAAATGGCATGTAATCTTTTGTTCCACAGAAGGCGCCAGCCATCCTTTGTGTTTTGAATGCACCCGGTTGTTATATCTTGGCTTTCTGTATCTTGTCTTGTGGTTTCTTCTTGTTCTTCTCGCCTCTTTTCTTGCGGTCAGTTTTTTAGACACATCGGTTCTCAACTGTGCATCTTGGGCATAGAGTTCTTTTGCGTCAGTACATGCAGACAATCCAATATGTTTGGATCCTGCGTCTACGCCTAATGTGATCGGTTGAACCACATGCGTATCCGGTTCATATAAAAGCTGGATGGTAAAAGGAGTTCTCTTTACGACTTTGGCTTTCTTTGTTTTTAAGAGTCTGCGGACCTTTCCGCATCGTCTGGTCGGCATCAATGGATTGCCATCAATGTCCAGAACATAGGTCAAAGCTTCCGGCATTACAGATGCCTCCTTTCTGTAAATAAACCAGCCCGAAGGCTGTAAGGTGTCCTTCGCCAATGTTGTAAATGCTTTTTACGCTCAAACTCACCGCCTGTTACCCCGAACAGGTTTTTAAAGCAGAGCCACAGAGCTTAAGACTAGAACGATATCCTAAGGTGTGATGACATAAACAACGGAGTTCGTATCGTCCGA
>CAJTLE010000098.1 GCA_910577085.1 uncultured Allobaculum sp. | reverse complement strand
ATTGAAACTGGCTGCTCTAAAATTTCTTTCTGAAAGGCAGACCTGCCAAGAAGCATTAAGTTAATAATTCCTTAATAATCAGTTAATAATTTGTTCAAATTCATCCTAAACTTTATGAGAGCCCTCAATAATTCCTTTGCGCAGGCGGCGGGGAAAATCTTGAATATATAGAAAATATTCAGGATCTTTCTTTTTCCCATCGCGCACGAAGGCGTTGGCGCAGGCTTTTTCGATTTCACTGGCCAGTTTAGGAAGAGTCAGATCCTCGGCAGACAGAACGAGTGACTGCAGGGTCTCCGCTTCAAGAATGAATGAGAGTTTTCTTTTTTCTGCCTGCTTTTGCAGGATTGAGTAAATCAGTTGAATTCTGTCTGAAAAAGGCCAGGTCTGTAAAGTCGGAAAGTACAACTGAAGATTCGTATTGTCCAGCCAGTATTTCTGCAAGTCTTCTTCTTCAGAAACATCGGCTGAGATGACCAGAATAAAGGAACCGTGATTAGCATGATAAGTTTCGAGATCATAAATGCAGGAGCGGGCTGACTCAGGTAGCAGGTGAACATGATCGAGATAGAGCAGGCCATTTTCTGCTTTCCTAAGCAAATCAGATCCTGGAGTTAAATGCTTTCGCAGTTCATTCTCATGCGTTCGGAAGTATTTCACATTCAGTTTAATTAACTGCCCATGTTCAGGGAGAATTCCGGTTCGAACTGCATATTGATAAATTGCCTGGCAAAAACGACTTTTTCCCGAACCATCGACTCCCGCAAGCAGAATATCGGTATTTCTTCCTGAATAGGCAAGTTCGGCACATACCCGTTCAATCAGAGGTTGAAGTACACTGTCTGATCCGGCCAGTACAGAAAAGGATGGATGACTTACTTTTCTGTTCTGGTCTTTGGCCAGTAGATACCGGACCGGTCGGGTATCGGTTTTTTTCAGCCGGTTTTCTTTGACTAGCTCATTGAGTAAAGCAGACAGGTTCGAACGCTGCATGGAGAGATGTTCAGATAAAGTAGAGGTCGTAATTCCCTCGAATTCCGGATTTTCCAGGCTGATTTTCTCGATATGAGAAAAGACGATTTCTTTCTTTTTCATAAAAACCTCCCGACAGAGATTCAGAGGACAGTCGCTGACAGCAGATTCTGGCTATATTCTGAATGCACTACTATTTACAGTTTTATCTGATTTCACGCTCCTGCACAACGTTCAATTCAAATTCAATAAACCTCAAGCAGAAATCTATATAGAATAATGGGTGAATAAAAACAGGAGTATAAAGGTAACTTTATAGAATCACAGACTGATCAGTCTATAGACCGATCAGCTTGTAGGCAGGTGGGTCTGAAGAGTAACTGCTTCCATCCCTACATCCCGTTTTCTTTGTTGTTGGTTATTTTATCCTTGCAGATTCTGTTTCTTATCCCCCATAGATTTACTGGACACAGGCTGTTTTCCTCATCGATCCACCCTGATCGATTAATCGATGAAGAAAACGGCTTTTTTGATTTCCAGCACCCAATGGGGGTGGTTGCTGGTGTCGGTTTGGGTAGCGCACTCATGCGGCCGATTCTGTGAATGTTTTTATGGTCTTTCCACCATATGTTCTTCAAACATGCTTCTGCATCTCTTACGCCCATAATGAATGCGCTTTAAATTTATTGAATAGGCTTTCAAAAAGTGGGGAATCACACTTGCATTCTTGATTATGGAGTTTTATGGTAGGGATAGAAAACATATTGGTGGGACCAATTCAATTGAGGAAAATGGTCGGACCAATTTATCCATGAACTGGAAGCTGCATTCCGCAGCTTTCCAGAGATTCCTTACGAAAAGTCGCTCTGCTCGACAAGAAGGAGAACATATGAAAATTTTAGTCTGCATCAAGCAGGTGCCAGAATCGAATAAAGTTGAAGTCGATCCTGTAACTGGCGTTATTAAACGTGATGGCGCTGCCTGCAAAATGAATCCTTATGATCTGTATGCTCTTGAAACGGCCTTTAGAATCCGCGAAAAAATGGGTGGAACCGTGGATGTCATCTCGATGGGACCTCCTCAGGCTCAGGCAGTCATCCGGGAAGCCTTTGCGATGGGAGCAGATAATGGAACCCTGATTTCCGATCGCGCATTTGGTGGTGCGGATGTGCTGGCAACCAGCTATGCGATCAGCCAGGGCATTCAGGCCAGCGGCGAGTATGATCTGATTCTCTGTGGAAAACAGACCATTGATGGTGACACCGCCCAGGTTGGTCCGGAAATTTCGGAATGGCTGCAGATTCCATCGGTTGCCAATGTCAGAGAAATCCGTGATATCGATGAGGATTCGATTACGATCGCCATGGATCTTCCAGACGAAATCGAAATCGCAAAAGTATCGATGCCTTGCCTTTTAGCTGTGGATAAAGATATTTTTATGCCTCGTCTGCCGTCGTACGTGCGCAAGATGGCTTCTAAAGACAGAGAAATTACCATTCTCAGTCTGAAAGACATGAATGATAAAGATGCTTCTCATTATGGACTGAATGGTTCCCCAACCCAGGTTCAGCGTATTTTCCCGCCTGATTCTTCTACTCACCAGGAAATGTGGAACGGATCAGGTCCTGTCCTTGCCGATCGTCTTTGTGACAAGCTGACAGATCTGAAATTTATCTAGAGGAGAGAGATCATGGCAAAACTTGTAATTCATCCCGAATGTATTGAAGATCCCCAGATTTTAGTCGATATCTGCCCATTCGGCGCAATGGAGGTGACCGACAACGGCCTGCAGATTAACGCAGCCTGCAAAATGTGCAAACTCTGTGTGCGCAAAGGTCCAAAAGGAGCAGTCACATTTGAAGAAGATGCTCCAAAACCAAGTGTAGATAAATCCAAATGGAAAGGAATTGCGGTTTACGTCGATCACGTCGATGGCAATATCCATCCCGTTACGTATGAGCTGATTGGCAAGGCCAAAGAAATGGCTGAAGTCATTCATCAGCCTGTCTATGCCTTGTTCTTAGGCCACAATATTGAAGAACAGGCGCATAAACTGCTCCACTATGGAGTCGATGAAGTTCATGTCTATGACTACCCAGAACTTGCCCGGTTCGAAATTGAGCCTTATACTGCAGCATTTGCGGACTTTATTGAAAAGATTCATCCATCCTCGATCCTGACTGGAGCCACAACCGTTGGCCGACAGCTTGCTCCGCGTGTTGCAGCCCGGATGAAAACGGGTCTGACTGCAGACTGCACAATCCTCGAAATGGAAGAAAACACCGACCTGTCTCAGATCCGTCCAGCCTTTGGCGGTAACATCATGGCGCATATCAAAACGCCAAATAACCGTCCCCAGATGGCAACCGTTCGGTACAAAATTATGAACGCGCCAGAATATCAGCCTGAAGAAACAGGAACGATCATTGATGAAATCATCAATCCGGAAAAACTGACTTCGCATGTTGAAGTTCTGGATATTGTCAAGAAACCAAAAGAAAAAATGATTGAAAACGCCGATGTCCTGGTTGTCGCAGGACGGGGCGTGAAAAAACCAGAAGACCTTGAAATGCTTCAGGAACTTGCTGATCTGCTCGGTGGGCAGATTGCCTGCACAAGACCCCTTGTTGAAGCTGGGGTTCTTCCTGCAACAACCCAGATCGGTCTGTCAGGACGGACCGTTCGCCCAAAACTGATCATTACCTGCGGTGTCTCCGGAGCTGTCCAGTTTACTGCCGGCATGGATCATGCCGATACCATTGTGGCAATCAATGCCGATGCTTCGGCACCAATCTTCAAAGTTGCCCACTATGGTCTGGTCGGCGATCTGTATGACGTAATTCCTGAACTGATCATCAAAGTGAAAGAACAGAGGAAAGCCCATGTCTGATTACAAACGAGTCGATGCCAATGATATTCTGGCAATTCGCAATATTATCCGTGACGATACCCGTGTTCTGTATGGGGAAAACCTGTCGGATGACTATGGTCATGACGAACTTGGCGGAACGTACTCCATGCCGGATGTCGTCGTTCGTGCTAAAACAGCCGAAGAAGTTTCAAAGATTATGAAATATGCTTCCTTCAACTGCATTCCCGTTACCCCGCGTGGGGCTGGAACCGGCCTGGTTGGGGCAGCCGTGGCGATGGAACATGGCATCATGCTCGATACCACATTGATGAACCAGATCCTGGAGTTGGATGAAGAAAACCTGACGATTACTGTAGAACCTGGTGTTCTGCTGATGGATCTGGCTGCTTTTGTTGAAGATCATGATTTCTTCTATCCTCCTGATCCAGGTGAAAAATCCGCAACAATCGGTGGAAATATTTCTACCAACGCCGGTGGGATGCGGGCCGTGAAATACGGGGTTACCCGTGATTTTGTCCGCGGCCTGGAAGTGTGCCTGCCCAATGGGGATATCGTCAACTTCGGCGGTAAAGTTGTTAAGAACTCTTCAGGGTATGACCTGAAAGATCTGATCATCGGATCGGAAGGAACCCTGGCGATTATCACCAAAGCAACCTTAAAGCTGCTTCCAAAACCAAAGAAAGCAATCTCCTTGCTGATCCCATTCCCGACACTGAAGGATGCGATCAGTACCGTTCCACTGATTATCAAATCCAAATCGATTCCAACGGCCATTGAATTCATGCAGCGGGAAGTCATCGAAGATGCGGAAGAATATCTTGGCAAACCATTCCCGGATAAGCAGTCCGATGCCTATCTGCTTCTGAAATTTGATGGTAACTCTACCGAAGAAATTGAAGCGGCTTACGATACCGTCGCAAAACTCTGCCTGGACAATGGTGCTGTGGATATTCTGATTTCTGATACTGAAGAGCGTGAAGAATCCATCTGGAAAGCCAGAGGCGCTTTCTTGGAAGCCATCAAGGGATCGACAACTTACATGGATGAAGTCGACATGGTCGTTCCAAGAAACCGGGTCAATGAAATGGTTGAATACCTGCATGGTCTGCAGGAGGTTGTTGATCTGCGGATCAAGAGCTTTGGTCATGCGGGAGACGGAAACCTTCATGCCTATATGCTCAAAGACGGTCTGTCTGATGAGGAATGGGAAAAACGTCTTCATGAAGCCATGGAAGCTGTGTATGCCAAAGCCAGAGACCTTCACGGACAGGTATCTGGTGAACATGGAATTGGCTTTGCCAAAAAACCATACCTGTATGAATCTCTTCCCGAAGATTCGATGGAACTGATGGTCGGCATCAAGAAAGTCTTTGACCCGAAGAATATCCTGAACCCCCATAAGGTTGCCCAGCCTTAATGGAACGAGCCCGGGAAGCGGTCAAGCCTGAAGCAAAGCAGGGAACAACCCCACCCCACCCCACCCCACTCCGCCCAGCAAAGCAATAAAAACGAAGCACTGAAGTAGATTAAACCATCAGGGGTCATGACGGCCTGGATCTGGCGATACAGAATCTGGACCGATCTGGTCCCTGATTTTTTGGTGAAATGGCCTATATCCATATGGTCATCTCAATATGGAACCGGAAACCAGTCCACTACAATCAAACAAGAAGAAAAGCTGCCCAGGTGTTGAACTACCGCCTGTTCGGCCTGTTTTTTATCCGTCTGTCATCCTTTTTACTTGCTCCATTCTGACAGACGGACAATCAGGTCAAAATGGCAGCTGGAACGAAATTGAGGAGAATTAGTATGACAACATTTTTAGGCAATCCTGTTACTCTGGAAGGAACACCATTAGAAGCTGGCATGATGATGCCGGATTTTGAAGTCATTGACGTGGCTCTCAATCCTGTCCATCCGATGGAAACAAAAGGAAAGAAGATCATCCTGGCTGTCCCCAGTGCGGATACTGGCGTATGCTCCCTCGAACTGGCCAAATTCATGAACAAGATGAAAGGCCATGAGGATGTAGAAGTTCTTTCGGTCTCCGAAGATCTTCCATTCGCATTGGACCGCTGGTCGAAAGCAGAGCAGAATACTGTAATTAAAACGTATTCCGATTACAAAGATCATGACTTTGCAAAGAAGACCGGCACCTACATGAAAGAAAACGGCTTGCTGGCAAGATCTGTCTTCGTTACAGATGAAGATGGCAAAATCGTTTATGTTCAATACGTGGATGAAGTCAGCCACGAGCCAGACTATAAAAAAGCCCTGGCTGCAGCCGGAATTCAAGAGTAATTCGAATTCCAGCAGCTCTTTAGAAATCCATGGATTGACTGGAAGATAGAACTGAAATATAGAGCTGGAACATAGAACAGAAACATAGAAGACCACATCCAGGTAAGCCTGAATCTGGAAAGTATGTCCTTTTGGAGGATATCCCTAAATTGCATAGTTTCTTAGGTTGATACCTGAAGCCGCAGGATGGAAGGCAGTGAAAAACAGCTTATCTGTTTCGAAGTTCAGACGTTCAGAAGTATCAGTCCACTCAAGGCAAAGAGAAAGGCCGGAATTCTTCGGGGTGAAGAATTCCGGCCTTTTTGCGAGAGAATCGCCTGGTTCAGGCAATCATTTTTGGTTTTATTGATTCTGGGTGAATATGTATTTTCTTTCAGGAAAAGCAGAACAGATTCAGCCCGATTTCTTCACTGAATTCGCGATCTACAACGCCTTCGATGATCGTAATGATCATCTCGCAAGTAGCACTGATATTGGCTTTGTTGAGATGGCCGCCAAAAACCTGGCCTTGATCATTACCGGCACTCATGTGCAGATGAGAGTAAAACTCGCCATGCATGGTGTTGATTGTTCCGGTGAGCGAAACAATTTCATAAGATCCTTCAAAGTGATTGGCATGATATTCCTTTGTCTTCGTGTCGAACACGCCGACGGTAAAGTCATCGACAGCGCCCAAAGCCTGTACGCTGGCCAGCTTGATTTCTTCTTTTTGGGCAATGACTTTGATCTGTTCCAGAATGTCTTCGCCCTTATCCAGGCGGGCGACGATTGTGTTGTTAAATCTGCGGTAATCCAAGTTTGATTTCTCCTTTCTTCTCAATGTCTTGATTCCAATCTCCTCAATTTACGAAGCTTCATGAAACAACTCTGTCAGTGGGCTTCGTGGTTCGGTTTGGATCGTATTGACAGTGGTTTGCTCTTTACATTATGAACGATTGTTCGCCATGTTCATTGAAATGAACTTTCCAAAATCATTTTTATCCTGAGCAAGTTGAGCAGTTGTAAATACTCTCTGAAAGGTCGCCCCTGTCTTTATAATCAAAAGGGTATTTTGGCATTCTGGCATGCAGACGATTAGGAAGATTAATGCCCTTTGAGTGAAGATCTGCTTATTGTGCCTGTAAGGAATTTGTGCTTTTCCTTTTTGCCAGTAAGATCGACGAATACGATCTGAATGTTTGGTACTGTACTGAACTTGAGGCAGAGTTGGATATAAAAAACGAAGAGGGAAAGTGCCTCAAAAAAGAAATAAGAAAAGCCCCATTTCTTTGGCAGAAATGGGGAAATCAAAGCAGTCTGTTCAACGAAATGGACAATCAGAAAGATAGCCTCTGGAGCAGGGAACGAATAGGATGCTACTGGTTCTTGATGCTCATAAAGGTCATTCCATCAGGCGTATACAAGGTATAGGATCCAGGGAAGCTGTCTTTGAGATTTTCTGGAAGAATGCTGTATCTATCCTGAACGAAGGCAGGATAGTCTTCAATCGGTTTATCAGGCGAGCCAATGTAGAAGTCCATTGGCGAATACAGGCCAGCGAATGGTTCCAGCATGATCTTGGAAAGATTTCCCTCATGGAGGACTGTATTGACCGGCTGGATTAAGTCGCTTGAAACGACGTGAACTTTCCAGGTATAGTCATCAACTTTGACTGGATCTGAAAGCTTTCCGGTAAATTCGCTATATTCAGAAGCGATGCCTGGCCGGATAGAAAGTCTCGTATTGGTTTCCCGGTAGGTTCCATCGGCATTGATCGTCATCGATACACTTGGTCCGCCAGCGGCACCCCAATTCTTCAAGGTGAATTCCTGCCCAGCAAAGCGTGTATATAAAGACGGATCTGTTTCTTCATATCCATCGCCGAGCACATTCCAGGCTACCTGGTCATACAGCCATCCCGAGCCAATCAAGGCATCCTGTTCGGTACGGCTCGTTGTATAGTTGTGGGAACCTGATTTTGCGTTTGGATTGTAAGCCGAGTAAAGACTGATATCGCCGCCGGAATAGAAAACAGGTTGGGCACCATTGTCCATCTGCCACCCGGCAGCAACCAGAGAGTTGGCTTCATTCAGATCTTTGGTGTAATAATGGTCACCGCCATCCGCATTGGGATTGTAGACTCTGTAAACAGGCGCGCCTTCTGTTGGCGCTACCCATCCAACACCTTCAAAAATCCATCCTTTTTGGACCAGATCGGCTTTTTCGTCAGAATTTGAAGTGTAGAAGTGCTCGCCTGTATGTCCATTGTAAAGACGATAAATGTCCTGGCCGGCCATGATGGGCTGATCGTCTGCCAGAACTGGTGCTGAAAACAGAAGCGATGTGCAGCAAACCGCCGCAAATGTGGAAAGAATATTTGTTTTGTGTTTCATACTTAACCTCCGAGATATCTAAGCAGCAAACATGTTGTTATGGAACATATCCGCAATTCCTATGCTCCATTCTGTCTGTTGCCAGAATCCTGCTTTTTGCGTTTGATAAAGGAAAAATCGAGTTATTCATAAGAATTGTCATTTCAGTTTGAGGAGTTTTGACGTGTCCTGTCAGGCGACTGTCTAGAATTCAAAATTCCACAGG
This sequence comes from uncultured Allobaculum sp., assembly GCA_910577085.1. Taxonomy (GTDB): domain Bacteria; phylum Bacillota_I; class Bacilli_A; order Erysipelotrichales; family Erysipelotrichaceae; genus Allobaculum. The sequence goes on along the minus strand of CAJTLE010000098.1, from coordinate 2,055 downwards.
ATTTTTCAGTGAGCTGTTTTTTTGGTTGGTATAGGTTTGTTATCATGTTAAATAATAGATATTTCTTTTTCAATCAACACTATAAAAATCAATCGAAATTTAATTTTTCTTACTCAACTATAAAATAAACTCTATTGTCTAAAAATAAGACATATAGGAATTTGCTGTGAGCCGAAGGTAAACTTAGGTCTAGCTGTAAATATTTATGCGAATGTCATAAAATGCTTTTTTAAAAGCGAAATTTGATTTCACTTAGATAAAAAACTGAAAAGGTTTTGAACAGCGCACAGACGTGACCCTGTTCAAAACCTGAAATATGGATCTGATCTATATTATCTGACCGAATTACTTGACTGAATGTCGGGATCAGGCAGAACTTTTATAAAGTGAGGAGGACTTTGATTGAACTCATAACCTTCAGAGAGTACGCAACTAACGGATATTTACCAGCCCCTAAAGGGATTGCCATTCCGTTCGGGAGTTCTGTAAAGAACTTTACCGATTATTGTAAGGCAAGGATCAATCACAATCGAAGAAGTGCCATTGCCTTTTCAGTACAGGAATTTTGAAAGACAAGGGTGGAAAGGCAAGTGACAGCTTCTTCAAGAGGTTACTGCTGTTGAGAAGCCGGCTTCTATACAGCCATGGTGGGGACATGACTGATGGTGGGGATATGACTGGATGAGGACAGCCTGATGTTCGTCAGATGTATAGGAGTTAATATAAATCAGGGCATTCTGGTCATCGATTCTGTGGCAATTTGAAATCTCGGAAGGAAGATTTGAGATCTTCTGATTTTTTCGGTGTCCAGACAAAGAAGATCGCAACTCCATCATTTGTTACGAAAATGGAGTGTTCGGAGGGTCTGATTGTTGTCTCTTTCATTCAGTTCTTAATTTTGCTATCAGATTAATCTAAGAAGAGTTCGTTTAGGTTATAGGATCTTTTTGACAAATCCATAAAGCAACACCAATCCAGCAAGCATAATTGAAACACTATCAAAAAGCAAAAGTGATTTTAAATTGTAAGAATAAAAAGCAAATAGAATGGCATTCATCGCACAGATTTCAATCACAAAACAAAGCGTTGAGATAGTCATGAATGAATTGTCTTTACCATTCGAAAGATACTTATTCCCAGCTGAAATAATTGCGGCAAATAGTACCCCCCCATACAATGTAGCCTATTGGAATGCTTTCTTTTACAATTTCATGGCGGGCAAAAATTGGAAGATAGGCAAGAACAGTCAGCAAAGTCCAAATGATTGTTTTTTTCTTATTCATAGGCATTCGTAAGATAATTCTCTAACTCTTCTTTTTCAGTGCCTCCTGATATCGCCCAATTTTGCATAAATCGGCTGGTAAACAGAAATAGATGAAAACAGAAGAACTGAAGTTAGACTTGCAATAACGATTTGTTTTAACATAAAATCTCTAATTTCCTTTCTTTAAAATCTAGCGTTACGTTTCATTGGCTTTTATATAGACCAATACTTTGTTGGTAAACATAGTAGATTGAGTGCCCGAATCATTTATGGAATGAATTTATGTGTCCATGAATGTTCGGGCGGTTCCTGTAAAAAAGCAGTTGACAGAACTTCATATTTTTCTCCTGTTCAAGTGACCATGTTCTTTTAGGCAGATTCAATCATTGCTGAAGAACTCGGTCGTGTCTTTTTTGAATCTCGATTCCTTTTATCTTTCTTATCTTTCGTCATTTTTGTGTTCTTTTAAAAATTTACTTCTCTTAGTGCTTCTATTTACGTATAGTTAATAAGCATGATGGAGGATAAGTAATTATTCTGATACTTCACCATTTCCTCCGTTAGGCATGATTTCTTTGATCCAGCAATAGTCTTCAGTCTGATGCACAGGGCAAAATAATGGAACTATTGCCAGACCAATTGATAAAACGATAGCGAAAATATGGGTTCTTACGCAAAGTGTGTGGCAGAACCTCACTTTGATTTATTGAAGATGTCATATTGGCATCTTCTTTTTTTGCTTTCTTGGGTCAGTTGTTAGCCATACTTCCAACAACTCTTTTGATTCTTTT
>CAJTLE010000097.1 GCA_910577085.1 uncultured Allobaculum sp. | reverse complement strand
GATCAAACTGGTATGTTCAAATATTGGAAGAAACCTTGGGCCAGCGTACATCGCAGATGTCGACTTTGACTAGGGCAGTTCACCTCGCCGGTGGGGCGCTCGCTCGGCTCTAGAAGATTGAAGGGGGGCCCTTCCTCCTATCACCTCACTCGCGCCTGATCATTTCACAGAACCCGGGAGCCCGCAAGGGGACGCAAGCTTAAACCCCTTGCGGTCTCCCAGAACCTGTGAAAAGCCAGTCTTGCGAGCGAGGCGACAGAAGGAAGGGACAGCGACCGTTCAAAGGGTGTTTTTGTCAGGGTTACCCACCTGAAGTACAATAGCCTCAAATTTTATCCCTTTTTTTTGAGGGGGCAGACTCCGGCTTTTTTTGGAGAGGTTGCTTAAAAATCTTCTTGACCTTTGCGTATAGATTTCGGCCATGCATCTTCTCGGTATGCGAGACACTTGCAATATCGCAATAATCATAGAGATCTTGCTGGCTCGGATCTTACACAAATGTAGATTTTAACACGGATAATCCTGATAAAAAATTTGTATCGTTTATATCATTAACTAAATAACACTGTCTAATTCAAAATGAGCTTATCTATCGCTATTAGGTTATTGCCCTTACCGCTGGGTTGCAATTACTATCGCAAATAATAGTGATAGTAGCTAAACATGCTATTTGTGTAAGAGCCGTTAATGAATGCTAAAGTCATGGAGTAGGTATTGAATAAGTAGAGTCTGATATTGAATAACTGCCTGAAAGTCATTCTGTTTTTGGTAGTGTTCAATCAACAAACAATACAATGGGATTTCCAGTTCAACAGCATGATATTGAGGAAGCATAGATAGAATTTGTGTAGATAAATCCGGGATATCCTGTTCGTTATTTAATATGCTTAATAATAATTTCATAAATAGTTTGATGAATGAAGAGCGCTTTCCGTTGGTCTTCTTACGAATAAATTCTCTAGCAAAATGCTCAGCTTGCTCATGATTCTTTAATCTAAAATTTGAAAAAACAAGAACGATATAAAGATCGGGAAAAGGGCTTCCCATATCAAGCCCCTTAAGGGCATATATTCTGGCTTCTTCATCATTTTGTTGCATAAATTTACACCAAGCTAAGTTATCAAAAATCTCTTTTTGGATGATAGGATCCTTGATCTGTGAATAGTTATTGATGATATTCTGGTAGATTTCAATTGCCTTAGAGTAAAGATTCAGATTTCGGTAAAGGATCCCTTCATTCATTCGAACGGTTAAAATTCGACGATATGCTCCTGCCTGTTGAAGATTGTCAATGCATTGAGCAACTAGATTTAAGGCATCCAGAAATTGGCCTACATCTCCATACCTGTAGATTAAGTGATATTCAATTAAGCCAGATAAGTCCCTGCGGTGGGTATGTTGTGCCAGACTTGATGCTTTTTGAAGTGCACGAATCTGTCTTCTTGTCATATCAGGATCCGATGTATCTTCAATGATTCCCAATAAGTCATACAAGAGGGCCAGATAGTATTCATTAATGAAATATTGAGAATTAATAATATGCTGAACTTCTTCCATAGAACCTTTACCAAGAAAAAGGTTATAAAACGAATGGACCAATCTGTAGTGAAAATATGCAAAAGAATGTATATTGCTTTCGTTATTAAGATATCCTTTGAATTCGCATAGTGCATTTTCATAGGAAAGATTAACAAATTCACGCACACACCTATCAACCCAATCCTCAGCTTCTTTCAATTTCGAAATTTCTTTATTGAAATGGTAATTCTGATCATAGGTTTCAAAGTATTGAATAGCAGAATTGAATGTTTCTATATTCATATTTTGTTGGCCAGATTCCATTTTGGATAGAGTTGAGTTACTGATGTGAAGAATTTTAGCAAGTTCTTTTTGAGAAATCTCATATTCTTTCCTTAGATCAAGGATATAGGCTCCATAAAAACGTTCGTGATCATATTCATAAAAGTAACCGTCTTGAAAAGTCATTTTTGCGTTCGGAATTTCGAAAATAATCTGTTCCTTTCTATTTTAAAAAAAACTATCATGAAATCAGCAAAAAGGCCACTGATAGCAGAAATGTTGCCAACTATCAAATAAAAATAGATCTTAGACGATGTTTATTTCACATTTATCTTTCTAAATTATCAAAAGATTGTAAACTGGTACTTTTATCTAAGGTTGTTTTCAATACTCTCATTCATTCAAATAAACCTCTCTAACAAAAGTGCATAAATTAAGTCCGAAACAGACATTGTCCAAGATCAACTCTTACGCGAATGGCGTGTTTAACTACCATGACAGTTATTTGCAACATTAGCTATAGATAAGAACAATAAACTAAAGTGTGATAAATCGACTTATATTGGTTAGATAACGCCGCTTAATCGACAACGTGAATGACACAAGCTTATTAATCCACCAGGAGTATTAGGGTAAAAACTACATTTGCGTAAGGGTCACAAGATCCTTTATGTATTATTAAAACGTGTATATACGTATGATTTTAATCATCCCTAGCCAATACCCGAACAAAACAATCATCCACTTTTGTTTGGTTCCCAAAGTGGTAAGAAAGGAATGTGAAGAAATTGAATATGATTAAAAAAGCATTGAAGTTACTAGCTATTGGATTCATAGGAGGTGTTCTTATCTTACCTTACTTTTGCTCCAGCCATCAAAAGATAGATGATTGCTGGAGGATGAATCAACCTTATGGAGATAACAAAGGACATAAGTAGTGTTTGGTGATCAATTTAAAGCCCGCTTAGATGACTGAAAATGATACATCATCGACTGATCAAAATACTTAAAAATCGAAAAACAGCTTTTTCTTTTTGAAAAAGAAGTTCCAAATTGGTAGGTGACCCCAATCGAATTATTATAAGCAATGTCCAAGGGGATCTACAGAAGAGTAATTCCCTGTTTTCAAGAACGAGAATCTATAGTTATATTTTATCTATCTTATATATTATATATCGATAATTATATAAATAATACATAATTTAACTTAAGAGATGTTTTATTGGTAGTTACTTTTCACAGATCCTAATATCAAAATGTAAGCTTTTCGGCAAAACTCTTTTTTTTCATTCTGTCATGTGGCTCCCAAGTCATGAAGTTTATATAACAAAGAGCAGATAAAGCAAGAATAAAAAGTCAGAGTAATATTTCACCACTTTAGGTCACGGTTACAATAGATTGCTGCTTAGGAAGCCCAATAAATGAGCGTCCACAAATAAACTACTTTTACGCTTTATATCAGCGGTAGTGAATTGCTAAGTCTTGAATTTTATTTGAGAGTGGTCCCTTAACAGATGAAAGAGTGGTTGGAATTAATGGGTATTGCTTTGTAATAGGTAAGCTTTCTTACACATGTCCGAAAACATAAACAGTAATATTGAAAGAAGGATATTCAATGAAAAAAACATTAGTTTATTTTCTGAACACTATGATTCTTGTTCCACTCTTATTTTTGCAGGCTACACCTATGCAGGCTATGGATGACTGGAGTTCGCCTTATACTGAAACTGATAATAGAAATTCAGAATATACCGATGAGCAACAGAGAGTGTTAGATAATATTCCAGAATTGGAAAAACAGTATTTAGAATATGGATTACAAGCACCAGTTAGTGGTGATATAAAAGGGATATCCACAAGATCGGCGATAGGGGGATGGAGTTGGAGAGATGGAGTGATTTGTGTAACAACAGAAGGTTTTGGCACTGACACAGTAAATACCTGGCACGCAGCGATAGTTGCGCCTCAGGATGATGAGTGTGTAGCAGAAGCTCCTAAACCAGGCGAGAAGGTACGATTACGTAACGGAATATGGTATAGCGATAAACATACCATTTGGCAAGTTGGCGTAAATAGCACCACGGTAGATCAAGATTGGAATGCAGGATACTGGGCTGGCAGACAGGTAGGATCTCCGTACAACTTGAATTTTTGGGATGCACGACAGACGAATAGCTTTTATTGCTCCCAATTAGTTTGGGCAGCCTATTATTATACTTGTGGTGTCGATTTGAATAAAAGCGATAATGATATATTAGGAGCGATTGCCATTCATCCGGGTGAATTTGTTGAAAATAATAATACAACAATTATTTTTAGAAACAGATAGTGCGATTGATGAGAGTTTAAATGAAAAAAAGAAAACGATGGAGAGCCGTAAAATGGCTCTCCCTTCTTGTTGGATTCAGTATCATGTTGTATTTTGGTGTGCTGTTTTTGGGACACCATCAGATTGACCATTTCAAGAGATCTGACCAGGCAGAGTTTTATGTTGTGAGTTATGACGGAATTACGGGATACCGGATTGAAAATGGCCAGCCAGTACCAGTCGTTGAAAACAAAGTCGGAATTATCCGTGAAGGGATGAATCCCATAGTTTTGCAGGCAGAGCTTCTTAATCGATATCTCGTTTTTTCTGAGGATGGATGGCCAACAGGAAAGACAGAAGGAGTCATTTCTATCGATTTTGAGGAAGGAACAGTGGAGTATCAAAAGACGAAGCATAGTGCCTGGACGTCAGCTGGAGAAACAGAAAATTATTACTTTGCAATGGTTGCCGGTGGCGAAAATTTCATCTCAGTTTATACGCCACAATTAGAAGAAAAGGACCATCTGATTCTGGATCACCCTGCCATGATGGTCAACGATTTTACTGCAGACGCAAAAGATACTTTTTGGGCGATATCAACCGATGTGGAGTCGACAGTCAATGAAAACGGCTATCATGACTTTACGAATCGACTGCTTAAGGGGTCTGTCCAGGATGGAAAACTGAGCCTGGAATTGGTCAAAGAACTTGAAAAGAATCCAGACAGGCAATACTGGTTTAATGATACAGTTTACAAAGGGAATTACCTGTACTGTACCTGTCAAGGATGGCGAAACTTAGCCACTTTCGAAAGAAACGTTGAGGGCTGGATTTATCGTTATAATCTTGTTCAGGAAACAGGAGAGTTTTTTCCTCTTGAGGAAGTTGCACCCGAAGCTTTTTTTGAACTTGATGACAATCTGTTTGCAATTAGACATTCCCAAAGTTCTTCAACCCAATTTGGATTTACATTGTTTGACGGAAATACTGGTGAAAGTACCTTTGTAAATTTGGAAGAACTTGGTGTTGATCGAGATAGCGATGGGGATCAGATCATGGACTTGATTATGGACATCAAGCCTTTGAATTCCCGGCAAATTTTGCTTCTAATGCAAGATAAGCTCCTTTTATATGATCTTGATACTGATTCACTCGTTTCCCAGTCCCCATTGAAAGACGTGAACATGGCATTTCATATCTGGATTGTCCAGTAAAGTCTACTACCGGTCCTTTGCATCCAAAGATCAATGCTTTACGGACTATAGCCAGAACAGACCATATCCTTGCAGCTGAAGGCAGTTGCCTTGTTAGGTGGCACGCACTTTAGATGAAATCAGGCAGTTTTTTCACTATATAGACAAGCCCTCCAAATTTGCTGGTACCCCATATTTGTGTGGGTGATGTGGTCATGTATGGTCCTTCCACACAAAATGGTCGGGAGTTCAGGATATAAAGGCTAAGGAAGTCTTTAAGCAAACCCTCCGGTTCTTGAGCGATGTTTGTTCCGGATATTTTGTTTCATTACTTTGAAAGTTTTCATAACAATCAAATTGACGAACAATTGATTGATTTTTATATCGATCAACGTTGTCAGAAGATTGAAAAATTTTCATGGTCGTTTGAAAGCAGTGACTTGGAACAAACAACGCTCAAGATCCAACCCTCCAGAAAAAAAATAAAAAATAAGCCGGAATCGACTCCCTCAAAAAAGGGATAAAATTCCCGGCTTTTCGTCGTGTTCTGGTGTAGGGGGTGAACAGTAACTTTTGATTTTCCTAAGAAACCATCAGAATTTCAGATTGGCGAAGGAATGACTTTTAAACCTGTTACAATGGAGAGCATGAACCAATCTGTAACGAAAACTCTGATCATTACGGCGATGGTGCTTTGCGGTGGATTTGCCATCCTTTGTTATGTGCAGTCTGATCCAAGCTGGTCTTTATGGCTGATTGCCTGCTGCGTCGTCGCCTGTATTTATTTTGGAATTTACCGCCCGAAAAAGAAGGCGCAAAAAGAACCTGAAGTCCAGTCTATTCTGCCAGACTCTGCCAGAGAAGCCTTACTGGCTGGCCAGAAACCGGAAATTGGCAGCGCCTTAAAGCTGAAAAAAGGCGAACACCTGTATTGGGCTGACCAGATGCGTACGGACTATTACAACTCCAAACCACGTGTCTTTTACCTGACCAACGAACGGCTGGTCTGCCTGGATGATGATTTCCGTTTTTCTCATCCAGTTTCCAGCATGAATGTCACCGCCAATTCGGATCTGATCCGGATTGTGCAGGGAAAGAGTAAGATGACATTTCGCTGTGCCAGCCCGGAGGCCTTCATGGCTGCCTGGAACATGGTGAAATAAGAAGAAAATCAGAAAGGGAAATACGATGCAAGTTGAAGTAACCAAAGATTTCGATGTCACTGCTGAACAGTTTTATGACTTTATGGTCAAAAGTATCTGTGAACAGATTCAGGAAGAACTGAATCTGGAAGTAGATCCAGCCCAGATCAAAGCTGGCTATACGCATAAGATGAAATCAACGACGAAAGATGGAAATGTGGAGAAGATCCGCTATACCATCAAAGAAGCCAAACGGGCAGAAAAGTTCGTTACCGTCTTTACCTCCGCAAAGCGTAAGACCCGCTGTTCCTATACTTTTGTTCCAACAGAGAAAGGCTGCAAGTTTACCTATGCGGTTGATATCAATTTTGCGGATTCCAAGTATGAGCCAAAAGGCTTTAGAGGAAAAATCTCGATGATCTCCGCCCGTAATCGTGCTGCCCGTCAGATCAATGCTTCTTATGATGCCTGCAAGAAAGATCTCAAAGAACAGGCCAAAGAAAATAAGAGACTGGAAAAAGAAGCCCGTAAAGCCGATTCCAGCGAGAATCAGGAAAGTGAAGCCTAGCCTTCCTTCTGCTACAATAGATTTACTTTGTCCCTGCACGGATGCAGGGATTTTCTTTGCCTGGTGAAAAAAGAAAAGCATGCACAATTTTGAAATGAGCATTTGAGAATCTTTTTCGACCATTTCGGCCCATGATACAAGAGATGAGGTGTAAGCATGGCTGATTTTCCATATCCAGGGAAGTTCACATTTGTCGATGTCGAAATCCCGAATCTGAATAATGACTGTATCTGTGCGATTTCCATGATCGTAATCGACGAGGGAGAAGAAAAACTCCGGGTCACTGAATTGATCAATCCCCGGACGTTTTTTTCCGCCAATAATATCAAAATCCATCATATCCATCGCAAGGACGTGCTGGATTCCAGAACCCTCCCCCAGTTCTGGGCTGACTATGGGCAGTACTTTGAAGAGCCGTATATCATGGGGGCTCACAATGCGATGAGCGATATCAGTGTCATCAATAAGGATCTGGCACGGATCCATACGGAAATTCATGCGACCAAGTATGTCGATACGATGGATATCATGGATCAGTTTTACTATCGCGGCAACCAGGGCAAGGGAGATCTGAAGCTCTGTAACATTGCTGAACATCTCGGCATTGAACTCGACCATCATAACCCTCAAAGCGATGTGAATGCCTGCTATGAAATCATCCGCTACATGTACAATCACTTCGAAATGGATCTGGAGCCGTTTATCAAAAACATCAAGAAGACCAAGTTTCGTCCGAAAAAGCATACAGCGGTGCCCTCCAGCCGACAGATGAAAATCTTTCTGAACTACGTCCGCAAGCAGATTACCCGCAAATCTCCATCGGTTGACATTTCGGTTCTGAAAGCCAAAAAGCAGGGCGATGCAGCCTATGAAGAAGGCGACTATGAAGGCGTCATTTTCAACTATGAAGTTGCGGCGGCCAAAAACTGGCAGTCTGCTTCTGTCTACTTACGTCTGGCAGAAATCTATGATTCTCTGAATATGACCTTTGATGCCAACCGGATCCTTGAAAAGGGCATCCGCAATCTGAAACGGACCAACCGGGACTGGCGGATTCTCAAATCCATGGCCTATAACCTTAACCGCAAACGCCGCAAACCGGAGAGTCAGGAAGCGGAAAAGCAAAAAGAGGCTTCTTCGCGTAAAAAAGGCTCTAAAAAATACCCGGAACTGGCCGGAAAAAAGGCTGATGCTGCCAATGATATTTCCAAAACATCCGAAAACAATGCTGAAACGATCACTGATCAGTCTTCCAGTGCTGCTGGAGGTGTTGAAACAGGAGCAGAAAGTCAGAATCCGGATGCCAGTCAACCTGCACCAGCCCGTCAATCAAAGGCAGTAAAAGCCGATGCATCCAAAAAGAAACGCGTTCGAAGAGGAAATATTTCCCGCCGAACCCGCAAGCCAAAAAAGCCAAACCCGGCACCTGCCGCCAGTAAGAGTGAGTCGGTATCCCAATCAGCTGCTCCAAAAGCAGAGGGGTCCAATCCCAGTCAGCCCGCATCCGCTCCGACAAAAGTTCAGAGTGCGGAGCTGGTTCACTGAACAAACGGATCCAGAATGAAAAATGAATTTTGCCTACTCCAGGGAGTTTCTGCATGAGGCAGGAGACTCCCTTTTTTCTGTCCAGGTTTGATGAAGGTTCTTATGGTGGTCGGATCATCAACTGGAACAAAGATTGCCTGCGGCAGATCTGGTCATGATCCAGAACAAAACGGCTGGTTTTTATCGCGTGGATGACAAAAACGCTGGTTGAGTTAAAATAAGACAAGATCTGGAGGAAAAGAAATGCCAAATGAGGAGAAGTCACAACAGGAAGTTCAGGTTCTGGAGGTCAGAATGCCTGTCCAGATTTCCAATACGCCCCTGATTTCGAATTCATGGAGTGATCTGGAAGAAATGGCCAAAGAATGGCTGGCTTACGTTGATGTCTCACCCAATTCAGAACTGGTCTATCGAAAATCGCTGGGCTACTTCTTTCAATGGATGATTGATCATCATCTTTCAGATCCCACCAGGGCCGATATTATTGCCTATCGCAATGATCTGATCCAGGAGAATCTTTCTGTCAGCACCATCAATCAATATATCCGGGCCGTGAAATCTTTTTACCAGTGGCTCGATCACCTTGGGCTCCATCAAGATGTTACTCAGGGGCTCAAACATTTAAAGAGCGATTATGGATTCAAGAAAGGCTATCTTTCTTATGAACAGTGCCGAAAAGTCCTGAATGCATTCAAGGATCTGGAAGCCAGTGAAAAGAATCTGCGCAATCAGGCCATTCTGGGTCTGTTGATGACGACGGGACTGCGTACGATTGAAGTGTGCAATGCGGATGTTGGCGACTTTGAAACACGCGGTGAGATGCGGATTTTACGGGTAAAAGGAAAAGGGCATCATGAAAAGGGTGACTTTGTTAAAGTGCCAGATCAGACATGGGCTTTGATCAAACAGTATCTGGATGTTCGCAAAGATGTAAAATCGGGCAGTCCATTATTTGCGGGACTGGACCATCGCTTTCCCGGACGGCGCCTGACGACCAAATCCATCCGAAAAATCTGTAAAGAAGCCTTTGTGGCAGCCGGTATTGATGCACCCAATCTTTCGGCTCACAGTCTGCGCCACACAACCGCAACCCTGGCTTTAAAAGAAGGGGCCAATATTGAACAGGTCCAGCAGACCTTACGCCATGCTTCGATCGATACAACGATGATTTACGTTCATGCCATCGAACGGGAGAAAAATGCGGCGGAAGATCTGGTTGCCCATCTTGTCTTTGATTCTGAAAATGAGGATCCATCCTGAACGACCGGTCTGAATCGTCATATAGGGATGTACATCCTGTTGATTCTTATAAACGGAAAGCAAAACGTCCGAAAACCCCGCATTCAGGGGATTTCGGACGTTTTTTGCGTGGAGATGAATATGATTTCAGGACTTCGAAGAATTCTGATCAGAGGCTTTTTCTGGCTCGATCTGGCTCAATGCTTCCTGGATATTCTGGCAGCATTTCACGACTCCGTATTGTTCAGGCGGGAAGAGAGCTTCCAGATTTCTGGCAGCTGTGTGCAGCTTTTCGTCTTTAGAAATGAGATACAACGGAAGCTGCTTGCGGGTGCGCAGTCTTTTACCAAGCAACCGGCCAGCTTCATAACAGATTACACTGTCTCGATTTGAATCATCCGCATCGATTGCGGCCCATTCGATCTTATTGCGGGCCTGTAACGCCCATCTGAGTAAAGAGACAGGAATTGTTTCTCTTCCATCTTTTGAGCAGAGAAGCGTAATTTTGCAGTTATCTGGGAGTTTTGAGATCTGCCCGTATTCTTCAAAGCCAAGTGTATTCGTATCAAGATAAATCTGAATTGTCGTTTTCATCGTTTCGCTTTCCTCTTACTGAATTGTCTGTTCTTCTGCCTGCTCGCACTCGCCAGGTAACCTGTTATCCTTGTCTGAAATCGCTCGAAAAACATGTACTTTCTTAGCCTACAATGGTACAAATTGTAACTTATTGTACTTCAAAAAGCCTTTCGGCAGTAAATTGGAGTCATCATAGCCCTCGAAAAAACAGGTTTTCCGTTGAACCGTAAGTGCGGATAAATCCTGGAAGGCCCTACCCGCTGGCTTACGGCAGAATGCTGCGATTTGGTGCATTCTCTTTTTGTTTTTGAAGTCATACTGTTTTTTCTTTCGGTTCCGGCTGGATTCTCGTCTCTTCTCCTTTCTGACCAGTCTTTCGCTTGAAACCGGCTTCAGTTCGGTTTTCTGAATTTTTGTTTTGGTCTTTTCTCCTCGTATTGTATGAGAGTAATCAGAACCAAGTGAGTCTCCAACAGATGGGGTTTCCTTGGGCTAACCCCCATGGGGGTTAGCCCAAGGAAATTCTCGCCTGACTCCTGGTCGAGTTGCTCT
>CAJTLE010000096.1 GCA_910577085.1 uncultured Allobaculum sp. | reverse complement strand
AGACCTGACAGACCTTAATTTAAGTCGATTATTCAGCTGGTTCGAGCATTTTCTGGACCTGGCACTGGCCGTATTCAGTTTTTGTGAATCAAATCATGGTTTTATCCGCTTAACCGAATGGCATTGAATTAATCGTAGATGGAGAAGTTGCCTGCACACGGATCAGAAGCGACGATGTGGAATTCGACTATAAAAAAGCATTAAGAAATTATCGGACACCGTCAATGAAAAACATGGTAAAGATGGTTGCAGAGCTTAAAATCGACAGAAATGACTTAGGCTGAGAAATTTCATGCTCAATGTCTCAGTCGATACTTTGGTCGTCGAAAACAGTTCATATAAAGGAAATCTAGCTGACTGACCTAAACCGAAATCTGACTGATTGAAGACGCACAAAGCAGGGATCGAGGAGCCAATTCTTTCATTTAGCAACTATAAAACAGGCGTGATTTAAACTAAATCGTAGTTTAATCACGCCTGTTCTTCTTCGATCTACTTCTCTGCAAAATTTAGAAAAAGCAGTTTTCCTGTCATTACTTTCCTTGCGAGCTTTTAATAGAATAATCAATCATCACACTAAACACCTGCTGGATGAACAATATAGGCATTCTTTCCTCTACAAAAAGAAATGTTCATTGTGATATTTATTGCCTTCCTGATAGTCTTCGCAAAATTTTGCAGTATTCAAAGCTGCCTCTTCCTTTGGGATTAATAATACCAGGCGGATAATGGAATCAAATCCATCTTCTGTTGTTTGGCACGAAGTCTTGCAGACTGTTGGCTATAAATTTCTGGTCCTCCAAGCTTTTGCGATTGGCTGGCCCCATATATTCCTGTTGTATTGAAATAGGTACTGTATTGTGAAGAATCTGAATCAACATCAGTAAAATAGTATTCGCTATACATTTTATTTCGTCCGTCGCGTGACAAGGAGAAAAGGCCAGTTCCATTGGACATTGCTCCACCTGAGCCATCGCTAATGAACGTTGATCCTCCCGCATAATAATTTCTGGATCGAATCCATCCTGAAAATGTAAGTACAGGTTCATTATCAATAATTGTGTAAAGAGCCAGGACGTTCCCTGTTGATTGTGCAGCAATCACCAGTTCTGGGACACTATCTCCCGAAACATCTCGAATCGCATATCCAAAATCGTCCAGCGAGTCTGCCATTCCCGTAAACACATATTCATTCACTCCGTGCAGTCCTTCGAAATAGTCGAATTTTCCCTTATCCCGAACAATTTGGACAGCGTCGGTCAGAATAGGATGATAAATATCGATTGGTTCGGCAGGGCGGCCTCCTTTTAAAGCAAACCAGCCAATCCCCTCATCCAGCCAGCCTTTGGAAACCAGATCAAAATGCTCATTGCGATTGGTTGTATAATTATGGCTTCCTGCTAAGGCATGACGGTTGTATTGTCTGTACAGTGGAACTCTTTTCTCGTCATCGGAGTACCAGCCGATTCCTTCATCATTCCAGCCTGTTCTGATTAAGAAAGCTCTCTCCAGCTGACTTATCGTATAGTGATGATCACCCGCATTCGGGTTATACAGTCGATAGACGGGTGTTGTAGAGTATTTTGGTGCAATCCATCCAATTCCTTCATTTTTCCATCCGGCTTTAACCAGAGAATTCCTTTCGGCAGAATGAGCAGTGTAAAAATGCTCTCCAGAATTTGGATTATAAAGACGAAACATCACTTCACTTTCCTCACTGGCTGAAACGTCTGCGGTCTGAAACGAAAGTGTTAATGAAAGACATAAGGCAAAGAGCTTGATTCTAGACTTTTTCATTTTCTCCTCTTTTCTAAAGGAATCTATCCAAACGATTCCTGTGCTGATCTGCGCTGCTCTTTTGCATTCAGATCATCCGACAAGGTCAAAAAAAGAAGTCTTTAGAACAATTGACCTTGAGTGTCGAATTATACAAGATCAATGTGTTTATTTCATATTGGTGATTTGTGAAAAAAGTAATAATTGCGATATCTTAAATTGTTTTCCCTCATCGCCCGCATGGAGATGCTATCGCTGATTGCTGAAAAAAGATCGGGCAGTTGCGGTGGATGGTCTTTGCAAACAACGTGTTCAAGTTGTTTATGCGCGTTCTTCTAAAAGGAAATCAATAATGTTTTGATGGATGATGCCGCGATCGGTCATTGGAATTTTATCCAGGGTAAGGAGAATTTTCGGATAGTTATCTTGGATTTTCATGAAGGGTCGCAGTTCTCTTTCGCGGGTATTTTCATCAAGAACAGAAGCGCAGACTTGATAGTAGTAAACTTTGTCTCCTTTTGTAGCCATAAAATCAACTTCTTCTTGGCCAGTTCTGCCAGTATGGATGATATATCCGCGTTTCTTCAGTTCCAGAAAAACGACATTTTCAAGAACTCTGCCCAGATCGCGAAATTGATTTCCACTCAGGAAATAACGCAGGCCAAGATCACCAAAATAGTATTTCTCCTGTCGTTCAAGGATTCGTTTTCCTTTCAGATCATATCTTGAAACCGCAAAAACCAGAAAACCGTCTTCAAGGGCTCCAAGATAATTATCAATGGTCATTGGAGTCGTCTTTCTTCCGGCGCTGGTCAGGTAATCGGCAATGCGCTTGGTAGATGTTGGATTCGATATATTGTCTGCCAGATATCGGCTCACCGTTTCCAAAAGAACCACATCAGAAAAGCGTCTTCTTTCCACGATGTCTTTTAGAAGGACGGTATTAAAAATCCCGCGGAGGTATTCTGTACGCCTTTCTTCATCAAGGTCGATTGCAGCCGGAAGACCTCCGGTCTTCATAAATTGCATAAAGCGTTCTTCTTTATCCCCTGGATTCATCTGGAGAAATTCTGCAAAGGTAAATGGATAAACCGGAATTTCCACATATCTTCCGGAAAGGCGGGTTGACAGTTCTCCTGAAAACATTCTGGAATTCGATCCCGTGATATAGATATCGGTATTTTCTTTGAGTTGTAGGGAATTCAGTGCTTTTTCAAAGGACTCGATTTCCTGAATCTCGTCAATAAAGATGTAGTTCATCTGGTCTACAACCAGATGGGAACAAATATAGTCGTAAAGCTTATGGTAATCATGGAGATCTTCAAAACGCAGATCTTCCATGTTCACCGAAATAATCTGTTCTTTTTTAACCCCCTGTTCCATCAGCCTTTTCTGGTAGAGTCGGAGCAATGTTGATTTCCCGCTTCGCCTGACTCCGGTCAGGGTTTTGATTAAGTCTTTGTCTTTGAATCCTGCAATTTTATCCAGATATTCATTGCGTTCAATGAGCTTTTCCATAATCTTTCTGCACCTCCGTTCATCCTTTCTTGATTTGAAACGATCACTATGTAGACATGAACAATGCGGCATGTCTTTCAACAAATTATAGTCAGCTATAATTTTCTTGACTTATGTGTATTTTATTATAGTTCTCTATATGATATTTGAGTTTCATAATTTTATTATAGTTGACTATAACTTTTTGTCTTTTCGTATTCATATTCCTGGTTTGATGAAGTGCATCTCTTTTCGAGTTGGTAGAGGCATTGGATTCATAATGCTGACTTTCCTCTGCGTTATCTGCGATTTCCATTGATTTCATGGTGATTTTCAGTCATCTACAGCTGAAGTTCCTACAAGCATCGTTTTTGAAAGCGTTATAATGATATACTCGGTTTACGCATATTTTTAATACAAAGAGAGGAAATTGAAATGAATAGATTCAAGCGATTTACAACTTCACTGATCGCATCTGCTTCTACGTTGATGGCTTTTGCGGCTCCCGCTGCTGTTCTCGGACAGGAAATAACTTCCGTTACCTTAGAAGATGCAGGTTCGGTTGAAATGTATCGTGTCTACAATCCAAACAGTGGCGAACATTTCTATACGGGCAACAGTGCTGAACGGGATTCTCTGGTCAGCCAGGGATGGAAAAATGAAGGAACTGGATGGATTTCGCCGACTGAAGGAGACGATGTCTATCGGTTATACAGTCCTGCAACTGGGGATCATCATTACACCACCAATGCAGCAGAGCGCGATGCTCTGACCAGTGCCGGATGGAAATATGAGGGCGTTAGCTGGAAATCTGGCGGAGATATTCCGGCGTATCGGGTATTCAACCCGAATGCCCAGGGGGCTGGTTCGCATCACTACACCACTTCACAGGCTGAAGCTCAGTCTTTAGTTTCGGCTGGATGGAAAGACGAACAGATTGGCTGGATGGTTAAGGGATATGGTCAGCCTGTTTCCTGGAATGATGGAAATTCGGGTTCTAATCCTTCGAATCCGTCTACCCCTGATGTACCAGGAAATCCATCAACTCCAAGTGCACCAGGAATTGCGAATGCTTATGGTCTTCATGAGGTACCCGCCGATCAGGCTGACTATATCGTGAATACCCATACCTATAAGTTCCACTATCCCAATTGCGGGCAGGCTCATAAGATTCAGTCGCAAAATCGTTTCTATACAGACTCCACTTCGGCTGCTATCCAGAATGCGGGATTCAGTCCTTGCAAAATCTGCAAGCCTTAGTGAATATTTCTGATCAGGAAGCTCGCTTCAACAGAACCTATCAATAAGCTGCGGACAGAATCCGGCCAAACCGGATTCTGTCCGCAGCTTTATTTTCAATCAGTGATCTGAACTGAAAGCAACTGACGGAGATCGGAGATTGATTGCCATTCGTACCATTTTTAGCAAAGGATAGCTCTGATTTCAAATGGGCAATAGACATTTACGGTAGGTCAAAGCAGACTGTAACCAAAGGCAAAATGAATCCTTCCTTTTACCAAGAACAAACTTGAAACCCTTTTGTGGAAAACTTGGTTGGATGCAGGAAGCCGGGAGGAAAAAGAATGAGTTCTAACGAAAATCACGAAAGCAACAATAATGAGCGCTCTGATATGGATACTTTGAAGGCAGTAATGGGATTTGATGTTTCCACGATAGATGAACATTCCATGCGGGGAAAGACGACCACAAAGCTGAACCTGGATCCTGAAACAAAGATGCAATTAAGTAACCTGTTCAGCCATGCGCTGCCAATGTACGCTAATCATGTTTATGCGGATGCATATCGAGTTAGCTTTCCCGAAGGATTGCCACATACCCTTATGAGTCTAAAACAGGGCGGTTTTGGATCTCATATTAAAGGGGAAGATGGCCGGTTTGTAGGAACAGCCAGTTTCTATCCTCTCGATAGTCTGGCAACGGTCAGTCAGATTTATGAGATTGCCTCCATTGCAACCTCGCAATATTATCTTGCTGAAATCAGCAAAGAGTTAAAGATGGTCAACCAGAAACTGGATTCTGTTCTGGAATTTCTGTATGGGGATAAACGTGCAGAGCTTTTGGCAGAAATGGATTTCGTCCAATATGCGTATCAGAACTATTCTTCGATCAGTTCCTATCCTGTCCAGATTCAGGCTACACTGACCAATCTTCAGGAAGCCAGAAAGGTAGCTTTGAAAGATATTGAGTTCTATCTGGAGGATCTCGATAAAGCTACGCTTGCCCGTTTTGGCAGTGAAGGCGACCTGGATAAAAACTACAAGAAAGTTGAAAAAATCAGTGACTGTATCGAACTGGCTAAGCAGGTCTATCTGATGAGTGAGCTGCTTGAGATTTTCTATTCTCAGAACTTCAACAAGAACTACCTCAGCTATGTTGAAAAAGATTTGCTTGGGATGGTCAATCGCTGTGATCGACGGATGATCAGCAGTCTGAGCACGCTGGTTGGTCAGATCAAGGCGTTTAACACGGGGCCGATCTCTTTGCCACTCATGGGATCTGTCAACAAGAACAAGTATCTAACGCCGTTAAATAGCAAGATTCAGGCTTTAAGCGATAATCAGGACAGTGAACTGAAACAGACTTTAAAGCAGCTTCTGAAACATGCTACGGAACCTGTACAGATGTGTATTGAAAGTAATGGCGAAGTCTATCTGATCAACTAAGAGTTCATGATTGATTAACAGGCGGCTGATCTAAGCATCAGATGTAGATTCTATATCTATCTTGTCAGTGTTTTATGTCCTGCTTTGGTGTGATAACACATCTTCATCCCGATTTTCTTACCATATTATATGGTGTGATTATACTGGATGATTAAAGACCAAAACATAACAGACTCCAACCAGGTAAAGGAAAATAGAAATGGGATTATTCAACAAGAAGGAACTCGCTAGAATTGCGGAGCTCGAAAAAGAAAATGCAGCTTTACAGGAAACACTTGCCAAAACCCATGGTCTTTCTATTGCGCAAGAGGAGAAGTATCTGGAAACTCTCCAAAAGCAAAAGAAAAGAGAAATGAGTGTGTTGGCAAATCTCATTGAGGAAGTGGATGCCCTTGAAAGCAAGAAAAATTTGATCCAGAAAAACTTGGACAGCTTGAATTTAGAGGTTGATTATACAGAAATCGGCCTGTATAAGTCGCCTTACTCTGCCATGACCAGTGATGAATATAAAGTGAAGCTGGATAAAAATCGTCAATTGCAAAAGGCGATGGTCAAAAATGGAACTGCGGTCACCGGAAATATGGACTGGACTGTCAATGGGGATAAAAAAGCCGGGCAGAAGATGGTGAATGATGCCATCAAAATGGTGTTGCGCGCTTTTAATAATGAATGCACAGTTATTGTAAGCAAAGTGAAATATGGCAATTTTGAAAACGCAAAAAATCAGATTCGTAAAAATGCAGATCAGATTGAAAAACTCAATAAGACGCATTCTATACAGATTTCAGAATCCTATATTAGCTTAAAATTGGATGAGCTCGGTCTTCAGTACCAATATTTGCAAGAGAAACAGAGGGAAAAAGAAATCTTGAAGGAGCAGCGGGCAGCCGAACGTGAACTAGCCAAGCAGCAAAAAGAGATTGAAGCCAAAAAGAAGACTCTTCAAAAAGAGCAAACACACTATCAGCAGGCCAAAGAAAAATTTGAAGCGCTTCTTCTGAATCCAACTACAACTGAAGAAGAAAAAGCTGAGATTAGAAATAAAATTGCAAAGATTGATCGTACACTTTACGATATTGATACTAATCTTAAAGACGTTGATTATCGAGAAGCAAACCAAAAGGCTGGATATGTGTACATCATCAGTAATATTGGGTCTTTCGGAAAAGATGTATATAAAATTGGCATGACCAGACGGCTGGAACCACTTGATCGTATTGATGAACTTGGAAGTGCGTCAGTCCCGTTCCAATTCGATGTTCATGCCATGATTTTCTCTGATGATGCTCCTGCACTGGAAGCCAAACTTCATCAACGTTTTGATCATCAAAAGGTGAATATGGTTAATGGACGAAAAGAATTTTTCAAAGTTCCACTGGCTGAGATTATGAAAGCTGTAAAAGAATATCATGCGCAGGCTGTAGAATTTACTGAAGAGGCAGAAGCTGCTCAATACAGAGAGTCTCAGATTCTAAGACAAAATTTGCATGAATGAATTATGAATGATGCTTGTTGTCCGATGCTTTCCTGACAGATTGTGATAAGTAAGGTCTACAACGTTAATCTAAACGCTAGATCTGGAATTTCTTTAAGTATTATCGAAGGCCATCAATGCTCACAAACATACTGGAAATATATGCTGAAAAAGTGGCAGGCCGGCCTATCGATTACCGATTGGGACTGCCTGCCACTTTGATTTTTCAGTTTGATCTTTTGGAATTTTGCTTTGCCTTCCAGACAAAAACAGGGCCGCCACCCTTGCAGCTGCAGCCCAACTGAGCAGCTGCAAGGGTGGCGGCCTAGACTCCTTAGAGATTTTCGGTTTTCCTCTTCCATAGTAGCTCAAAAACAGAGAAATGTGTTGAAAATCGTCATGCAAAAAAAACATTTTTTGTAAAAGCGGTCAATCTCTGTTCCTGCTTTCTGCCTACACGCTGCTTATCATTCGACAGTGCGTCGATCGCTTGGAGCTGCTCTTCCTTACCCAAAGAAAAATCCTATGATCTGGCTGGATGCCTGGATCATGGGATTTGTTATATTTCAGTCTCAGTTTTGGCTATGTATTCGATTTTGACTGAGCCTTCGATTTTGACTATGTTTTCTGTGCTGAGTATGTTTTTGGTTTTGAGTATGTACTCAGTTTTGACTGGGTTCCCGTCTTTGCATAAGACGAAAACATGTTAGGCAAAATCTAATCTCATTGAAACCATTGAACCTGGCTGGATCTGCGTTGGTTGAGGCGGATGGGACGAATGGTTAGTCTTCGTCGTCTTCCGTATCTTCCTCGACAACTGTTACGGGCTGGGCTTCAAATCCAGGAATCCGTCCGGCGGTTTCGAGCCAGCCGCGGATTTTTTCCAGTTCGCTTGGGAATACTTTGAAGTCTTTGAGTTTCCAGGTCCAGTTGTCCCCCTGAGGGTTGGTTGGATCGTTGATCTGGCCTGCTTCTTTTAAGCCGATGACGTCCTGCATTGGGATCATGGCGATCTTTGCGTTGGAGTCGATGGCGTAGTGGCAGACGAGATCGTGGAATGGGCGGTGCAGATAGTTTCTTTTCTTGAAGAAACGACGCAGCGCGATTTTGCGGTTATTGCTGAAACCTGTATAGTCCTGTTCAAGCGTTGGAGTGTCGTAGAAGGTGGTGTAAACCACGGAGTTTTCCACAGCAGGGCGTTTGAGCAGTTTGGTTTCCATACGGTACTGCAGAACGTCCATGATAGGAATATCAAATTCTTCTTCGAGTGCTTTTAAGGAAGGACGCAGTTCTCCCTGGTCTTCCGCTGTGAGCAGTACACCTGGCAGGTCATTTTTTACTTTTTCAAGTAATGGTCTGCCTGGTCCTGGTGCCCACTGGCCGTATTGAGGATTACGGTTTTCTGGTACTTTCCATAAAAAGTCAAAGCCTTTGAAGTGAATAATGCGGATGCCATCAAAGTTACGCGCTGTCCAGCGGAAGCGGTCTCTGAAGGATTTGTAGTCATCATCGCGGATCACATCAAAGTTATACATTGGTTTTTCCCAGACCTGTCCTTTTTCGTGATATGGATCAGGTGGGCAGCCCGCTAACTGCACCGCTCGGCCGTCGCGCTGAACCATGTATTCGCGTTTGCGGCTCCATACGTCTGCGCTGTCGAGGTTTACAAAGAAAGGGACGTCCTGCATCAGGATGAGGCCTTTTTTGCGTGCATAGGCGCTTACTTCGTCGAGCTGTCTGTAGAAAATAAACTGAAGGAACTGAATGTAGAAAATCTGTTCAACATAGTCACGCAGATTCACACCCTGTAACTCTGGCCATGTTTTGAATTCTTCTGGCCACTGAGTCCAGCCTTTTCCTTCATTAAGCTGTCTGAACAGTTCGTAGGCTGTCCAGTTGTTTAACCACCAGGCTTCGCGTTTAAACTGTTCGAATTCTGGTTTCCATTTTTTATAGTTTTTTCGGAACGCTTTAAAGGCTCTCTGAAAGTAGGGTTCCTTAAATTTGCGGACCGTGTCGTAGTCGACGACGTTTTTGAATTTATTACAGTTGACAACCGAACTCTGGGTCAGAAGCTCCATTTCAGCTAAGCGGTCGATGTTGATATAAATCGGATCGCCCGCGTAGGCAGATGCCATACTGTAAGGAGAGTTGTCTTCCTGTACAGCCTGAATTGGCAGCATGGACCAGATTTTGATTCCGGCTTTGGTCAGTTCGTCGATCATCATTAAAGTTTTCTGTCCTAAATCTCCAATCCCCTGGTTACCTGGTACAGAGAATAAAGGCAGTAAGATCCCGGCTTGTCTTTCCATTTCCAATCACCTATTCTATTTCTTCTTATTTTTTACCTGTTTTTTCGAATTACCGACATTTTACCATGTTTTCGGGTCATTTTAGCATGTTTTTCGTACAATTCCAAAGCCTTTTTCAAACTTTCGCGCAAGGAGTTTGACAAAAAATTCATATAGGACTCCCCGACCGGCGCACTTTTGGCAGTTTTGATTTTTGCAGCGTTCTGCTCTTTTTGCATTTGCGGGGTGTTTGTGCCTTACTTCAGGCACAATTTAATCTTTTGTCCTAAAAATGGATTTACATGTGTATGATTTCTTGATCTTTGTTTTACATCTTTGTTTTCGCCACTGAACAAAAGAAAGAAATCATGAGCGTCTCATCCAAAAAAGACAGGCTGTTCAAAAACAGGATCAGTGAATATGCTTCAGCTGTATCGTTTTCGATTTTATTGTAACATTTTCAATTAATCCCGTAACCTATATTTTGATATTTATATCTCTCTTTACGCAAAAGGAATCCTTCAATCTGTGTTACTATTGATTCTGATTTTGCCTGAAGTTGGTTCAGGTACACATTTTCTGACGTTTCTTTTTGTCAAGATGCAGATTTTCATAATTTTAGTGCTTTTAAAAGGCGCGTCATCAAACCTATAACAAATGTTTTTCAATCCTAATATTTTGAAACTCTTCAGGCTGTCTGGATTTTTGTTTGAGACTGACTGTTTTTCCCCACGGCATTCGATTCTAGCTGCTTTGCCCCTTTCAAGAGAGAAATTTTTGGCTTCGACAACCGCCTTTTGCAATGTATTGTGCCAGAAAAAAGGCCCGCCGTTGGCGGGTCCTTTTAACAGTTATTGAGCAGTTTTTGATAGGCTTCTTTAATTCGGTCTGCCATCAGTTTTCTTCTTGCAGCAAGAAATTTCGGATAGTCCATATTCTCCCAGCCATGAGGCAGGGCGTTCTCGTCTTCCATCTTTCGGATTACTTCTTCACTCATTCCCTCACAGACGATCGGATAGTAGTCCGATGGAGCCGCATCTAAGATACTGATGTTCTGTTTCCAGTCAATCAGGGCATAATTAGCCATCTGGTTAATCATATTATCACCATAGCCAAGCGACTTCAGATAGGCTTTAGGAAACAGATGGTGCTTTTCTAACGACTTCTTCTTCCCATCCACACCCGCCTGGAATAATGTACTGACCAGCAGATTGTTGCGAGTAAACAGGACTGGGGTGCCTAGAAGATTTAGAGCAGCGACATAAGCAAACCAGGCATTATTACCGCCTCCACTTACTTCTAAACCACCAACACCAGTTCCAGGTAAAGTGATTTTAAAATAGTCATCTGTTAATCGTTCAGAAATCCGGTTCAATAAAATAGAAAACTAGTGTTTCGTTTCATTGACTTTTATATTAATTGGCCTCGATTTGCCATGATATAAACAAGATTGAATTCCTATCCTAAGATAGTTGCTATAAAAATGCAGACGCCTTTTCCTATTAGTCATG
>CAJTLE010000095.1 GCA_910577085.1 uncultured Allobaculum sp. | reverse complement strand
TTTCGTGCTCAACGCTCCGTTTGAACAAGAAAATCGGCTAGAAACCACATTCATGTGATTTCTAGCCGATTTTTAACTAATCAACCGAATTCGGGCTTTTCGAAAAAGCTACTTTATCAGCAGCCTCCTGGCCGTGTTCAATTTTTTTACTTTTTAACCCCTATTTTGGACTTAAACGAATCAAGAACCTCACTTTTTCAGACAACTAATCCGAATCGTTATATATTTTTCTCGAGTCAAATCGAAATCCACTACAACCTGTTTCAGAAAGGAGATGCGGTATGAAGAAAAGTGCACCGACTTCCAAGATTGAAATCATTCAGGACTCTTTACTGACGCCTGAAGAAGCCAGTCATCCACTCACTGCCACCAAAGTACGTATTAATAAATATGTGAACAGATCCAGCCTTCAGTCTGTCGTTCACAACCATCCTTACTATGAAATTATTGCCCCGCTTTCCGGCAGTTCCGTGCGCTACAGTGCCAACGGCCGCTTATATAACCTGCAGGTCGGAGAGGTCATGATGGTCCCGGCTGGTCTGTATCATTCCGCTAAATTCAATGTCTCCATGGATTATTCCGAACGCCTGATCGTCCAGATTGAAAAAGACTTCTGGCTGGATGCACTGAAAGCGTGCGGGCTTGGAAATCCGAAATGGAACCAGGAGATGCTGATCCTCAATGCGCAAGCCGTTCTGGCCTGGGATCTGACCGGTCTTTTCCGCCGGATGATTCATGCGGCGACTCTGCCTGAACAAATTCAGGAACGGGTCTGGACCTGTCAGCTGGTCGAACTGGCTTTGCTTTTTGAGCAGTCCGTCAACCAGAAAGATATTATTGCGCCATCCGGAACCAGCTTGCTCGTTGCCAAAGCGGCTGATTATCTGCAAAACCACTACGAAGACCCGCATCTCAATGCGACTACATTAGCTGAATACTGCTTTGTCAGCCGTGAGCACTTAGCAAGATCCTTTAAGTCCTATACCATGGAAAGTGTCCACAGTTATCTGACCAACCTGCGCATGCTTGCCTTCAAACGGGCCATGCTGGAAGGAAAATCCATTCTGGATGCCTCGATTGCCAGCGGCTTTTCCGACTATACAAGCTTTTTAAAGACCTTTAAGAAGCTGTACGGTACAACGCCATCCGAATACCGGACCAAGCTTCTTTTGCAGGAGCATGAAGATGAAGAATATCCGCTTTAATTCCCCGATCGGGACCATTCTGGTTTCCTGCAATGATCAGGAAACGCTGTTGACAAACATTACCGTTCTGAAAACACCACAAGAGCCGCTCCATTCAGAGGTTCCGATTTTAAACCTGGCTCAAGAACAGATCCTGGAATACTTTGCGAAAACGCGAACTGCCCTCGACCTGCCTTTGGACCAGATTGGCACTGACTTTCAAAAGCAGGTCTGGAAAGCTGTCCAGTCCATCCCCTATGGCCAGACGCGCTCCTATGGAGAAGTGGCGGCCATGGCGGGCAGACCGGGAGCTGCCAGAGGAGTCGGAACCGCGATGCGTGAAAACCGCTTCTTGCTGGCCGTTCCCTGTCATCGCGTGATTGGTGCAAATGGAAAACTGGGCAATTATTCAGGCGGCCAGGGCGTTCGCACGAAAATAGCCCTGCTCAATCTGGAAAAAGAAGAAACAGATCAGAAAACCCTGGGCTGAGCATGGAAAAAAATATCGAAAAAGAGATCGTTCAGGTTTCCATGAACGTCATTCTTCACGCCGGTGAAGGCCTGAACTGCGTCGATCAGGCTTTACAGAAAGCTGTTCAGTTTGAATTTGAAGCGGCATTCGATCTTTTAGACAAAGCCAGAAAAGCCAGCCTGGCTGCCCACCAGGTCCAGACGGAAATCCTTCAGGCTGAAATGATTGAAGCGGAAATCTCAGGCAGCCAGATGGAGTATCCTTTGTTGTTTATTCACGCCCAGGATATGCTGATGCGCCTGCAAAGCGAAATCAGCATGGCCAGCCACATGATTGAACTGGCCCAGGCTATCATAAATGCCAAAGCCAATGACTAAAGCTGGCTCACAAAACAAATACAGCTAAAACAAATAGAATCAAAGCCATTAAAAACTCCCGGTTTTCCGGGAGTTTTTCCATATTATTTATTCTCTGATGATTTATTCTCTGCAAATCTTCATTTTCACCAGGCCAGCAGAAGTAAATCCGTCTCAGCCGCTCATTCAATGACCAGATCATTCTGAACATGGGCAGCCTCCTGGACTCTTTTCGAGTACTTTTCAAGTCCATCCAAATGAAATATTTCCGATTTTCTTCAATATCAATCAATGATACATTGAAAGCAGCATCATATTTTTCTGTCGCGTTCAAAGAAAGTGAAGGGAGTGGCCGAATTGGATTTTTTTCAGGGCAACAAAAGGAAAATTATCATCTTCCTCACAATCACCGTTCTTGTCACTTGTGGAGTTTTTGCCTGTGGTTATGACCAAAAGCCGAAAAAGAATCCAGGAACCATTTACTTATATGGAGAACAGCACAGTTCTAAACACATTCTGGATGAGGAATTTTCGCTGTGGTCAGACTACTATCACAATCAAGGGATGCGCCATCTCTTTATTGAAAGCGGATATCCAACGGCCGAATTTTTAAATTTGTGGATGAAAGCCGACGATGACGAAATCTGGGACATGCTTTATCAGAATACAGAAGGAACAGCAGCTCATTCTCCTGAAGCAGCCGCTTTTTATAAGCAGATTAAAAATGAATGCCCAGAAACGATTTTTCACGGAACGGACGTCGAGCATCAGCACGCCTCCACTGGTCAACAATATCTCAAGTATCTGAAATCGATCGGCCAGCAAAACAGCAGATCCTATCAGATCGCAAAAGAAAACATAGAGCAGGGAAAAACCTATTCTGCTTCTTCCGACGATGTCTATCGGGAAAACAAAATGTCCGAAAACTTTATCCGTGAATTTGATTTTTTAAAGGACGAAGATGTTATGGGAATTTACGGCAGTGCCCATACGCATCCAGAAGCCTTGGATTACGTCACCCAGACCGCCCCTTGTATGGCCGGTCAGCTTTATCAGATCTATGGCGATGCAGTTGTGAGCGAGGACTTGACTCTCAATGAGGGATTATCTGAGAATACGATTCCACTTCGTATGGATACCATCCAAGTCGAAGGGAAAGAATATTCTGCAAGCTATTTTGGCAAGGAAAAGATCACTATTCGTGACTATCAGTCGCGTGAGTTCTGGCGGCTGGAGGATGCCTATGAAGATTTCAAAGAAAATCCAGTCACCGGAAATGTGCTGCCTTACAACAACTACCCGATGAAAATCGATACGGGGCAGATTTTTGTCATCGATTATACGATGACCGACGGCTCTGTGAAAAGAACGTATTTTCGATCCTCCGGAGCCAAATGGTATGGGGCATTCACAACCGAAGAAATTTTGATTGGTCAGGATCCGTTACAGACTGAAAAAGGCCGCTAAGTGGAATCTGACAAATCACCTGGAGCAAATAGATTCCTTTTCCCTTGTGATATTCGTCTGAAGCGTTCTTGGTTTTCATCCGATGTTCTCCATTCAAACATGGTTAATCCACAGCCAAAGACTCTTGGCCGGGATCGTTTGCCTGGTTCCAGCTTGAATTCTATCCGCCAAAAGACTCCCGGATTTTCGGGAGTCTTTTCACTTTCTTCGTGTTTTTAAACATTTGACAATCCGGTTTGTCACCTTCCAGTCCAAAGAATTCCAGATTTCGGTCGTCCCTTCAGCATTTCTTCCTGACTTAAACAGCTTCAAACGGATCTTTGAATTGCGCCTGTGCCTGACGGACTGTAAATAAATTGGAGTTCTGAACGGTTTCAAAGGCCTGCTCAACAGTTTCAGGAACATCGACATGGGCGATATAGTTTTTACCGTTCGGGCCATAACCATTCTCGTCATCTTTCAGGCGGCTGATCTCCCCACAGAGCAGTTCGACATAGCGCTCCACCGTCCACATGCCTTCCGGATGTTCATTCAAAACAAAACCACCATGGTCATCGGGATGAACATGGGCCTGATACGTGGCAAAGTTGTAAATCTTTATCTCCGGGGCTTCTTTTTCCAGGGTTGCCTGCATGCGATGCTGCATCGTTCCATCCTGACAAAGAACGATCGATTTGCAGGGGATGTTCTTTTCTTTGAGCAGATCGAGCAGGAAAGTAATATTGTTGCCGCAGTTGCTTGAACGGGTTTCCAGAAAATCGGCCTGCAGACCATAACGCTTAGCCAGAGCCTTCTGGAAGATTTCCGCTTCACTTAAACCTTTCAAGACTTCAAAGGTAAAAGCCGGATCGTCTTCAAATCGGTCAGCGAACGTTTTTCGCAGGGTATCCGTGGTATGACCGGCACCACCCACAATGATCGTTGTCTTTGCCGTCTGATTTTCAATGGCTTTTGCCAGCACATTCAGACCTTCGACAATGGTTCCGCCAAACAAAACCAGAACATCTACCTGATTCTGGCCGGTTTTAGCCTGGATGTCTTCTTGCGTTAAGGTTTCAAAATCGCGTTTTGCGCAGAAATCAGCGAGAGTATTGATGCTTTGAGCGATTGGATTTGGATCTGAAAAATTTGTCATGGTTGTCTTCCCTCTTTTGTTCCTTTCATTTTGCCTCATCTATTTTGGGCCTGCTATTCTGTTCCTTCAATATTCCTTACAGTTTCCAGCAATATTCCTTACAGTTTCCAGGACCATACCGGACTGGACTGGACTTGGTTGCTCCAAAAGTCAGACCATCCCTGGAAAAAAGCATCTTTTCTCTCTCCATCTGATCTGAACGGCTAAAATAGAAACCAAAAAGATCAGCTCAAAAACGGACATGTTTGCAGAGACGTCTGTGCTCTTTCCTCTGTTAAATGCTCTTGTTAAATGCTCTCAATTGTTAAAAGCTCTCAATGATCAGAAAGGCGGATATAGATATGAATTTTCTTCAGGAACGCATCGAACAGGATGGCCAGATCCTTTCTTCCCGGATTTTAAAGGTCAATAATTTCCTCAACCACACCGTAGATCCAAAGCTCATGGCCCAGATTGGTCAGGCCTTTGCGGATCATTTCAAAGACGTTCACCCAACTAAAGTGATGACCATTGAAGCAGGTGGGATTGCACCCGCTTTAATGACGGCGCTAAAGCTGGATATCCCGCTTGTCTATTGCAAGAAAGCAAAACCATCGACGATGGATGATCCTTTATTTACCGAAGTTTTCTCCTTTACCAAGCAGACTTCCTATACCTTATGCATGCAGCGGGCTGCGTTAGATCCAGAAGACCGGGTATTGTTTATCGATGACTTTCTGGCCAATGGCCAGGCCTTTATCGGCATTGAAGATCTGATCAACCAGGCTGGAGCCAAACTTGTCGGATGCGGTTTCTGCATTGAAAAAGCCTTCCAGGCCGGCCGCAGTCCTATCCTCGAAAAAGGCTATCCACTCTATTCTTTAGCACCAATTGCCCGCTTTGAAAACGACCGGGTGATCTGGCTGGAAGAAGAATAATCCTTCCCGATTGCGATTCTTGTTGCCATTCCTGCTTTTTGGCAGAATGACTCTCCAGTCGATTTCTGAATTGGACTGGATCCTTTAAATGATCTGTTAAACAGACGGTGTCTTAGGGCACCGTTTTTTCGTTTCCAAACTTCCGTCTGACTGGAATCTGATCAGGCCATTTTTTCAGCTTCCATCCTCTTCACTTCTTCGCTTTGATTGATTTCTAAGTCATAAATATACGTACAGAAATTGTCGTCAAATCGATAGCCAATAACATGCAAGTCAGACGCTTCTTATAATCATCAAAAAAGCCAGAAATACATATGTTAGCCCTTTCAAAAAGGTCTATACTGAAACCAAAGTATTCCTGATGAAGAGTAAGAGGTGATGATTCTATGCCAAAACCTGGCAAAAACTATCTTCTGAATACGGAAGAAAAACAAGAATGGATGCGCGATTATTATTTTGCACCGCGTGGACTGGGCTTTCTGGAACCCGGTATTGTTGGTCCAGATGATGCCCGCGTTGCTGCGTTCAATGTAGCAAAAAGCTTCTATCAGACAAGACCGGATGTCTTCAATCTGGCTCTTGTGGCTGAAAAAACTGGCCTGAGTGAAGACGAAGTCAAAGCAAGACTGCAGCGTATGTATGATGATCGTCTGTACATGCTGGTCAAAAACTCTTCTGTTGGTGTCTATGGATTTGGTCTGTGGTACTGGGTTGTCAAAATGAAAGATGGCTGCCCGCCCGAAGAAAAGCAGAAACTGACCGACTGGATTCAGAATAACAACGAAATCTGCACCGGCTATGCATGCGATGGCGGTGACTTTGATTTCTATTGCGGCAACCACATGCGCGTTTTAGACAACCTGCTGGAAGCCATCATCGATCCAATCAAACAGAACCCTTATGTTGAATACGTTCATCTGTGCCCGGTTCGCCGTGACTTAAGAGAAAGCAGCGTCAACCAGGCCGATACCCCGTTCCGTTTCAGAGAATTCAAATTCTCCGACGAAGCGAAAAAGAAACTGTTTGAATACACCGATAAGATCGACGAAAAAGATCTCGAAATTCTGGAAGTCCTCAATAATACTGAATTATCCGCTGACTTATTTAACTATGATGTTTTACAGGAACTCTCTGGTCTAGATGGAGCCAAAATGCGTGAAGACTTCATCCACGTCATGGATGAAAGCCGCTTTTTGATCAATATGTTGTATCTCAACTTCATGAAGCTGGGGCTGAACAACCATTGCTACCTGATCCGGATGTTCCAGAACACCCCAAGCTATCGCAAGAGCCAGATCATCGACGAACTGGCCGCCAATCCGGACTTCAATAACGTCTTTGAATTCACCGATTCCTATCATGATGCCATCTTTATGGCCTATGAAGAACTGACCGATTCCAAGAAACTGCGCGAAACGATGGAAGCCTATCCGGAAATTGAAGAAATTCTGGAAGCTAACTCCCCGCGTCAGTTCCGGCGCTGGACCGCAAGACTGGATGATGACACCGACAACTGGGAAATGTGCGTCTTTACCGATGACATGCTCCAGAACCGGATGGCTCATAAAAATGCCTGCAGCCTTTGTGCAGACAAGGAGGAAAACTAGTCATGTTGATTGAAGAAGCTCGTGATTACGTTGTTGAAAAACTTCCCTATGCGCTCAATCCAAAAAGTATCGCCGTCGTTGGCAGCAGCCGCTTAGATGGCAAAGTTGGGTATAAAGTCATTGAAGGTCTGGAAAAATGGGGCTATGATGGCAAGATTTATCCGGTTAACCCCCGTGCCAAAGAAGTCCAGGGCTTAAAAGCCTATCCGACGGTCAAAGATATCCCTGACGAAGTCGATCTGGCCTTTGTTGCCGTTCCAGCACATGTCGTCAAATCCGTTCTGGAAGACTGCGTTGCCAAAGGCGTTAAAATTGCGGTCATCTCCACTTCCGCCTTCAAGGAAATCGGTCGTGAAGAACTCCAGAATGAACTGACCCAATACTGCCGTGACAATGAACTGCCATTAATCGGACCAAACCTGGTTGGAATGGGCTCCCCGTATTTCCATTTCAACTGTGGATTTATCCCTTACTTACCAGTGCCCGGACCGGTTGCCATGATTTCTCAGTCCGGTGCCAACCTGCTGGCCGCTTTAGGCACCAGCCAGGAAGACCATTTAGGCATGTCCTTCTTCGTTGGTCTTGGCAACAAAGCCGATGTCGACTTTGCGGAATTCATTGAATACGCCGATAAAGATCCAAACACTGGATCCATCGCCGTTTATATCGAAGGTCTGGATTCTCCAGAAGCGTTCGTTAAAGCAGCCCAGAAATCCACGAAACCAATCGTGGTCATCAAAGTTGGCGGATCGAAGATCGGTCACAAGGCAGCCTTTGCCCACACTGCTTCGGAAAACCCTGAATCGGATGAATACTACCAGAGTGTCTTTGATCGGGCTGGTGTCATCCGTGCCACGACATGGCAGGAATTCCTGGATGATGCGCTGGCTTTAGGCCTGATGCCTCCTCTTCACGGGGACAATATCGTCATGATTACCAACGGCGGCGGCAGTGGTCTGCTTTCCTGCGATCACTTCGAACGTCGTGGTCTGCCATTAAAAGAACTGAAGGAAATCTCCCCACTGTTATTTGGTAAGATCCGCAACTACATGCCAATGTTCGGATCCCCGCTCAACCCAGTTGATATTTCCGGTACAGCAACTCCAATCCAGTATCGCGGCGCCGTTTCACAGGCTCTGCGTGATCCAAATGTAGACTGCGTTTACGTTTCCATCTGCCCGACAGCTGTAACGGACGTTAACGAAGTTGCTGATCAGGTCATCGAAGTCTGGAACCAGAACAAGAGTGCCAACAAACCAGTTGTCATGGAATGCCAGGGTGGTAAAGAATGCCACGACATTATCCTGAAACTGCGTGATGCCGGAATCCCTGCTTATCCAACTGCTGAACAGGCGGTCAATGCGATCGTTGCCTTACGTGAGTACGGCAAAATCCTGGATGAAAAGGAAAAAGCAGAATAGTCATCGGTCGACTGAACATCTGATCTCCTGATCACTTGTGCAACGGTTCCCTGACCCACCAATCCCTGATTTTTATCTGCTCCAATAAAATCAAAGCTCCCGGATTCCTCTGAAAAGATCCGGGAGCTTTTCTCTTTGTCCATGATCCGAGGTGTGCTTCCCTTTCCACTCTACCAAAACAGTGCATCCATCAACAACGCCACCACCACGACAAGTGCTCCTGCCCCTGCGGCCAGCAATGCTTTCTGATACGGACGTTTTCCTGATTCTCTGGCTTTTTCAATCTCATTCAGACTCTGGCCATTTGAAAAGGCCACAATTTCTTTGTAGGTCTGAATGTCATACTTCTTTTTATAGCGCTCAACTCGCAGCGCAAAATACATCGTAATTCCAAATACAACCAGATATACCGTCATTCCAAACCACCGAAAGGCTCTTACCAGGGGAACCGGAGCAATGAGCAGAATCACAAAGAGCACCGTCAAAATCGCACTGTCTCTTTGAAACTGCGCATATTCCTGACCATCAATTTCAGTTTTCATTTTCTCGAGATCTCCTTTGACCAGCTGGTCCAGCGAGACCTGAAAGACTTCACTGAGCAGCACCAGACTTTTGATGTCCGGATAATTTTTGTCATTCTCCCAGTTTGAAATTGTCTGCCGGGAAACAAAGACCAAATCCGCCAGCTGTTCCTGAGAAAGCTCTGCCTTTGTTCGATAGTTTCGAATCTGTCTGCCAATTTCCATCTTTCGTGCCTCCTTGTTCCCCATTCTAGAAAATCCTGCTTTTCTGTCGATCCAACCTTTTTGACACCGGCCAAAAACGGATGCCGAAAGCTGTCAAAAGTTTTTGACATGGATAGATAAAGCCGTTTCAGCATGTTCCTTCGGTTGCGATTCTTTTAGAGCTTACCATTTCGGCGGGTTCTTTTTTCCACTATTCTTTCTGATCAACTCTTCTTTCTGATTTTTCTTTGCCAAACAGGCTGTCAAAACAGCAGGCCGATCTTCTGCCTGATCAAGCAGAAAAAACGCCTCTATGGAGGCGTGGGCAATGGTTAAAATTTAAAATCAGACAGTTTATATGGTTTAGCTCTTTGGAAAAGTCCTCATTCCAGTTCAAGCAGTTTCCTCTGTTCTGAATCCAGTCTGATCTGGAAAAATGATCTTCCTGTTTCCTTACTTCCTGTCGGCTTACTTTGGCTGGGCCAGAATGAGATGCAGGTGGCCGGTCAGCACAAGTGGCACCATATTGGCCGGAACCAGAAAGGTATCCCAGCGATGAAGCGTTCTGTAAAACTCCTTCTCCGTCAACCACAAATCCGATCTGAAAAGTTGGCTGCGTTTCTATCAAAATTTTGTCTTTTCCCTTCAGTTCTCTGACTTTGAAATAGGAAGTATCGACAAGAATATCGCCCTCTGTCTGTTCTGGACTTTGTTTTGGTGCGGGGCAAACGATGACATCTTTGGCCTGGGCGAGATGAAGCTCTCTTGGCTTTCCATTGGATAACCGATCGTAGTCATACAGTCTGTACGTAAGATCAGAAGCCTGCTGAACTTCTAAAAGCAATGTATTGCGGCAAATGGCATGAACCGTGCCGGCGGGAATATTCAGAAAGTCGCCTGGTTTAATTGCCCGATAGTCAAGCAATTGTTCCCATTGGCTTCGATCGATAAGATCCGCCAGTTCTTCTTTTGTTTTGGCATGGTGACCAATTTGAATCTGACCGTTCTTACCGCAGTCCAGAATGTGCCAACATTCATTCTTTCCACAAGACTGGTTTTCATGGCTTTGGGCATACGCATCCTCCGGATGAACCTGGACAGAAAGATTGTCTCTGGCATCAATCAGTTTGACCAGCAATGGAAACTCACTTTTTTCTGGTGTGTCAAACCCGTCTGGATACTGATGATAGATCTCTTTCAGATTCTTCCTTTCAGTTGTCCTTCTTTGACAACTGTAGCTGCCTGATCCATGTCGCTGACTATCCAGGCCTCAAGGTGAGTGCCGTTTCCAACTGGTCTTTCGGAGAAGGAATTGTTCTCTGTCAGGGGAACATTGAAAAAGCGCCAGCCAAACCACACCTGCTCTATATTCCTTATTATCTGGCAGGTTTTCTTGACTGTCTGATTAAACAGCCAGAATGGCCAGAATTCAATTTTGAACCACTCTCCTTTACAGAATCCCCAAAGGAATAAGAAAAGAAGGATTCCATCCTGTACGCCTGCTTCGATCAACCACATGATCTGTGATCCATCCGTCTTTCCTGCCACAACGAAAAAATCTCCCAAACCTGCGATTTCCTCGTAGATTTGGGAGATTTATTTTTATGTTCGGATCTGTCTTTCGACTGTCCCTGGTCGTTGATCTCATAGATCTTTCAAAAACAAACACCAGCTTTGACATAACTTCCGTTTCAAACAGTTATGACTTTCATTTCGTTCATGAAGAGCGAAGATTGCCTGTGGCTTTCTTTCCTCTCCATGATTCTTACTGTCAGAGCTTTCACTCTGTATCTCGTTATCTTAGATTAAGCTTTCGACCGATTAGTACTGGCCAACTTCATTACTCACGTAACTTCCATCCCACAGCCTATTTCCTTGTAGTCTTCAAGGGGTCTTATATACCGCAGATCTTATCTTGGGGCTGGCTTCGCACTTAGATGCTTTCAGCGCTTATCCATTCCCTGCTTGGCTGCCCGGCT
>CAJTLE010000094.1 GCA_910577085.1 uncultured Allobaculum sp. | reverse complement strand
TTTGTGAGTGAATCAATTTCCCTCACAAGGCTTGTTTATCTTATCATCTGCCAGATCAGAAGTCAACATCTTTTGTGAAATATTTTTAAGAATTTCACAATCAATGTTTTGTTCGATATCTAAAGATGATTTGCGTCAGGTCAGCAGCTGTGTGCCGCGTTCCCTTAACGCTCATATACTATATCATCCGAATCGGATGAGGTCAAGTATATTTGTGAAATATTTTTATATTTTCACAATTCGGTCAGATTCAGCATTGATCAGATCCCTGTCATTTCCCTTACAGGGGGTTGACTTTTTGCTTTTTCTGAACCAACGTTATAGACCATACGCCGGGCTCTTTTGAATGTCAAGAAATTCATCTTTTGCCTCAGATTGCAGTCGTTTTTTGATTCAGACCCTCAGATGCAGGGTCTCTTTCGCATCTATTCTTAGTCTTTATCTTCCAGGTCTACGCCTTTCTCTCAGTGTCATTCGGCCCGAATCATTCGTCACTTTATCTTGTTTACTGTATTTCACACCAGGCAGCTTCTTTTAATGATATTGCCAAATTTGGTGAGTTGAATACAATCATATCTGAGTATAAGTTAAAGTACCTTCAGGCATAAAAGGAACTGTCTAATCATCAGGAATTCCTCGACTATAAGTGTTCAAGGAAATCTGTCTGGACTTAAAAACAGGCAGAACCATTTTCGGTCCTGCCTGTTTCCAGATCTGAATAAAGTTCAATTCTCTTTCCATATCTTAATGC
Source organism: uncultured Allobaculum sp. (assembly GCA_910577085.1). GTDB lineage: Bacteria > Bacillota_I > Bacilli_A > Erysipelotrichales > Erysipelotrichaceae > Allobaculum. The sequence continues at coordinate 10,573 of CAJTLE010000094.1, read as the reverse complement.
CTTAGAAAAGTGCCTTATATTCTGGTCTGTTCTGATCTCTGAATCAGATGATTTCTCAACGATTCATTTGACTTATTTTGTCAGCTTCGCCTGTACATCAGAATTCAGCTGCTCCTGAACCTTCCCTACTCAATTGGGCGGCGGTAGAAGCTGCCATAAAAATTATCGATCCGATTCGAATACACAATCGCTTTGGGATCTGCTTTACGAATCGCCCGGACCGCTTCATTTTCTTCATACGTCGAAATGATAGAGCGGCATAAATAGTAGATCTGGTGTTTATAAGCCCCATAGGCTTTTACCACACTCATTCCGTGATGAAAACTACTCTGGAAAGCTTCAGACACAACATCCGGATCCTGGGTTGTCACTTCAATCATCACCTGGGCATAGCGGTTATAAAAGTTATCAATGGTTTTGGTTGAGATCAGCTGGAACAGAATTGAATATCCAGCATACTGCCAGCCAAACATGGCACCGAAGATAATGATCAGGCACATGTTGAAGATAAAGACATAGTTCCAGATGCTCTTGTGCAGAAGATCAGAAACATACAGGGCAATGAAGTCCGTTCCACCCGTAGAACCGTCTGTACGCAAGGCAATGACTGTAACCATCCCATATAGAAATCCCCCGAAGATAATATTGAGCAGGACATCGTCCACAATCGGCCGGAAATTAAAGACGGTCAAAAAGAAAGAGGTACACGTAAACTGCACGCAGGACAAAAATGTAAACCGTTTAGAGATCCGCTTGGCACAGAACAGTGCACAGGGGATATTCAATGCCAGAATCATCACGGAAGTCGGAATATCCATCCCCATGGCCAGTGAAATCTTGTTGATTAACAAAGCCAACCCAGTAAATCCACTGGACAGCAGATTACAGGGATTCATGAAGGTCTGAATGACAAAGGTCTGTAACAAAGAGCTGAATACAATCAGCACCAGAGAATAGGCCAGCCGCAGCTTCTTGCTGTGAATAGAGTTAGGGTCGAGTAATTTTCTGAACATTTTGATCACCACGGACAGTATAGTTGGCTGTTATTTTTTCTACGATTTCATTTCTTTCCGCGCACTAGGAAAGGAAGATCCCTCTGCCACGGGAAATGAAACTTCATACTATATACAGAAAGAGAAGGTCTGGCGCGATGAATGAAAGACAAACGAAGATTGTTGCATTTCTCGACAAAGAAAAAGACTGGGTGAAAGGAAAAGATCTAGCTTTGATCATGCACGTTTCCACTCGGACAATCCGCAGTGATATCGAAACCATTAACAGCCAGATCCAGGATGGCTGGATTGAATCCTCTTATCAGCAGGGATATCGACTCCATCTGCAGGTGAGTTCGAATTCGCTGGTCAATAAGGAAGAAATTCCCCAGACCCCGAAAGAACGCTGCAATTACATCCTCAAAAAACTGCTTTCCGTCAAAGAATGCTCTATTACAGATCTGAGTGATCAGGTCTGCGCCAGCGTCTATACCGTTGAACAGGATCTCAAGTCCATCCGGGCCATGCTCCGGGAAGACTCGGAACTGGATCTGATCTATCGAAAAGGCCTGATTACCCTTTCTGGTGATGAGTATGAGAAACGAAGGCTTTTCAAACATCTGCTGATGGAAGAGGTGGACGATAACTTCTTCAATCTCGACTGCATTGCCCATCTGTATCCAGAATTTGACCTGTATCGATGTAAGGAAATTCTGGCCAGCTGTATGGAAAGCCATGGCTACTCCATCCGCGAAATGGAAATTCCGATGATTCTGATGCATATCGGAGTCGCCTTAAAGCGGATGATGCAGTTCAATCTGATCGAAGAACGTCCATCCGATCCCGAACTGGAACAGACCGTTGAATATGCGGTTGCCAAGGATTTGTACGAACGGATCAGTCGTCTGTATCCAATCAAAGTCAACAATGACGAAATCGAACAGGTTGCTCTTCTTTTACTTGGCAAGCGGGCGATGGACTATACCGATAATATTATTGAAATCAATGGCTGGGTGTACGACCTTCATGACATCACAATTCAGATGCTCAACTCCATCTATCATCATTTTGGTGTCAACATGACGGAAGACGAAGATCTGATCCGGGGGCTGTCTTTGCATCTGCGGGCTCTGAGCGATCGTCTGAATCACGACACCTCCATTAAAAATCTCTACCTTGAAGAAATCCGCTGGCGTTTTCCTTTAATTTTCGATATGGCCGTCTGTGCCGGGGAGAAACTGCGGGCAATCACCAATCTGAAGATTTTGCAGGACGAACTTGGATTTCTGGCCCTGCATTTTGGAGCCAGCTATAACCGGGCAACGACCTCCAAGCGCTATCGGGCACTGCTTTTCTTTCCTAACGATCAGGCTTTAAGCAATCTGGTGGTCTCGAAAATCCGGAATCAGTTTGAGGATCGGATGAACATTGTCAGTGTGGAAAAGGCCTTTGAAGAAAAGAAAGCGAAAGAGCTCAATCCTGATCTGATTCTGACCACGATTCCTCTAGGACATTCGATGGATATTCCAACGATTGAAATTTCGGTCTTCTACACACCGGAAAATGAAGCTGCAATTTTCAGCTGCCTGAACCGGCTGGATAAAGAAAAAGGACATGCGGAATTTCTAGCCAAGATCAAGAATCTGATCCGCCCAGAGTATTTTTATAACAACTTCAAAGCCGAAAGTGTCGAAGAGGTCATCAAGTCAATGGCGGATCCCTTGATCAACGCAGGCATCGCACCGGAAAACTATGCGCAAAGCGTTCTGGAACGGGAAAGGTTTGCCCCGACATCCTTTATGATGGGCTTTGCACTGCCCCATGCCCTGGATTGTGATGTGGCTGAATCGATTATCTCCATCGCGTTTCTGGACCATCCAATTCACTGGGGTGCTTTTGATGTTGAGTTTGTCATTCTGCTGGCTATCCGACCGAGTGATCATGAGCTGCTGCGCGTGTTCTTTGACTGGTGGATCAGTGTTGTCTCCAATCAGATCCGCTTCAACCGGCTCAAACATCAGAAAAATTACAAAGCTTTTATGAGCACACTGCTCGAAGAATAGAGAACAGGAGGAAACAGATATGTTTTCAAATCTTAAGCTGCAAATGATCAATCTGCTTGATCAGACACCCTGCCATGTCAATCAGTCCAAACGGATGATGGCCTATCTGATTGACTGGTTTGTGGGAGCGTTATGTATGATGCTTCCTTTATGTCTTGGCTGGATGTTTCTGACCCATGATCAGGAGAGTATGACCCAGGTCAACGTCTTCAGGCTGGCTGAAGCTTCCAATATGAGAACTGCCCTGATTTTAGGCGGCCTTGGACTTTTGATGGCTTGCTTCTATTACATCTGGGTTCCCTATAAGATTTATCCTGGTCAGACAGTTGGAAAGAAAACCATGGGTATCCAGATCGAAAAGACAGATGGCTCCAGCCTTCGTTTTAAAGATCTGCTTATCCGTCAAGGGCTTGGCCTGCTGATTCTGGAAGGTGTTCTGTTCAATCCAAGCCGGCTCTGGCAGGATATGCTCTGCCTGGCCAGTGGTCTGAATTTTTCTGGGTATCTGCTGTACCTTGGCATTGCGATTACTCTGGTTTCCGGACTGATGGCACTTTGTGCTCCAAGCAAGCGGATGCTCCATGACTACCTTGCCGGAACTATCGAAAAGGAAGTTGCACTCAAAGGCCGCCACCAGTCCATCTGATTTTTTTATCACCGATTCTTTCTTTAAGTTGATTTTTTCCACCGGCTTTTCCGGATCGGATCCTTCATCCCCGATTGTTAGAGCCTGTTTTATAGAACCTGTTTTTTAATAGCCTGTCTTTTCTGTTTACAGAGAAAGGACAGGTCTTTTTTATGTTTTGTCAATGGGGATTCTCTTCCTCGCGCTAGGAAATCTGGCCTTGAATATGGTTAAAAATGTGATTTATGGTAAATTATGAAGTTTCAGAAATGATGATTCTTATCATAATCTGGATTGAAATTGAAAAGAGTTTCTCGAAAGGCGAGGAAAATAAGAGAAAGCACTTCCTCGCGATGGGAAAAATTCATACCATATTTTCCCCATATTCTAAATAAAATGAAGACAGTTAGAACAAAGGAGGAAACACATGAAAAAGATTTATTTGTTCTGTTCCGCAGGAATGTCAACCAGCATGTTAGCCGCCGACATGCAGAAAGCCGCTGACAAACACAACCTGCCAATCTCCGTTAAAGCCTTCCCACATGGAAAACTTGGCGAAATTATCGAAAATGATCGCCCGGATGCAATCCTGTTAGGCCCGCAGGTCAAATACCTCTTAAAAGAGACAGAAGAGCGATATGGCAAATCAGGAATTCCAATCATGGTCATTGACTCTGGCGATTACGGCATGATGAATGGCGAAAAAGTGCTGAAAACCGCCATTGCCAAAATGAAAAAAGCCAAAGCAGCTGCTTAACCGCATTGGCATAGAGCAAAACGTCCTCTTCTTTCGACTTTTCGCTCTGGATCTGTAACTCCCCTGTCCGGCTTTATGGCCCGAGGCATACTCTCTCCATCAGCCATTTTGCCTTATGGTTTCATAAAGCCGGTCTTCTGTACAGAATGAGTCGTGGATCGAAAAACTCTGGCGCAAGTCATCCGCCGTTACTCATCTGACAGATTCGTTTCAAATTCAAATTTCAATCATAGAGAGTGAGAGTAATTATTATGATGGACAAACTAGAAAAATGGTTAATGCCGTTGGCAAGTGCCATTGGGCGCAACAAGTTTTTGATTGCGATCCGTGACGGTTTCCTGGTTTCTACACCATTGCTGATCGCCGGATCGATCTTCCTGCTTCTGGCAAACTTCCCAATTACTGCCTGGGTAAATTTTGTCGAAAACTGGTATATCGGAGATCTCTCCTTTGCCAGTCTGTTATCTAAATGTTCTGATGCAACCTTCTCGTTAATGGCAATCTTTGCGGTAGTCGGCATTGGTTATTCCATGGCCCGCGAAGAAGGAACAACACCAATCTTTGGTGCTGCCGTTGCTTTAATGTCCTGGTTCATCCTGATGCCTTTCTCCTTCAATGCGAAGATTTCTTCCCTGATGGATGCAACTGGTGAACTGGTCAATATTCCTGAAGGTGCTAACGCTGTCGTTGGCGGCTTACAGTTTGGCTGGCTCGGATCGAAAGGTCTGTTCGTCGGCATTATCGTCGCCATTACCTCTGTATTGCTTTATGCATGGGTAGAACGCAAAGGCTGGGTCATCAAGATGCCAGCAGGTGTTCCTCCAACAGTTGTTGCTTCTTTCTCCGCTTTGATTCCAGCAACAATCGTTATGACTGTGTTCTTCCTGATCAACCTGATCTTCGTTGCCTGTGGAACAACCGCATTTGATTTCATCTTCACGTTCCTGCAGACACCACTGCTTGGTCTTGGCGATACTCTGGGCGCAATGATCGTCGCCTACATCTTCCTGCACCTGTTCTGGTTCTTTGGTATTAACGGTGGTTCCGTTGTCGGTGCCGTCTTCAACCCAATCCTCCAGACGCTTGCTTTAGAAAACCTTGATTTATACCGTGCTGTTGGTCCGGCCGGCTATACCGTTGCCAATGGTGCCCATATTATTTCGCAGCAGTTTCAGGATTTATTCGCAACCTTCGGTGGATGCGGATCGACATTATCCTTACTGATTGCAATGCTGCTGTTCTGTAAGTCAAAACGAGTTCTGGAACTGGGCAAACTGTCCCTGGTTGCCGGAATCTTCAACATCAACGAACCAATCGTGTTTGGTCTGCCAATCGTATTGAACCCAATCATTGCCATTCCATTCATTCTGGTTCCAATCATGAACATCATTCTGACTTACATTGCCATGTCGATGGGTATGTTCCCGCCATGTAACGGCATTAACATTCCATGGACCATGCCAGTTGTCATCTCCGGATTCCTGGCAACCAACTGGGTGGGCGCCCTCTTCCAGGCTTTCCTGTTGATTCTTGGCGTATTTATCTACCTTCCATTCATCAAGATCCTGGATCGTCAGTACTTAGACGAAGAAAAAGCGGCTGCCGATTCCGGTGAAGAAGAAATCGATCTGGATGATCTGGATTTAGATGACCTTTGATCGATTTAACACTGCTGTACGCTGTTCAATCTGCTAAACCCTCCTGAATCCTTCGATTCATCTTGACAGCCCCAGTGCCATAAGGGCTCTGGGGCTGTTGCTGTTTTTAAACTCGACTCGAATAAGAAAGTATGACGAGAGGTAATGAAATGAAAAAAGTCATGATGGTCTATGACCAGATCCAGGCTGGACAAGGAACGAAAGACGATAAAATGGTTCCTTTAAAAGCCACCAAAGAAGTAGTGGGCCCTGCTGTAATGATGGAACGCTACTTAAAAGCCAACGATGAAAAAGTAATCGCCTGTGTATACTGCGGCAATGGAACGTTCCTGGCCAACCCGCAGGAAATCGTCCGCAAAATTACAGCCCTGACTCTGAAGCTGAAACCCGATCTTGTTTTCTGTGGTCCAGCTTTTAACTACAAGGACTATGCTCTGATGGCAGCCCAGGTGTGTGAAAGCATCAACAAGAATACCGATGTTCCCGCAATTGCCTGCATGTCCAAAGAAAACGAAGAAACGATTGCTCAATACAAAGATCTGATCCCAATTGTCAGAGGACCGAAAAAAGGCGAAGTGGGTCTGAATGATGCCCTCGAGCATATGTGCCAGTTAGGCGCGGCTCTGGCTGATCATAAAGACGTCACGAAAATGGAAAAAGAATTCTGCTATTAATTCTGCAAGAATCCAAACTGTCTGACTGAATCGGACAGAATCTGAAAATCGAACCACTTGAAAACATAAATCCAAGAGAGCTTGTGCTCTCTTTTTTCTAAGGAGAAATTGAAAATGTACGGAATCATTGCAACCTGGCGCATGGCCCTTGAAGGGATCAGCGAAGCCGAAACCATGCTGGAACATGATGCATCCGCAGCCGATGCTCTGGAAACTGCCATTCGGGCGGTAGAAGATTTTGAATACTATAAATCCGTTGGATACGGCGGTCTGCCCAATGAAGACGAAGAAGTCGAACTGGATGCCGCCTTTATGGATGGCGATACCCTTTCGATCGGTGCCGTTGGCGCGATCAAAGACTTTGCCAATCCAGTTTCAGTTGCCCGATGCCTGTCCAAAGAACCTGTTAACAACTTCCTGGTTGGCGCAGGTGCTGAAAAATACGCCCATAAGCATGGCTTTGAACGAAAGAACATGTTAACGGATCGTGCCCGCACGCACTATCACAACCGGCTGGTTGAAGAAAACCAGAAAGCCAGTCAGGACCGCGAATTAAAACCTTATGCCGGACATGACACTGTTGGCATGGTTGCTTTAGACCAGCAAGGTTCTATGGCTGCTGCCACCAGTACTTCGGGTCTGTTCATGAAAAAAGCCGGCCGGCTTGGCGACAGCCCAGTCATCGGCAGCGGCTTATACGTCGACAGTGAAGTCGGTGGGGCAAGTGCAACCGGTCTTGGTGAAGATCTGATGAAAGGCTGCATCTCCTACGAAATCGTCCGCCGCATGAAAGAGGGTATGACCCCGCAGGAAGCCTGCGAAAGCGCAGTGGCTGAACTTGATGAAAAGCTGAAAAAGAAACGCTCCAAAGCTGGGGATCTGTCTTTGATTGCCATGAATAATAAAGGCGAATGGGGCTGTGCCACCAATATCAAAGGCTTCTCCTTTGCGGTAGCGACCGAAAATCTCAAACCGACCGTTTATCTGGTTCAGTTTGACGAAAACGGAAAGCAGTATTTTGAAGAAGCATCCGAAGAGTGGATGGACAACTACATGAAAACCAGAACCGCTCCTCTGATCTGGAAATAACCCGAAAACCCCAGAAATTCCGCAAACAAGAAGGAAATGGATATGAACGAAAATGAAAAGCAGCTTCTTGAAGCTATTGATGCCCAGAAGCAGGAAATGATTGATGGCATCTGCCAGATCGTTTCCATTGATTCCAAACAATCCGATCCTGCCGAACACGCCCCCTATGGAACCGGTGTTCGCAAAGCCCTGGACGAAACGTTAAAGCTTGCTGAAAGCTTTGGTTTTGAAACGGAAGTGGTTGCTGACCAGGTCGGCATCGTCAAATACGGCCAGGGAGATGACTACATCGGTGTTTTAGGTCATCTGGATGTCGTTCCCGAAGGCACTGGGTGGACGTCTGATCCCTACAAACCTGAAATCAGAGACGGCAAGCTGTATGGCCGGGGTGTTCTCGATAACAAAGGCCCGATTCTCTCCTGCCTGTATGCCCTCAAAGCCATGAAGGATCTGGGCCTGAAAACAGAACATCCAATCTGGATTCTGTTTGGCACCAACGAAGAAACCGGCATGAATGATATCCCAACTTACCTGGAACATAAAAACCCGCCGATTGCCGGCTGGACGCCAGACTGCAAGTTCCCAGTGGTTTATGCCGAACGGGGTCGATCCGTGTATGAAATTCACTTTACCGATCCTGAAGATCTTTTCACCTGGACCAATGCCTATCTGCTCAATAACATGAGTGCAGAACGGGCATTGAAACTGGATGTGGTGGATCCGGAATTTGGGCGGCTGGACATTCGCAATACCAAAATTGCGCCCGGTAAAGTCAGCTTCTCGGTTTCCTATCCGCCCTGCATTGAAAATTCCGAAGTTGAACACCGTATTGCAGCCACGCTGAAACCTGAAGACAACCTGCAGTGCATCAGTGACTGGAAACCTGTGTTCTTCAAAAAAGACGGTACACTCTGTCAGGTTCTGCAGTCTGCCTATGAAGAAATCAGCCATCTAGATGGCACACCGGTCACCACAACCGGTGGCACTTACGCCAAACGAATGCCCAACATTGTTCCCTTCGGTCCAAGTTTTCCAGGCCAGAAAGGCATCGCCCATCTGCCGGATGAATGGATGAATGTCGAAGATCTGATGAGCAATGCCAGAATCTATGCGCTCAGTCTGTTAAGACTAGGAAATGCAAATTTATGAACAAACAAAACAAATTGATCCATCCCATTGTAGAAGTCTGTGCCGGCAGTTATGAAGACTGTCTGGCTGCTGATCATGGCGGGGCTGACCGGGTTGAACTCAACAGTGCCCTTGCCTTAGGGGGTCTTTCTCCAACCGAAGCGACCTTAAAAGCGGTTAAACGCGACACTGATCTGAATGTGATCTGCATGGTCCGCCCAAGAGCTGCAGGCTTTCACTACAACGATCTTGAAAAGAAGATCATGTTGGAAGAAGCCAGAAGTTTTCTGGAAAATGGCGCCGATGGCATTGCCTTTGGCTTTCTGGAAGAAGATGGCCAGATTGATCAGGATGCGACCCGCAAAATGATCGAGCTGATTCACCGTTATGGCAAAGAAGCCGTCTTCCATCGGGCCATTGATGTCACCCCTGATTATGAAAGGGCCTTTGAACTGCTTTGTGAACTTGGAGCTGACCGGGTTTTAACCAGCGGCCAGATGCCCAAAGCCATGGAAGGCATTGAACAGATTGCTGCCATGCAGAAAAAATTCGGTGACCAGATTCAGATTCTTGCTGGCAGCGGCATGAACGCTTCGAATGCCAGAGAAATGGTCGAAAAAACCGGCATCCATCAGATTCACTCTTCCTGCAAAAGCTACGCTGCAGATCCAACTACAACTGGAAAAGCCGTTACGTATGCCTATCTCGATGGTGAACACCATGACGATTATGATGTAGTCAGCGAAGAGCTGGTCAGCAATCTGGTTAACCGCCTGCATTCGAACGACTGAACGAGCTGAGCTTGATCCGTTCTTTGATATTTCTGGATCCGCATCTCTCTTGTAATCTGTCAGTGTGAAAAGCCAAATTTTTTAAAGAATAACCAACAAGCCGCACGACCAGCAGCAATCTCTTCTGCCGGTCGTGCTTTTTCTATCCTGCCTTTTCCATCCTGAACTTTCCGCTTTCTGATGCCGACTCCTTCAGTTTTCATCCTGATCTCTTTTTACTCGTCTCCTCTCTGGCCTCTTTTATTCGTTTCCTCTGGCCTCCCTGCCTTTTTTATATCGGGTATACCGGGAGAATATGGCTTTCGAACCAGGTCATATCCCCGGATCGAGGTCCTATCCAATTTCTGCCGATTTTACTTTTGTTCACATAATCGAATCCTAATTGTAGTTGTTTTCATTCAATTTCACCGCTTAGAATTGAAAAAAAGACCAGAAATTCGGGAGGCTGCTGACAAAATTTGATTGATTTACCACTGAGGTAGTGACTAACCGTTGAGCCACTACCTTTTTTTATGTCTAATAAGAAATCACATTAAATGCACAAAATCATTCGAAAATATATTGACATTTTATCACTTCCGTTTTATAATTTAACTAAGGTGGTAATAATATGTTCAAATCTTCTAACCAAATGACTCTTGATTTCAGTCCCTATTCCGCACTTTACGATATTCTCATCCCTAAAGACAGCTTCTGGAGAAAACTCCAGGAAGAAATTGATTTCAATTTTGTCCGGGAAACTCTGGCAAAGAATTACACGATAGATTTTGGACGTCCGGGGGTTGATCCTGTTTTC
>CAJTLE010000093.1 GCA_910577085.1 uncultured Allobaculum sp. | reverse complement strand
GATCTGCCTGGCGTATTCAGCAGTTTTTAAATACTTTGATTCTGAAGATCTTTTCATAATATATTGATACAATATAAGACAATTATTATCAATATAATACATCAAATATTAACTGTTTAATATCATCCCTGAGACAGATGGAAATCTTTGGCTTTGTGCCCGATCTTTCCTTTTTCTCTGCGGCTTCTCTGCCTCTTCATCCGGGATTTCATCTTTCCCTGTCTCTTCCTCTGCCTCTTTTCAGGGATCCTGCAGACAATGAAAAAGGACTAGAGGAAAATTCTCTAATCCTGACGGTTTTTCTCAATTTCTTTTAAGACAAGCTGTTCGAATTCCTTGGCGGAATCAAAGCCATCCTGCTGAAGCAGGTAGTTGGTGACAGCTGTTTCAATGACAGTGCCCATTGGGCGGCCATAGGTAACGGGGATTCGCATCTTGACGATCTTGATGCCCAGATATTCACTGAACTCTTTTTCTTCCAGACCAATGCGGTCATATTCAGCATCCGGATCATACGGAACGAGGGAAACTTCAAAACTGATATTGGCACTGTTGGCCACCGAGGTGATTCCAAACAGACGTTTGACGTCGATAATACCGACTCCGCGCAGTTCCATGTAACCGGCAATGATCTGCGCCGTTTTTCCGATCAGCGAGTTGTGAATTCGGAAGACATCAACCCGGTCATCGGCAACCAGCTGATGGCCGCGTTTGACCAGATCCAGTACGATTTCACTTTTACCCATACCGCTTGCACCGGTAATCAGAACCCCAACGCCATACACCCGGACAAGTTCCGCATGCACTAACTGGCTTGGGGCCAGAAGTTCATCGAGATAGTTGGTGACATTGACGACCAGCTGGCTCGTTTTGCGATGGGTTTCGAAAACAGGAAAGTCTTTGCGGTCGGCAATTTCTTTTAAAACCGGCGGACAGGGATGATTCATGCCGGTAATGAGAATGCAGGGCGTATCTTCGCCCGTCAGAAATTCAAAGACCCGGCGCTGATTGATTTCATCCATTTCATCCTGGATATAGCGGTATTCCTTACCACCGATAACCACGATGCGTTTGGTCTGTGAGTTGGAGAAGTAGCCGGCCAGTTCGAGACCAGGACGGTTAATATCCGGTAATGTAATGACACGATTTAAAGCTGCCGGTGTGCCGGTCACTTGCTGGTAATTGAATTTTCGCTCAAGATCGCCGACCGTTGTTTTTGGCATACCGAATCCTCCTTCTCCTTCAATTCTTATCCTGTCAGGCCCTTGGAATCCATGCGCTTAAGCAGGATAAATCAGGCGGTTGATAACAAGTGGATAAAGTCTGAGTGTCTGTTTTCAGGCACCTGATTGTTATCCTCAATCTGACACAAACGTTTTTGCTTATGCCTTCTTACTTCCTATCTAACCACAATTCCTTGCTTATTTTAACATATGGCCTGAATTTCCTTCGCTTCTGTAGGTTAGCCTGCAAGGTTTTCGTTTCACTCTTGGAAGTGGTTTCCATGTGGGAGATCAAAACGAACAAGCACCCCCTATGTTCTCAAATTTCCCACCATTTCTGGCTTCAAATGCTCGTTTCAAAGTGTTGGTGGCGGCTTTCTTAGAACTGGAGTGGTTAAAGAGTCTCTCTTTTCGATGCAAATTGTCGCTTTTGTTCAAATTTTCCGTCTCTTTTGTCCCCTCATCGCACTTGTTGGTTTCCATCTCAAAAAGACAGACAAAAACCCCATACACTTTCCCTGGTCCAGGAAGGTGCATGGGGTTCGTTATTTGTTACAAAGTTGAAATTGGATTTGGTGATTTTGAATGGTTAGGCTGCTTCTGCTACCGACTGGGGTTCAGACTCTGTTGCTTTTTCGGCTGGAGCCGGTAAGGCCGGGGTTTTGTGCTCCAGCAGCGGGCGCAGATATTTACCGGTGTAGCTGTTCGGGCAGGCTGCAATTTCTTCTGGCGTGCCGGTCGCAACGATGGTTCCGCCTTCGTCACCGCCTTCTGGTCCGATATCGATGATGTAATCCGCATTTTTGATCACATCCAGGTTATGTTCGATAACAATGACCGTATTGCCGGTATCCACCAGGCGCTGCAGCACTTCAATCAGCTTGCGGACATCTGCGGAATGCAGACCGGTCGTTGGCTCATCGAGAACAAAGACCGTTTTGCCGGTTGGCTTTTTCTGCAGTTCACTGGCCAGTTTGACACGCTGCGCTTCACCACCCGAAAGGGTTGTGGCCGACTGACCAAGTTTGATGTAAGACAGTCCAACATCACTTAAGGTCTGGAGTTTATGACGGATCTTGGCGATCTGGCTGAAGAATTCAATCCCTTCTTCAACGGTCATATCCAGAACATCCGATATGGTCTTGTCTTTGAATTTTACCTGCAGGGTTTCTTCGTTGTAGCGTTTGCCATGGCACACGTCGCAGTCTACATAAATATCCGGTAAGAAGTGCATCGAGATCTTCCGGATGCCATCTCCCTGACACGCTTCACAACGGCCGCCCTTCACGTTGAAGGAGAACTGCGACTTGGTAAAGCCAAGCATTTTGGCTTCCTTGGTCTGCGCAAACAGATCCCGGATATCATCAAAGACACCCACATAGGTTGCCGGGTTGGAACGCGGGGTGCGGCCGATTGGTTCCTGCGAGATTTCGATCAGTTTATCGATTTCTTCCAGACCATCAATCCGTTCTGCCTGACCTGGTTTGGTGCGGACCTTGCCTAAGTGGTGCTGGATGGTACGGGTTAACACTTCGGTGACTAAGGAAGATTTACCCGATCCGGAAACACCGGTGACAACCGTCAGGGTTCCTAATGGGAACGTCGCATTGACGTGTTTCAGGTTGTTCTGTGTGGCATTGACAACTTGCAACGCCTTGCCGTTGCCTTTGCGGCGTTCTGTTGGTGTTGGGATGGTTTCTTTACCGGACAGGAACCGGCCGGTAATCGAGTTGTCATTGGCCATGACTTCCGCCGGTGTGCCTTCGGCAACGACCTGGCCGCCATGAATACCCGCTCCAGGTCCGATATCAACAATATAGTCAGAAGCGCGCATCGTATCTTCGTCATGTTCCACGACAATCAGCGTATTGCCAAGATCCCGCATCTGTTTGAGGGTCTCAATCAGACGATCATTGTCCCGCTGATGCAGACCAATCGATGGTTCATCCAGAACGTACATCACGCCGGTTAAACGCGAACCGATCTGGGTTGCCAGACGGATGCGCTGGCTTTCTCCACCGGACAATGTGGAAGCCAGACGATCGAGGGTCAGGTACGTCAGGCCGACGTTTTTCAGAAACTGCAGGCGCGAGCGGATTTCTTTGAGAACCAGATCCGCAATTTTAGCCTGGGTTGGGGTGAGGTTCAGGTGATCAATAAAGTCGATGGCCTGATTGACGCTCATCTGCGTCCATTCATAAATATTCTTACCGCCAATCCGAACGGATAAAACCTGAGGATTCAGACGGGCTCCTTTACAGGATGGGCAGGTTGCTTCGGATAAGAACGATTCATACCAGTCCCGGCTCCAGGACGATCCGGTTTCCAGATACCGGCGTTCGATCATGTCCGCAACCCCTTCAATTGGTTCATGGTACTGACGTTCCAGACCTTTGGTGTTAAAGATCGAAAATTCGACTGGAGTCTTGGTTCCGTGCAGGATGGTATCGAGCTGTTTTTTGGTCAGATCTTTGATTGGCTTATCGAGATCAATGCCGCTGGCTTTGCATAAAGCTTCCATGCGCTGCCATTCCTGGTTGAGCGTGCCGACGATGTTTTTATAGTAGGCAATCCCGCCCTGGTTGATGGATAACGAGCGGTCTGGAATCAGAAGATCGAGATCGACTTTCTGAATCGAACCAATTCCCTTACATTCCGGGCATGCACCCATCGGAGCGTTAAAGGAGAACAGACGGGGTTCGAGTTTTGGCACGGAGAAGCCACAGATCTTGCAGGCATAGTTGGAAGAGAAGCGCAGAACTTCATCTGGCGTCTGGACTTCGACCATGCCATCCCCGATTTCCAGGGCGGTATTGATGGAATCGTAGTAACGGGAACGATTGTCGCGGCGGACAATACGGTCCACCACGACTTCCACGTCGTGCTTCTTGTTCTTTTCGAGCGGCTCCATTTCTTCGAGCATGCGGATTTCGCCATCCACGCGCACGCGCAGATAGCCTTCCTTCATTAACTTGGCAAAGGTGTCTTTAAACGTTCCTTTTTTCCCTAATGCAATGGGAGCCAGGATCGTCGTACGGCTGCCTTCAGGCAGTTCCATGACCTGGTCAACCATTTCGGTAACGGTCTGACCGGTAATTGGTTCACCATGCTCTGGGCAATACGGAATCCCGATGCGCGCATACAGCAGACGCAGGTAGTCATAAATTTCAGTTACGGTGCCCACAGTGGATCGGGGGTTGTGGGAAGTGGTTTTCTGATCGATGGCGATTGCTGGCGAAAGGCCATCGATCTGGTCAACATCCGGCTTTTCGGAGTTGCCTAAAAACTGTCTTGCATAAGAGGACAGCGATTCCATGTAGCGGCGCTGACCTTCGGCGTAGATGGTATCAAATGCCAGGGACGTTTTTCCGCTGCCGGAAACGCCTGTCATGATGATGAGTTTATTTTTGGGGATCTCCAGCGAGATGTTTTTCAGATTGTTCTCTCTGGCTCCCTGAATTTTAATTGAAGTCTCCATGTTTCCCTCCATTCATTTTTATCGTTGTCAATCGTATTTTGAGGATTATTCTTTCTTTCTGTGTGCTGGGTTTTCCAGCTTTCGAATTCCTGTTTTTCGATGACCATTGTGGATATTTTTCCAGTCACCACAGGTGTTCGGACTTCAGATTTTAAACTTCAAAACCACACTTTGTAAAGAGATTCACAAGTTATGAAAACGCTTTTTCTCACATTTTTCCAAGTGGGCGTTCTGGATTTGAAGCAAAGGATGCTTTGAGGGGGATTTGACATCCTTGGTTTTTATCATAGCCTAAGATGCGTAAATAAAAAGCATTTTTCTTCTGTCAAAAGCATAAAAATTGCTTTCGAACCAAAACAGGAAAAGCCGACTCCTTTTCTGATCGAAGAATCAGGGCATGTCGTCTGCTTCTTTATTGTAAAGAGATCATGGCTGCTTTCGTATTTTAAGCCTTTCGGGCATTCATCGAATCGAATCTGTCTTTCTTTGGATCAATAAAACTATCATTTATTTTTCATCTAATGATGGTTTCTTACAGATCATGAAATGTGTCCCCTTTCTGAACATTTCATACGGAAGTCACTCCGATTTGATGGCATAATAGTCCTGAACCAGAAAGAAAGTGATCAATCGATATGACAAGAAATAAAAATCTGAGTGAACTGGAATATCAGGTCACCCAGCAGGGCGCTACCGAACCGCCATTTACCGGCAAGTACTGGGACTTTGATCAGCCTGGACTGTACGTTGATGTTGTCGACGGCACACCGCTTTTTCTGTCCACCGATAAATTTGCCTCATCCTGTGGCTGGCCTGCATTTTCGAAACCGGTTGACCGCTCCGTCAACTATTATCATGATCATACCCATGGAATGAACCGGGTCGAAGTCCGCTCCTCCAGAGCTGATTCTCATCTAGGTCATGTATTCAATGACGGTCCGGCAGATCGCGGCGGTCTGCGTTATTGCATTAACTCAGCCGCTCTGCGTTTTATCCCTTATGACCAGCTCGATCAGGAAGGCTACACGGCTTACCGCCAGCAGCTTGATGACCTGGGTGCAAAAACAAAATCTGAACAGTAAGTTCTGTTTCCCAAACAGACAAAAGCCTTCTGAAGAATCTTGTCAGAAGGCTTTTTTGCATGAGAATTTTGTTTTGTTCCAGGAAAACGAAGCCGTAGGCGTTTCGATCTTAGTCGCGGTCTTCGCCGTTCGATTCGATCAGTTTCTTGTACCAGTAGAAAGAATCCTTGCGGGAACGATCGAAGGTTCCATTGCCAGCATCATCACGGTCTACATAAATGAAGCCATAACGTTTGCGCATTTCGCCCGTTCCGGCAGAAACCAGGTCAATGCATCCCCATGGGGTGTAACCAATCAGGTCCACACCATTGTCGACTGCTATTTCCATGGAAGCAATGTGTTTTTTGAAGTAGTCGATACGGTATGGGTCATGGATCGATCCATCTTCTTCGACTGTATCATAAGCACCCAGACCATTTTCAACGACCATCATTGGCAGCTGATAGCGGTCATTCATCATTTCGAGGTAGTACTGCAGACCATCCGGGTCAACGGCCCAGCCCCAGTCGGAGTATTCCAGATATGGGTTGCGGCTGCCCATCGAGAAGTTGCCGCCAACTTTGTCGTCGCTTTCGTGCGTTGTTACAGCGGTGGACATGTAGTAGGAGAAGGTATAGAAGTCTACCGTTCCTAAATCCAGATCCACCATGTCTTCCGGCGTAATGTCCAGATGAACATCATGAGCATCCCACAGACGTTTTGCGTAAGTTGGATAGCTGCCACGGCACTGAACATCACCGCAGTAGAAGATATTCTGTTCCCAGTTATGGCGGTTGAGCAGAATATCTTTTGGATCACTCGTTAATGGATAGTAAGTAATACCGCAGATCATGCAGCCAATGTTATTTTCCTGATCAATCGCATGACCAATCTGAACGGCTTTGGCGCTGGCCACAAACTGGTTGTGCAGCTGCTGATAGGCACGCTGATAATCGGCATCCGTTACGTCTTTTTCAAGACTTAAGAACATGACGGTGTTGTTGATTTCATTGAACGTCAGCCAGTATTTGACAAGACCTTTGAATTCCTGGAAGCAGGTAGTCGCAAATTTGGCATAGAAATCGATCAGCTTGCGGTTTTCCCAGCCGCCGTAATGCTCTTCCAGATACAGCGGGGTATCGAAATGCCAGATCGTTACCAATGGTTCGATATCGTATTTGCGCAGTTCCTTGAAGACGTTGCGATAGAATTCGATACCTTCTTTGTTCGGTTCATTTTCATCGCCATGAGGATAAATACGGCTCCAGGAAATCGACATGCGGAACATTTTGAAACCCATCTCCGCAAACAGCGCGATGTCTTCTTTGTAGTGATGATAGAAATCGATGGCATCGTGGTTTGGATAGAAGTAGCCATCCAGAACTGCGTAGTGAGCGCCTTCCGGTAATGGTCGTTTGGATTCTGGTTCGGCATGTGGATTGCCGTCTTTATCAATCCAGGTCACCATACGGGGTTCTTTGTAGCTGCCACCTGTTGTGACATCGGTTTTCGCAGGGCCGCGTCCGCCAACATTCCAGGCCCCTTCAGCCTGGTTTGCGGCAATGGCACCGCCCCAGAAGAAATTTTTAGGGAATGGCATGATAATTTTTCTCCTTCTCTTATCTTCTTTATTGTAAACGGTTGCAGAGAAGTTAAGAACAGGATTCGGTCTGTTTCTGCTCGTTCTTTTTTTGCCTTAAACGGGCGCCGATACGGTAAAACCATCCATTTTCCTTTTATTCAAAGCTCATATTCAAAACGCACCAATCCAAAACGAAAAAAGCTCTCCCTGTTACAGGAGAGCAGATTCATTCACCAGGACAAAATGGACTTACTTGCGTTTCATCATTTCGCCATAGATTTCATTTTTAGAAAAGCGGGTGCCTGCACAGGCAGCAGCTGCAGCCTGTTTTGGCTTCATGCCATCCGCGGCTAAGGCGAGGGCTTTTTCAACCACTTCTTCAATTGGGGTGGTGTTCTGTTCGGTATTGCCTTCAACGACCAGGACCATTTCACCCTTCAGTCCATCGCACACTTCAAGAACTTCTGAAACCGTACCGCGCAGGTATTCTTCATGAACTTTTGTCAGTTCTCTGGCCAGACAGATCTTGCGATCGCCTAAAACTTCAAGAACATCCTGAAGCGTATCTTCAATACGGTGTGGAGCCTCATAGAAAATCAGGGTGTAAGGAAATGCCTTGAGGGATTCGAGTTCTTTTTTCCGCTTGGTGCTTTTGGCATCCAGAAAGCCATAGTACAGATAGTGCTTTGTCGAAAGGCCAGAAGCAACCAGGGCATCGAGCGCCGCATTGGGTCCGGAAATTGAAATGACTGGAATGTCTTCTTCAATGACCGCTTCAACTAGACCAGCACCTGGATCTGAGATCAGGGGATAACCGGCATCGGAGATGACGGCCACTTTCTTGCCTTCTTCGAGCAGTTTGAGAATGCCTGGAATACTCTGGGTTGTATTGAATTCATGATGGCTGATCAAAGGTTTGGAAATCCCCAGGGATTTGAGCAGCTGACCGGAGTTGCGGGTATCCTCACACGCAATCACATCCACCAGATTGAGAGTTTCCAGTGTCCGGGTGGACACTTCGGAACGATTGCCAATTGGGGTTGGAACTAAATAAAGCGAAGGACCATCACTTTCAAAGCTTTTCTGTCGGTTCATTGTCGTCGTCCTTTCTGCGGGGGAACAGTTCCTCGAAGCTGACAAACAAAGTTTCCTCACGATTTTCAAGCTTGGCTTGTTTCTGGAGGACATTCATGCCGGTAATCCGGTAGTTGCTTCCGTTGTATTCAATCTGCGAGTTGAGCTTCGGCAGATTTTTACGCAGCTGGGTGTATTCGTCATTTTCAAAGCGTAAGCAGCATTTCAGCTTGCCGCACTGACCGGACAGTTTCGAAATATTGAGTGCGAGCAGCTGGTTTTTAGCCATGTTGATCGACACAGTATCGAAATCCGACATAAATCTGCTGCAGCAGCATTCCATGCCGCAGATCCCAATGCCGCCAACCAGTTTGGCCTTATTGCGCGGACCAACCTGCCGTAGTTCAATTCTGCCCTGCAGCTGACCGGCCAGCTCTTTTAAAAGCCCGCGAAAATCTACCCGGTCATCACTGACATACGTAAACATGATTTTCGAGCGGTCCAGTGTATATTCACAGGAAATCAGGTGCATATCCAAAGCCAGCTTGGTAATGGCGGCCTGGCAGATTTCCATGGCTTCTTTGGCCTTTTCTTCATTTTCAGCTTTCCGCTTCAAATCTTTTTCAGTTGCCCGACGCAGAATTGGCTTGATATCGCCTTTGATTTTCGATTCGTCATATGGCATGGAAGGAACATAAACCGTTCCGATTTCCTGACCGCGCACCGTTTCGACAACGACGGATTCATTCGTTTTATATTCATCAAAAGCCCCGAACGAATAGGCTTTTTTCGATCCATCAAACTGGATATAAACCATATACGGAAATGGTTTTGATTTTAAAGTCGGCTTTTTTGCCGGCTGCTGTTGTGGTTTACTCATCCAATTTTTTCCTTTCTGTAGAGATATGTATTTGGTTTGTATATGGAACCTGAACGAATCGATTTTCTTTTCGCGATCCGTCAGGCATTCGTGAAACAAGTAAAAACAGGAAAACGAGTCAAGAGATTAATCGGAGGACAGTGATTTATTACGGCCTCCATCAATCCGCCCATTTCTTTTTTGATCCTTATTCTAAAGGAACCGTGGAATAAAAACAGGCAGACGCAAGCCTGCCTGAGGTTCGGCTTTCGATCAAAACAGTCAAAACTTATCGGGTTCAGACAGTTTCATCAAAGCCTATTATATAATGATTCGTTTTTTGAAAGATAGCGCTCAAACTTTTCCCTGTCTGTACAACTGTGCAAAAGTGGAAAATGTCTTTGAATCGCTGGCTTTTCTTTCGCTCGTGTTCATTTGCCTGCTTTATCTCTGAGAGATTTTTCGCTGGCTTAAGACAAAGTTTCCTTCATCCTCTACTGTGAACGATGGGCCCGGCTGCTTTTCTGAATCTGGCTGACCACTCTTTCCAGTAACAAAGCTGGATCCAGAGGATTTCGCAGGGCGTCAATCCCCTCTAACAAAATCAGGCGCAGATCAAGATGACCAAGATCCAGTTTCTGATCTTGTTCCAGATAGTAGAGCAGACAATGCAGGAAAAACTCCACCGCCTGCCGGGAGAGATGGGCATCTTTGGCAAAGACCCCAAGTTCGAGATCAACCAAAGCCCGATGGCTTGTCCGGTTTGGCCAGAAGGCTTTCGCGGCATCCCGGATTTCAAAGGCTGCTTCATCTTCCAGCAGACTTCCTGCCCGGTTGAGATCATATTCAGACCAGGCCAGAATTTCGACCAGTTCCGGATCGTCAATGATCTCTTCCAGCTCATTGACCAGCGCTGCCCGACTTCTAGAACGAAAGGGAATCAGCTGGCAGCGCGAAACGATCGTTGGCAGGACATTGGATAATTCATCCACCGTCAAAATTCCGGTCAGATTGTCTTTGGGCTCTTCCAGAAACTTCAGCAGTGAGTTGGAAGCCGAAGGCGTAGCCTTGTCATATTGTTCAAGAATATAGGTCTGATGATCGACCTGCGTTAAAGCGCCTGCCGCAAAGGAATTCTGTATGGCCAGAATATCTTCTTTGAGAATGCTCCATTTTTTCTGTTCCCGGACAACCAGTTCATTTTTCCACCAGGCCGTCAGTTCTTTACGGGTTAACGGTTTGGTCTGCCGCAGTCCTCCCGGACGCAGCCAGTACACATCCGGATTTTCATCGCGTTCAATCTGCCGGCACGTCTCACAAGTCTGGCAGGCAAAGCCATCCTCATCACAATGGGGACAGCTGATCGACTGCGTGACGAGCAGGGCCACCCGTGATTTCATCGTTCCGCCCTTGCCATAAAACAGATACGCATGGGAAAGTCGATTCGATTTCAGGGCATTGCTTAAAGTTCGATAGGCGACCGGCTGCTGCTCTTTAAACATCTGTTTATCGAGCATGGTCTACTGGTCCTCTTTTGGGGAGAATGCGGCCGTTTCAAAACCACGATCCTGGAGCCAGTCAGTAATGACATGCAATGTATCTTCAAATACTTCTTCTTTGGTTTTCGATGCATCGATCCGGACAATCCGCTCTGGATTTTCTTCAATGAGGGTTTCAAAACCATCACGGACTTTCTGGTGAAACTCCAGACCTTCCTGATCGAGGCGGTTCAAATCCCCGCGCAGACTCATCCGCTTTGCTTCTGTTTTCGGATCGAGCGAGAAAAACAGCGTCAGATCTGGCCGAAACCCCTGCAGACCAAAATCATTGATCGCTTCAATACGCTCCATGCCAAGATCCCGGCCCGCGCCCTGATAAGCCAGCGAAGAGTCCAGGAAACGATCACATAAAATGATCTGGCCTTTTTCTAAAGCAGGAAGAACGGTTGCTACATAATGTTCGCGCCGGCTGGCCGCATACAATAAGGCTTCGGTCAGCGGATCCATCGCATTGTTCACATCTAAAAGCAGATCCCGGATTTTTTCGGCCACATAGGACCCACCCGGTTCCCGACTTAACATCACCGGAAGCCCCTGGTTTTTAAGGGTTTCATAAATGGTCTGAATGGCGGTGGTTTTTCCGGCGCCATCATTGCCTTCAAAGGTGATCAGAACACCAGGCAATTTCTGATCTATATTTTTATTGTCATTTCTATTGTCGTTCTTGGTTTCGGACATGATTGAATTCCTCCCTCAGGAATAGTTCGGTATTTTCCTTCAATATATTTATGTAGACTCTCATAAATTCGAAACCTCTTTAGGTTTCGTGAATTTTATATTTGCCATTTTTCATTTCTCCTACATTCAGAAGCGAAAAATGGTATTTTTTATTTGAATAAATATTAACTTTTTATTAAGCGTTGAATTGGGCATTGAAAACTTAACACCTTTCTGCGGCCTGCTGCCGATCAGAAAAACGACTTTAAGGAAGGAGCAATCGAGATGTTAACCGTTTCTAAT
>CAJTLE010000092.1 GCA_910577085.1 uncultured Allobaculum sp. | reverse complement strand
TTCAACGGAAAACCTGTTTTTTCGAGGGCTATGATGACTCCAATTTACTGCCGAAAGGCTTTTTGAAGTACAATAAGTTACAATTTGTACCATAGTAGACTAAGAAAGTACATGTTTTTCGAGCGATAATACTATTTAACGCATCAAGAATGATTACTGTTCGCAACCTTCTAGAAACTTAATCAGAGCTTCTCTTCGAATGATCGACAATTGTTCCCTGTAAAAGGAGGCCGATAAACCATAATTATCCCTTTTAGTCATTTGCTTAGCCATTCTTATCATCCATAGAGATAGCATGCATTTAACTATCAGAAGAAGGATTATAAAGGAGATGAAAGCAATCTTCCTTCTTCATCACTGTGATTGCATTGAATATGAAATAGTTAAGAAAATTATTTTCAACGATGACAGCTCTGCTTGTTTTCAGTCAGGGAACCCCGATCGCAGCTCATGAGCTCAATCAGATTCAGGAAGTACAAACCGAATCAGTTTGCTATGACGAGCTTAACGATCTTTATGTACTAAAAAACATTGAAGCCGAAGAAGTATTACAGGCGTTTGAAAAATCGACAGATTTTGAACTTGCTTCTTTATCAGTCAATCGGGCTAGTACTTATATCGCTGATTACTATGTTAATGGCAGTTATGCTGGAATCAGTGGCGAGTCGGTCCCAGTAACCTGGACTGTAAATATGAACATGACTACCGTCACAATTAGCAATAAGAACTATGCTCAATTCGTCTCTATCAGACTCGGTCCAGTAGTTTCATTGGGTAGCGGTTCTTATACAATCGCTTCACAGAGTTCCCCAAGCGCTTCAATTCTCAATGGCGGCTCTCAACTTTCGGTCAGCCAGATTTTGCAATTACAAACTACTACCGGGCATTCAATTAATGCCGGAGCCTCTGCTGGCTGGGTATCCATCGGAGCTGCAAGCAGCGGCACTTATTACCATAGAGGTCCGAGTCGAACAGTTTCTGGAGTATATACGCTGCCATTATATAATTACGCTGGATAGAACGTTAGCAAATCTAAAACCATCTTATAACGAAAGTTGCTTAATATGAAATACTTACATACATTATTTGGGATTCTCCTAATTCCAACAGTTTTATTCACGAGTGCCTGCAACAATTCTTCTTCGTTCACATCCTCTTCGTCTGCCGCCTCTGAATCCTCAGCTGTCGGCTATGCTTTTACTGGCATAACGGAATATGGCGTGGAGCCGGATACCATCGATCCGGATCTTGGCTCTCTGGTTTTGATCACCGATCCAGATCTGAAAGCGGTACTAAACTATGATCAGTCCAAAACCATGGAAGTTCAGCAGGCTGAACTGCAGGTCGTGGATCAAAACAATCAGGTTGTCGGATCAGAAACGGTCAACGTCTGGATTCGTTCAACAGAAAATCCGGCCATTGAGCTGATCACGCCTGAAGGACCTGTTTCCGCTGCAGACTTCTCGATTCAAAACTGTGTTCATGCTGCCATGAAACGGGCCGACCAAACGGTCAGCCTGGAATGGATTTCTTCGCAGGATCTGGTTTCCGGCAAAGCTGGCTTTGTTCTTTACGATCTGAATACCGGGCTTCCGATCAACCCCGGAACGCCATGGCTGGATGGCGATTATTCGCTTTCTGTTCTGGTCAGTGATGGCTCGGGCCTTACCGTACAGGCTCAGCCGCTTGCCTTTACCATTGCCGGTTAGTGTCTTTGACCGATCAAATCGGCCATTCTGGCTGAACGGATTTGTTGTTCATTTGAACTGTACTCGCTGACTGCACCCGCTGCCCGCCCCATCAGTCTTTTGTTCTTCATTGTCCTTCAGGGGCTGTAACGGATTTTTAGATCCGTGCAGCCTCTTTTTTTTATGGATTTTAATAATATAATTTAATTATTATGATTATTTAGTATAATGATATTATGATAATAAACTATTCGAAAATGGACTTTCCTCGTGACTTTAATGTTTTTTAAGCCGATCGTTGATTCAGCTTCTTAGAGTTTTTGAAAAACATCCTTTTTGTTTATCTTTTTAATCTGAACCCGACAAAAAAGAGCAGTTTTCCTGTGCGATGGGAAAACTGCTCTTTCTATTTTGATTTGTCAGCGGTATTCTGACGATCTGATTCACTGATTCATCAAGTGTTGTGAAAAGGGACCTGGTTTTGGTGATCAACTGCAAATTGCAGCGCTCTTTCACTTTTGGGGAATTGGTAAATCCAAGTCAAAAAGCAAGTCAGTCTGCGACAATCCGACTTACTTTTCGAGGCAGGCTTCCATAGCAGCCATTGCACCCTTCTGGTCGATGGTATCCAGGGCTTCAACAACTGCATCTTCAAGACCTTCGATTTCAGTTAAATCGCGGTCCCAGAAGTCTTTGTTGGACAGAACTTTGTGAACGAGTTCTTTGTTTGGCAGGCCAGCGTTGGCAGCATAGAATTCCAGAACTTCTGGATCGTCTTTGATCATGTATTCTTCTTTGGTTACAGGGTTGATGCCTTTGAGACCATCGGCAGTCAGTTCATGACCTCTGTAGAATGCAATATAGCTTGCCAGAGAAGTTGACAGAGCTTTTGGCAGTTTGCCGAATTTTTCAACATAACCAACTAAGGAAGGCATAACTCTGGCTTTCCATTTTGAGGTGGAGTTCAGAGAAATGGCTAACAGAGCGTGGCCGATGAACGGGTTTTTGAAACGTTCAGTAACAGCAGCTGCGAATTCTTTGCAGTCTTCAGCTGGTAAAGACAGAGTTGGGATGATTTCATTGTAGATGGCTTCGTTCATGTAAGCAGAGATAGTTGGATCATACATGCAGTCACGTACAATGCTCTGGCCAGCCAGGAATGCACCTAAAACCATGGAAGTGTGGGCACCGTTCAGGATGCGGACTTTTCTTTCTTTGTATGGTTTGTGGTTGTCAGTTACCAGGATTGGCAGACCGGCTTCTTTGATTGGCAGTTCATCGTAGATGGACTGTGGTCCTTCGATTACCCATACACCGAAGATTTCACCTGTATCCATAACGTTGTCTTCGTAGCCGTTTTCTTCAGTCAGTTTAGCGGCTTCAGCTCTTGGATAACCAGTTACGATACGGTCAACGAGTGTGGAGCAGAATACGTTTTCTTCATCGATCCATTTCTGGAATTCTTCTGGCAGATTCCAGTCTTTAGCATGGAGCTGAACATCTTTTTTCAGTTCTTTACCGTTGTCATCAATCAGCTCGCAGGCCAGAATGATGAATCCTGGCAGACCATTCTGCCATCTCTTGTACAGATACTGAGTCAGTTTTGCAGGATAGGAAGCTGCTGGTGCATCTTCGAGCTTGCAGGAAGGATCATAGTGGATTCCAGCTTCAGTGGTGTTGCAGGAAATGAAACGCAGATCTGGGTTAGAAGCAGTTTCAAGAACTTTATCCCAGTCTTCATAAGCATTCAGGCAGCGGGAAACAGAGGACATGATTTCTTTTTCTCTGACTTCTTTGCCATCCTGGAAACCCTGCAGGTACAGAGTGTACAGGCCATCCTGTTCATTGATTTTGTCGTTCAGACGGAAAGAGCCATTACCGATTGGCTGTACCAGAACAACTTTGCCGTTAAAGCCGGCTTTCTTGTTCATTTCGTTGAAGAAATAGTCAACGAAAGCACGCATGAAGTTTCCTTCACCGAACTGCAGCACTTTTTCTGGTGCGTTTTCGAGAAGATAACCATCGTAACCCTGTTCTTTCAGAGTTTCATAAGAGAGTTTTTTCATGTTATTGATCCTTTGTGATCCTTTCTTTGGTTTAGAGGGTTACACCCTGTTTAAAAATTGCCATATCGTGGAAGCCGGCTCTTTCGCTGGCTACCTGTTTACCGCTGGCTACTGCAATGACTTCATCAAACAGATCCTGACTCAGTTCAGCCAGAGTCTTGTTTTCAAGCAGTGCGCCGCAGTTGAAGTCAATCCAGTTGTGTTTGCCCTGGGCAAGACGGGAGTTGGACGAAATCTTCATCGTTGGAACTGGAGAAGCAAATGGTGTGCCGCGTCCGGTTGTAAATAAAACAATCTGAGCGCCGCTGGCTGCAAGAGCAGTCGAAGCAACCAGGTCATTTCCAGGTGCACTTAACAGATTCAGACCATGTTTTTTCACCTGTTCGCCATACTTCAGAACGCCTTCAACTGGAGCAGATCCAGCTTTCTGCGTGCATCCTAAGGATTTATCTTCCAGAGTGGAGATACCACCTTTTTTGTTTCCTGGGGATGGGTTTTCATAAACAGTCTGGTTGTGCGATTTGAAGTATTCTTTAAAGCCGTTGATCAGATCAACTGTTTCATTGAAGATTTCTTCATTCTGTGCACGGTTCATCAGCAGCGTTTCGGCACCAAACATTTCTGGCACTTCGGTCAGAATGGTGGTTCCTCCCTGAGCAATCAGCAGGTCAGAGAAACCGCCAACGGTTGGGTTTGCGGTAATGCCGGAAAGGCCATCCGATCCACCGCATTTCATGCCGATAATCAGATTGGAAGTTCCAACCAGTTCACGGTGATCGTCCTTCATCTTTTCGGCCAGTTTTTCAACACGTTTGATTCCTTCTGCAATTTCGTCTTCAACATCCTGGCAGACAAGGAATTCAACTCGTTCAGGATCGTAATCCTTGAGATAGTTTTTCAGTACATCGATATTGGAGTTTTCACATCCAAGACCCAGAACCAGCACGCCGCCAGCATTTGGGTGTTCGATCAGGTCCGCCAGAATCTGTCTGGTGTTTTCCTGGTCGCCGCCCATCTGGGAGCATCCATATGGATGTGGGAAAGCAGCAACTGCTTCGATGTTTTCGGATACAACATGGCTTGCGCCTTTTTCGATGGCCTGTGCGATGTTGTTTACACAGCCAACGGTTGGGATAATCCAGATTTCATTGCGGACACCAACCTTGCCATTGGCACGTCGGTAACCCATGAATGTTTTTTCTTCCTGCTTCTCGATCTGTTTCACTTCGGGGGTATAGGTGTATTCGAGAAGATCGCCCAGGCGGGTTTTCATATTGTGAATGTGCACCCATCCACCAGCCTGGACTGGGGCAGTCAGCTTTCCGATTGGCTGACCATACTTAATTACAGTTTCTCCTTCGCTCATTGGCACCAGAGCAAATTTATGTCCCTGGGCAATATCTTCCTGCAGTTCAATTGTGCGATCTGCCAGTTCGATTTTTTCGCCTTTCGCTAATGGCGTCAGTGCGACAGCAACCTTGTCGGAAGGATGAATCTGAATCCATTTCTTTTCCATACGTTTCAATCCTTTCGTTCAATCCTTTTAAGCCTTGAACACGTTGTTTTACCCGTCTTATGGGTAAAGGCTTACACATTTTATACAGTTTCTTCCATACCTGTGTCAATGGGAATCCTTAAGAAATTTTGCAGAACTTTTCAAGTCATTCCCTCATGCGTCTTTTATCTAAACCCCTTACATTCAAATATGTCAATTTGGATGACTTATAAAATAAACTTTATTCATCAACGATTTCCGATATTTTCGACAGAATGTATGATTTGAATTTTTTTGCGTTTTTTCTCTGTTTTCCCTTGCACCACAGGCTGTATTTCTGTAAACTCTGTTGTGTAAAGGTTTCCACATCTGGAAAGAGCCTGAAGGGCTTACAGTTCACCTTAGAGCTGATTCTCTGAGCTGTTTTCCCGATCATTTTCAACTATGATTAGGTTTAGATGCTTACCTGCTTTTTACAGATATCGAAATCGTTTAAGGAGAATACAGATATGAAAAAATTCATGGATAAGGATTTCCTGCTGAAAACTGATGAAGCTAAACACCTGTACCACGACTTCGCTTCTCAGGTTCCTGTACTGGATTACCACTGCCACATCAACCCTCAGGAAATCTATGAAGATCGCAAATTCAACAACATCACTGAAGTATGGCTGGGCGGCGACCACTACAAATGGCGTCAGATGCGTTCCAACGGCATCGATGAAAAATACATCACCGGTGATTCTTCCGACTGGGAAAAATTCTATAACTACGCTAAAACTCTCGACAAAGCCATTGGCAACCCCCTCTACCACTGGTCTCACCTCGAATTGCAGCGTTTCTTCGACTATGATGGCGTATTAAGCGAAAAAACAGCGAAAGAAGTCTGGGATCTCGCTAATGCAAAACTGCAGCAGGACGATATGTCTGTTCGCAACCTCATCAAAAAATCCAATGTAACTCTGCTTTGCACGACTGATGATCCAATCGATGATCTGAAATGGCACAAACTGCTCAAAGAAGACGAAACCTTTGACGTTCAGGTTCTGCCTGCATGGCGTCCAGACAAGGCAACAAACATCAACAAGCCAGATTTCAACGAATACATCAACAAGCTTGCAAACGCTGCTGGTATCGAAATTAACACTTTCGAAGATCTGAAAAAAGCGCTGGTGAACCGCCTCGACTTCTTCCAGGAAAACGGATGCTCCGTATCTGACCACGGCTTAGATTACGTTGTAAACGTACCTGCAGCTGACGAAGAAATCGAAGCCATCTTCGCTAAGAAGAGAAATGGTGAAGAACTCACTGCTCACGAAGTAGATGCCTACAAGACAGCTCTGCTGAAATTCCTTGCTGGCGAATACAAGAACAGAAACTGGGTTATGCAGCTTCACTACGGATGCCTGCGTGACAACAACACCAAGATGTACGAAAAAATGGGACCAGATACTGGTTTTGACTGCATCTCCAACTACGCTCCAGCTTCTGAACTGTCCGGCTTCCTGAATGCGGTAAACTCCAACTCCGGCCTGCCAAAAACAATCATCTACTCCCTGAACCCAGCTGACGATGAACTGATCGGTACTGTAATTGGCTGCTTCCAGAACTCTGATGCTGTCGGCAAAATCCAGCAGGGTTCTGCATGGTGGTTCAACGATAACAAAACCGGCATGATCAAACAGATGACTTCCCTGGCTAACCTCGGTCTGCTTGGCAACTTTGTCGGCATGTTAACCGACAGCCGTTCCTTCCTGTCCTACCCAAGACACGAATACTTCCGTCGCATCATGTGCAACCTGATCGGTCAGTGGGTAGAAGATGGTGAATTCCCAGCTGATGATGATCTGCTCGAACCAATCGTAAAAGGCATCAGCTACAACAACGCTGTTGACTACTTCGGATTCGATCTGGAAAAGAAATAAGGCTTTTTCTTCAGAAACAAGCCTTTAGACGTCCCTCATATTTTGAATTGACACAGAGCCGTGCGCTCTTTTCCGCCTTATTCGTCGTGTCATTCAGGAACGTCCAGCCTGAAAAGCTGCGGTGGATAAAGCCATAGACTGAAACGATCGTGGC
This sequence comes from uncultured Allobaculum sp., assembly GCA_910577085.1. Taxonomy (GTDB): domain Bacteria; phylum Bacillota_I; class Bacilli_A; order Erysipelotrichales; family Erysipelotrichaceae; genus Allobaculum. Next base: position 4,651 of record CAJTLE010000092.1, on the reverse strand, counting down.
ATCTGATCCTCCTTCTATACTTCGTGCCACACCCGCCTTCTCTTTCCGGGCTTCCCTGGGAAGCCCGGAATCAAGCGGGATCTGGAGGAAATATCCAGAATGAACAGTTATTTCTGATCTCTGGATAACAAATCAAACCAAAATCAAAAAGCAGAACAACCATTTGAGTCAGTTGTTCTGCCTGCTGATTCTTTCGGCTGTCTGTATTGATTACAGGCAGCCATTTTTGTTTCAATCAATCCTCGTTCAGAAGATCCCTTTGTTGTATTTGAACTGCCCATACAACAGGACAAGAATACCAGCGATAAAAGCCGGCAGAATGATCAGCTCGGCAGGCAGATTCGTCGTCAATTCCAGAATATAGGCGACAATCAAGGCCAGACCGATGATCAAGGAACCAATTCCCATGACTTTTCCATAGCGCGGAATATCTTCTTCTTTGACTTTCCGGCGATTGTAGCTGTGAATCGTACTGATATTTCCGGTACAGTTCACGACTCCCATGATGCTGATCAGAATGCCCAGAACGAGCAAGGCAATATCTTCCATCTTCATTCATCCTCCTGAAAATAAAACAGATCTTCGAATTTACAGTTCAGTGCAACACAGAGAATCAAAGCCAGTTTGGCCGTTGGATTAAACTGGCCTGTTTCAATCGAACTGATGGTGTTGCGCGAAACGCCGACCAGTTTGGCCAGCTGCGCCTGTGAAAGATGAGCTTTTGCTCTGGCTTCTTTCAGATGGTTTTTCAGCTTCAGCTCTTCATTCATCGAATCCCCCCAAACAATCGATACACAAAACCACCAAGCGCCAACAAGGCCACGGCGCCACAGGTAATGGCAGTAACCAGATCGGTTTTGTGGCGTAAGCGGAGAAAGCGGACAGTCCATTGCGCAGCAATCATTGAAAAATAAATGAAAACCGGGGCATAGAAAACGACTCCCCATGCAAATCCACCCAGGACCATAACAACCGCCAGTGCAATTGCACCGGCAACACTGGCCCAATAGCCGCTCTGAACTCTGATTTCGAGTTCCGACAGGTCCTGTCGACGATACTCATTACGGCTGGCCTGTAAGATTTGATCTTTATTCATACTCAGTATTTCACTCTCCTTGCCAAGTTTTCTTGTCATAATTATAGAAGATGACAAGTTTACTTGTCAATCTGGCGTTCTGCTTATTCCTTTCAAAAGATTCAGATCTTCAATATTCTTACAACTCTTATCCTTACAACTCTTATCCTTACAACTCTTGTAATCCTTCTATATCCTTTCCATATTTTTAACTTCTGTATTTATTATCTGCTGGCCAATCAAAAAGTTCTTTTTATAAAGTAAAATCTATATTTTTATGGTATAATAAGTGCAAGGAAAATCTCAGGTTTGCCCTCATTTCCTTGCACTTTTTTCATTGGAGGACCACCCATGTACCGTACTCATAAGGCCAAACAGCTCGATCTTTTCACCCAGATTGCCCCAATTATGGACGTTCTGGACCGTGAAGACGAAATCATAAAACTTGCAGATTCGATTGACTGGGACTACATTGAAAAGATTTACAGCCGCAATTTTACGTCGACTAAGAAGAGCGGCAACCCCAATAATTACCCTGCAAGAGTTGCCTTTGGTGCTCTGTTTTTAAAACAGTACTCAGGCCTGACTGACCGGCAGCTTGTCCAGCAGATTAAACAGAACCCCTACTGGCAGTACTTTCTTGGCTATGAAGAATACTCTCCAATGAACACCTTCCACCCCTCAACAATGGTTGACTTCCGCAAGAGATTCCCTGAAGACTTCCTGAATGAACTCAATGCCCGCAACGCGCAGAAAGTAATCGACAAATGGAATAACTCTGCCAAAAAAGATGGTAAGAAAGTCGATCAGGATGATCATGAAAACAATCAGGACAATGATCAGTCTGCATCTTCGCCGGAAGACTCCGACCAGGCAGCTCCATCAGATGAACCGGTTCAGAATCACGGAACAGTCAAAATTGATGCTACCTGCTGCGTAGCCGATGTTGCTTTTCCAACTGACCTGAATCTTCTGAACAAAAGCCGGATCTGGACTGAAAAGTGTATCGACCATCTATATGCCACTTATGGGTCACTGAACAAAAACGGTACAAAGCCAAGAACTTATCGTCAGGAAGCTAGAAATAAATACCATGCATTTGTAAAACATCCTCGCGTGCGGAAAACAAAAACCATGCGGAATGCGGTTAAGGAGCAGCTGGGTTACGTAAAGCGGAATCTGAAAATCATTGACCACTACATCAGCGAGTTTCCGGACTGCCTGGACTCCCTGTTTCCTGTTGAAAGAAACAGACTGGAAACAGTCCGTATTGTCTACGACCAGCAGCAGGGAATGTATAAATCAAAATCTCATACGGTTGAAAATCGAATCATCTCTCTAAGCCAACCCTACATCCGGCCGATTGTGCGCGGCAAGCAGAAGGCGAAAGTTGAGTTTGGCGCAAAACTGTCCATCAGCGTAGTTGAGGGATATACATTCATTGACAAGCTCAGCTTTGATTCCTATAACGAAGGAACCCATGAAGAATTCCTCACAGTCATGGAGAACTACAGGAATCGGTTTGGCTGCTACCCGGAAAAGGTGCTGGCGGATAAGATCTACGGCAACCGGCAGAACAGAAAATGGTGCAAAGAGCATGGAATCCACCTCTCAGCCGAGCCACTGGGACGCAAGCGTAAAGATCAGCGGGAGCAGCGCCAGCAGAAGCGTCAGGATACAAGCGAGCGGAACGAGGTTGAATGTAAATTTGGCAATCTCAAACGCCGCTGGGGCATGGACCTGATTACCTCCAAGCTTGAAGCCACCGGCAAAACAGAAATCACGATGTCAATCGTGACCATGAACCTCTTTAGAAATACCCGACTTTCCCAGGCCTGATGGCCTGGGTTTTAAGGTTGTACACTACAATTTTTACAATCTTCGCAACCGAAGCAAGCACCGGTATGCTCATATCCCATCGGCCCCCGCCCTCCAGGCCCTTCCGAAAACGGGAATTAACCAGCAAGTACTAATTCAAACGGTCGGCTTAAACGAAACTATGTTGAAAGAAAAAGTCAGAAGTCTTTGATGAAAAGACTCCTGACTTTTGAGATAGGGATAAAAGAATTCAAATAAATGTCTTTCCAAAAGCAAATATGCTGAATTTTAAAATGGGCATAGCCGCTTTTTCGTAGTTATAATCATAACTATGAAAAAGCAACATGGATCGAAAGTTAAATTGCAATATTAATTTTATGTAAAACGTTTGTTAGAAAACTTTAGCTATGTAGGTATAATTTGATCGGGAGTTCAGGTTATAAATACATCCCTAGTGTAGTCAATAACGATGCTTTTTTATTTGTCAACTCTATTTATTTCATGAAAAAATCGTCTTTGCTTTTTCATGTTTATCGAAATAAACTAAATGCGTAGCCGGTTATTTTGTAAGTTTATAAACTTATCAACAATTTAATTCAATATAAATTGGATGAATATGATAAGTGTTTTAGATTTGTTGACTCTTACGCGAGTAGTGCTTTTAACCGCTTCGCTGTTATTGACGAGGTTGATCGCTGATAAGGGCAATAACCAAAAAAGTGATTGATAACCTTGTCCAGAATTAGGTAATGTTGCTTAATCAACAACATGAATGATGCAAGCTTATTTATTTGCCAGGATTATTAGTGTTAGAAACTACGTTTGCGTAAGATCTGATTCATTTATGACGTTTATTTGTAAGGGAGACTTTATGAAATTTAAGAAAGTACTGAGCGTTCTTTGCGCAGCATCAGCATTCCTTCTGAACGCTTGTCCGATTTTTGCTAACGATGCAGAGCCAACTCAAGATACCGCCGTTGATCCAGTATGGATTAGCGACGAAACAGAACAAATTTACTGGAGCGATGAATACCAGGAGACTTTACGAAATAAAGTTGAAAAGTTGCAAGAACAATCCGCACCAAAACTCACTAGAGCTGGTGATGTTGTATTAAATACTCCTAGATATACACAGGAAAATGGATACTACTGTCTCCCAGCGAGTGTTCAAATCGTAGTCAAATATACTAAAGGGATTCTCTACTCTCAAACTGATCTTGCTAATACTATGGGTACAGTTACTGGTGTTGGAACAGATTTTGGAAACGCACTTGTCCCTGTAAGAAACCTTACCGGTTTAGACTATGAAATTGGCAACACCAATCAGTATAATTTTTATAATAATATGGTTGCAGACATTAACGGAAATTGTCCTGTAATTTATTTCGTAAACGAAGCAAGTTTACATGACAACGGAACTAATATCGGACATACAGTAGTTGGTAACGGTTATGGTAACAATGCGACAGTCTGGTTCTGGGATGTAGACCCTGCTTTTGGCTATACCAACTGGTATTGTTCGTCTTCAGAAATGAACTCAGCTCTTCAGGCTGAAGGCGGCTACTATATCTTCTAAATGATCTTCAAGCCAAAAACGATAAATCTTTTAGCTCTTTCGACTGCCTTACTACTTTTTTTCTGTAACCCCTGTATACATTATTCCTAAAAAAGCGCAAAAAGCCCCTATCAAACAAATTAGATATCATTTCTAGCTATTTATGCATCTAATATAGCTAGCTGATCTGGCGTCAAAGTTAC
>CAJTLE010000091.1 GCA_910577085.1 uncultured Allobaculum sp. | reverse complement strand
AAAAAGGAGTCGATCTCTTCCGCTAAATTCAGTATATAGAATGTCCGACGGAAAAATAATAATTCTCAGCACCCCCAGTTACATGGGGAGTGGCAGAGCCCGATCTATGGGAATTTTGGTTGAATTGTAATTTTCTCAGATTTGCCTGGCAAATCTTCTTTTCGAACTAACGAAGTTTGCGGAAAAGATGAATCACTAAAGAAACTGCTGCGGCAACCGCTGCAACGACTGCACTGATTTTGACAAAGCGGACAACTTTTTCGTCTGCATCATCATTGGGGATGTCGTTCACGGTTACTTCAAAAGGAATCTGCTGCTCGTTGACCATTTTCTTGGCAAACAGTTTAAATGCATCTTCCAGATCCATGCCTAATTCATCGCAGATTTCTTCCATCTGATCGCGAAGTTTTTCGTTCATTTCAAAGCTAACGTTTGTCTGAGCCATCGTACGATCCTCCATTCATTCGAGATTATACCATGTCCAATTTCTCTCGTTTCCAGTCAGCTTCAGCTTCATGTCTGAGGATGAAATTGTCCTGTTCATTTCGCACTTTCTGACCGTTCCAAAAATATCCAGGCAAAAAATCAAAGATACAAATCCAGAAACGAAAAAAGAAGCAGTCAGCCTGCCTCTTTCTCTTCACTCGTCTATTGGTTTAAAACTGATGATTACTGAACACCATACCAGCCGATATCTTCGGCAATCCAGCCATAGCTGACCAGAGTGGCCGCTTCGGTTTCGTCTTTGGTGTAGTTGTGCGTGCCAGTGATCGCATTTGGGTTGAACTGACGCAGCAGTGGAACGCGCTGCAGTGGATCGGAATACCAGCCAATTCCCTCATCCGTCCAGCCATAGCCAATCAGAGCCATACGCTCTTCTGGATCCATGGTGTAGTGATGATCGCCAGAATTTGGATTGTAGACCCGATACACAGGCTCGCCGCCCTCTCTTGGAGCAAACCAGCCGATCCCCTCATAAATCCAGCCAATCGAGGCCAGAACGTTTTTCTCATTGGAATCCTGCGTGAACAGATGTTCACCGGAATTTGGATTATACAGACGGTGCATTGGATAGGTTTCGCCATTTTCCTGATCGATGAAGCCGGCATCCGTAAAGGAATGCAGCTTAGTTTCATAATCACCGACGCTGTAGGTCGTTCCCGCAATCGGTCCATAGCTGAACGTCTGGGAGAAAATCGTATTGGAGGATGGATAGATTGTGCAGTTTGTTCCCACCGCAAAGCCTGTGGTCACAAAGGTTGGACGAATCAGATTCAGAAAGTGACCGTTGTTATAGTCACGCATCGATTCAGCCGTATACCAGAGGTCAAATGGGTTTCCATAATCGGTAACCCCCATACCCACACCAATCTGGCCGCCAACGGCCAGGTTTTCAGAAACCGGGTACAGTTCAGAATGAACCAGAGCGTTTTTAGATGCATCGCCCTGCACCATGGCAATGGCCATTAAAACCGGGTCAACACTTAACTGACTGGCCCCATGACGGGCACGCAGTTCATTGGCTGTGCGTAAGTAGAAAATAGAATCCTTCATATGCTGGAGCGTCGCGCAATCGTTTGGATCGTACAGATTGACGATTCCATCATTGACCCCGCGGGCAACAATAGCTGCCGCCATATCATCTCCAGAGGAAAGGAAGAATCCGATGACTCCGTTTCCGGTGAGGTTATTCCGATAAGGAGCAGTCAGGGCAGCAACTTCTTCGGGTGTTGGATAGGCATAAACGCTTTCCTGCGTGTACGAATACTGGTCGCCATCTTCGATCGTATAGGCTTCAACGTATGGGGTGCTGGTTTCTTCATTGGATGCCATCACTGGCAATGAGCCGGCGGCCAGCGCCGCGCTCAGAAGCGCCGCAGCAGCTTTTGACGATTTTAGTCTCATATCTCTCTCCTGTTCTTTTTCCAGGCACCAGACCATTCTGGGCGGGAAGATTACGCATCCTGGCTAAAAAACTTCAGGAACTGCGTTGGTTGGATGTCCCAAAGGACATTGCTTAGGGGTATGCAAATACCGATACTACCAGGACTTTCGATAGCAACTGCATTCAAAAGCAGGGGAATAGGATGCAGATTTTTCCTGTCGGCTTCTTGCCGTTTCAGAGTTCTAACAATCAAAGATTTAAAAACAGAATCGAAAAAAAGAAGACAGGTATCTATAAGCCTGCAAATCAAAGCAGGCGGAAACAATTCAATGGTTTCAGAAGATGACTTTTCCACTATGACCGCCCGAGTTCAGAAACTGACAGGCTGCTGAAAATTTCTCGACTGGTCATGGCCCGGGAAAAGGAAGAAATTAGAATTTTTCTGACCTTTCAGTCTGAAGCTTTGTATAGTCAGTCAAAGAATGCTGAGCCTGCCATTCCAGCTAAAATGACACGATTCCAACACGTATCAGAATAAATTCAAACCACATTAAAATATCACACTCATCTAAGCAGGATTACTCTGCTATCGGATAAGTTCGAAAATTCATCTGTTTCTATTTTTGTCGTTCGTGAGGCTCAATGCAAGGTAAATTATGCATTTCAGTATAAAAAAGCGGCCCATCCGGTGCATAGAATCTCATTTTTCCTTTACTTGTCGTTCACGTGAGCTTATGAGTTTGTTTAGAATGTTTTTCGGAAAAAGTATGATATAGCGCTTTCTGAAACATTTTCATAACAGATCAAAATGGGTTCTACGGGCTTAACTATCGCACTTTTTTCGATTTCGCAGTATTCTTTTTGTTCGATCCCATAAACTCCCTTCCCATTCACATATTCTGAGAGGCTGTTTTGCTTTCAGAAAGTCCTGGCTGGCCGGCTCTATTCCCTTTTCTGACCACGCAAAACTGCCAGAGAACCTGGTTTTTCCTGTCTGGGTATTCCTTCTCCATGCTTGCGCCTATACCGCTGCCCAGGCCGAGCCCGTGCCCAGTGCAGCCCCTCTTTTCATTTCTTATTCCATGATGCTTCTCTTATTCCACGATTCTTCTATTCCACGATTCTTCTATTCCATGATTCTTCTATTCCATGATTCTTCTATTCCATGATTCTTCTATTCCATGATTCTTCTATTCCATGATTCTTCTATTCCATGATTCTTCTATCCCATGATTCTTCTATCCCATGATTCTTCCTAGCTTTCTTCACAGCTTTCTTCAGCGATTGGACTGGACCTTTTTTCTTCATCGATTCTTCAAAACCATCCTGGATTTCGCTCTTTTCTATCCGTTGTTCAACAAATATTTCTACCTGTTTATTTCTGCCCGTTGTTTTCGTTCCCTTCAGTCCTCAAAAAAAGTCAGGTCTGCAACAGACCTGACTTTTCAAGGAAGAGAGAAACGCTTCTTTGCTTGTTCTGGAGCGTTTCTTCGTGTGTCGTTTTTAAGGGAATAAGACCTATTTATTTTCTGCTTTTGCTTTGGCCAGGGCTTTTGGATAAATAACCCGGAAGACCAGAACATCCAGCAGCAGAGCGATTAAAGCCGCTGCTGCCGAGATCAGCAGAACCGTGTCGATACCCTCGATCAGTCCACGCTGACCAGGAGTTGCCTGAACCAGCGTGTTATACGCGATGGAGTATAAAGCAGAAGCCAGAACACCGGATAAGGAAACGATAAAACCAACCATGGAGGTACCAATTCCCATGTCCTGCATCTTTAATAAAGACTGAGCGGCTGGAACCGTGGAGACGGTACGGAAAGAGTCCGCAGCACCAGTAATTGCAATCATGGTAATGACAAACCAGAGTGGCATGTTCGGGCCGATGAAAACCAGCAGGGAGCAGGAAATAATCAGTACAACGGCTGCAGCTGCCAAAGCTTTCCAGAAGTTATTGGTCGATTTTGCAACCCAGGCACCGGCAATTCCAGGAAGGATAATCGAGACGATGGTTCTTGGAATCTGAACAGTTCCGGAAATTGCGGCCGACTGACCCATCAGTTTCTGCAGAGCCTGTGGAATGTAGGTATTGATGGCCGTCATATACAGTTAGTAAAAAGCCCGCAAAACCTTCAATCAGGCTTGTGAGACCCGACTGAAGACTTTTTGAACCAGTTACTTTATGTAGATGTTCCCATATCCGGTGAAGGTATAGTTTCTACAAGGGCTACTGCAAGCCCTTCTTTCGGCTTATCAGCTACGGGTCCTGCTGGCTGCAGGGTGAAGCTGTGTCACCTATGCGTTTTAAATTAAGATAAGGCTACTTTGTAACGGACGACAGCAGGTCTGGCGTTTTTTAATACGCACTGCCACCACAGACTGCTGGTCCATTCTCCAACCTCCGTCAGCGTCTTTTTCATGATGTTAAGACTGCCATTAAGGTCGGCGTTGACGTATTTGCCTTCTCCAGTTTTGAAAAGCCCGCGTTTTACTCTCTTTCCGTAATAACCATCCTCATGCTTTTCAATCTTTTCGTCATCAAAGAATGAGCATTTTGATGTATAGGCCTCTTCATGAACAAGAACCCTGATGCCATGCTGTCTGCATTTATATTTGAGATCTGAGATGAGCTGCCCAAAGGGAACCTGCACGAATCTCTGGTTGCCGGCTTTTCCCATGTTTACGTCTTGTTTCCAGCTCTGGTTGTATCCGATCACAAGCGTGTCGATACTGTTGGAAACTAAATGATTCACAAGCATGGATGAACCCTTGTGCATAAAGTCTGAGACTCTGTTATTTCGTCGAAGAGTGATTTCCTTGACTCTTCTGCTCGTTTTCTTCCCATTATAATGAGCCAGCTGCATCTGTCTTTTCGAAATTTCCCGGTTATACCTGTTATTGATATGCTTGACCTTTCTGCCATCAATAATGAACGGATCCATTACATTGGAAGAGACCATCATCAGGTTATTGAGCCCCAGGTCAACAGCCGCATATCTTCCACCCGATTCTCTTAATTCAGGAAGATCTCTTTTGTAGCCGACTTCGACCGTAATATATCTGTTCTTCGGAACAATCCGAGCAAACTGCACCAGATGGGCTGGAACCTTTGTTCTGACCTGAATGCCTGTTCCGGAAAGATGAACAATTCCATTTTTAAGCTCTTTTCGGGAGATGGCTCCCTTTTCATAGTGGACCACCTGCCGGCCTTTAACTGAGTCAAGATACCTGGGCAGATTTGGCCTGTCTTTCAGGCTGCCTGCTTTAAACAGTCTGTTTACTTCAAAAAAACTGCTCATGGCATCTCCAACCAGCATTTGGGTATGCTTTGCCACCTTCGCTGGCAAAGCTCTGTAATCAGGATTATCAGAATGGGTAAAAATCTTATTCACTTTATGGTAGCTAAGGTATTTTCCGGTAGAAAAGAAATGCTGCCTGACGGTATAAAGAGTTGCATTATAAAGGTTCTTGCTCAGGAAAGTGAGATGGTCCAGTTCAGCATAAAGTGGATGGTTTTCTCTGAAAATATGCTTCTCTACAAGAGTTTCCTGTTCAGTCATAACTTCCTGTTCAGCCATAGAATTCCTCCTTTCTGTTTTGAAGACCATTTATCTGGTACTGCTCTGGCTGGTTTCTGAGAGCCATGGAGTTTATTCAGCCAGCTCCTTATCAATGCCTTCTTTTACCTTCCTTCTCATTCCGTAAAGTTTTCCGGAAAAAGAGTGGATGATCGAAATGGTGTCCTGCGCAAGTTCCTCCTCAATAGACTTGTCCTTCTCCTGGGAAGAGACGACAACGATTTCTGTATTGTGGAAATCACAAATGGTTTTCAGATAGCAGAAGCCAAATCTGGTAAGCCTGTCCCGATAGTTGACGAAAATTCGGGCAACTTTATCCTCCATTACCATCTTCAGCAGCGTATTCAGTCCTCTGCGGTCATCATTGAGGCCCGATCCCACATCTGACAGAACAGTGAGATTCCTTGGGTTTTGTAAAGCTGCAAAGAGTGTAACTGTTTCGATCTGCCTTTGGAGGTCTCCTCTGTTTTTCTGTTTGTGGGTAGATACTCTGGTGTAGATTACATCACATCTGGTATTTTCATCTTCATAGAGCAGGCCGTCCTTTTTGAGAACTCGGATAAGTTCCTCCCTGGAAATTCTTCTGTGGTTTGTATCTGTTCTTGTGCACTCGATCAATCCGCGGTTGCATCGTTCTTCAACGCCTCGAACAGAAATGTTCAGGTATTTAGCGACTTCGCCAGTTCTATAAAAAGGCTTTGCCAGTTCGCTTGATTTGACCATTATAATCACCACCTTTTCCATTATAACAAATCAAGCGCGCCGCTATATATTTATAACGAAAATATTCAATAATATAAAATTATTGTAAGATTATTAGAATCTGATTCAAACACAACCAGAAGACCTGATACCACGATCAGCAGGACATAAGCTTTGTTATGGAATAACTTTAATGGGATCAATGGATTCGGAGTTTTGCCTTCCCACCAGATCAAAACGATCAGACCGATTACCAGACCAGCCAGGCAAATCAGAACCATCGGTGAAGTCCAGCCCTTGATTGGGCCATAGTTTAAGCCAAAGACCAGCGACAACAAAGTAATTGCCAACAAAATTACACCGAGAATATCGATTTTCTTGGATCGGTTGAGCACATCTTCCGGTCCAAATTTCAGAATCAGGAAAATACCAACAGTTAAAAAGATTGCCGGAAAGCAGCTTGCCAGGCCCACCATGGAATGGTCCAGAAGCCATCCTGCAAGCCAGGAGCCGATAAAGCTGCCGGCTGCGAGGGCGCCAGAAAGATAACCAGTATAGGTTGGCAGTTTTTCAGGGGCAAAGAGTTTACGGACGATGATAAATGGAACGGATGCAAAGGCACCTTGCGCACCAGACACACAAACGCGAAGCAGGATATACAAAAACAGATTACTTGTGAACGCCAGCAAAACGGCGCAGACACAGACCATAACGCCAAAGTAAAGAACAACCTTCTTGGTGCCAATCAAATCCATCAAAGATCCACCAACAGGTGTCATGATACAGAGAGCCGCACTGCAAAGCGCAGTGACCAGCGAAAAGGAAGCTGCGCCGTTCATCGAATCAAGAATTGCGCTTTGAATTATTCGCCAGGGAAAGACCAAAAGCCGACATGGAAAGAGCCAGTAACAGACAGCCAAGAAAGGTCATATTGCGCTGCTGGTCACTTAATGCAGGCGTTTGTCCAACATTTGCCATAATCACGTTCCTCCTTTATGAGATTGTGTTAATTTAATCTTAGCAAAGCAGAAAAATCATTCTTATATTATGATTAAAAGTCTTTTTTGCATTTCGGATGAGGAGGCGGCCATGATCTGGCGGCGGTTTTGCCCGATCCAAATCCAAAAATCTGGCTGCCGCAAAATCTGTATCAAAACCTGAACAAGACCGGTAAAAGCAGGAGACACAGTGAGAAGAAATACGTTGATAAGAGATACGTTGATAAGAGATACACTGACAAGAAATGAGGAATAATCATGAACAACAACCAGGCCCGCTATGCTGCCCTTTTGTTAAAAACGCGGCGCAAACAGAAAGGATGGTCCCAGGAATCCGTCTGCAAAGGCATCTGTGCCGTTTCGTATTACTCCAAAATTGAATCGGGCACTGTCATCCCGGCCAGATCGATTCTCAAAGACCTGGCTGATGCACTGGAGATGGAACTTCCAGAATTCGAAACGGAAGAGTCATGTAAGGATGAACTTCACGCAGGGAACCAGAGAAAAAACAGCCTGAAAACGGAAACACCAGATTTAACGACAGAAAAGACGTCTTCAAAACCAGAATCTACCCGCCAGACTTCCAGTTCAGTCAGCCCCCAGGAAATAGCCGATCTGTGGCAGCTGCTTCGCAGCGGTCATACCGTTCAGGCCCAGGAGCAGTTTTCAGAAAAACTGATTCCGGGTTCCATTTGCAGTTCGGCGCGGAGTGCCCCCCATCCAGAACTCTTTGATTTCGCTCATCCCTGCTCTTTGGACATGCTTTTATTGATGAGCTTATTCGGGCTGTTCGATCTGTTTTCGGTTTTTGATCCGGAAGAGCTGTATCCCTGCCTGAATAATGAGCAGAAGGCGGTCTGCTCCCTGATTGCCAAAGATTTTGACCGAGCAGCATTTTATTGTCAGGAGGGCTGGATTTTGCTTATGGCGGCCTTTGGGCGCTATCAGGCCAGGCAATCCGATTATCAAGTTCTCCTGCGGCTGGAAAAAGCCTATGATCAGGCCGCCACAGAAGGCTATCCGTATCTGATGGCCTCGGCCAGCCACATCATGGGCATTGTCTGCGCCAACATTCTCGATCATCCAGGAGCTAAAGAGTATTTTCATCGTACCTATCGGTTATTTAATGAACTCAATGACGAGGAATCCCTCGATCAGGTCCGTTACAACCTGGGTTGTCTGGCACTTGAAGAAGGCAACGCCTTACAGGCTTTACAATGGCTTGAACAGGTCAAATCTCCTTCGGTCATGGATCTGCAAAAACAGGTCATCTGCCTGGAATGGCTGGGCCGTAAAGAAGAAGCGCTTTTAAAAATGAATCTGTATAAAGAAGCCAATCATGCAGGCTGGGATCCAAAGCTGGTTGACCAGATCTTTGAACTCTCCAGAATCCGCCTGTGCCAGAGCGACTGGATTCATCAGGAAGCCTATGGAAAGCTGCTTCTGGATGTCTATCAGGAGCTGACCAGAACCCATACGCATAAAGGCTTTGCGCAATTTCACCTGCCCTGGGTCATTCAGTATCTCAAAGCAAACCGTCAGTATGCAAAGGCAGCCGCCATTCTGGAAAATTTTCCTGGAAAACCATTGTTTACCCTGCCTGAAGCAAGCTAAACCGATCATTTTTTCTCAATAAGAACCGATAGTTTTCTTTTTGGGGCTGTTTTACGATTGTTTCATGAAAAACGTAAACAAATTAAATCACTTCAAACAGATTTCCCAACAGAATCGTGAAGTCTGGAACCGAAACTTTACCTTATTGATGAGCTCAACCATTCTTGGCAGCATTGGCGCCATCGCAGGCATTTATGCGCTTTCCTTTGTCGTCTACGAACAGACACAATCTGTCTTTGCCTCCGCACTTTCGCTGGCCATCCGGCTGATTCCTTCCCTGTTTTTACCGCTCTTTGCCGGGCCGCTGTTTGACCGGCTGCCGCGCAAACCAGTTCTAGTTGCCGGCGATTTCTGCAATGGCCTGCTGTATCTGACCATGGGATTCTGGATGCAGTTTCAGCCTTTTTCCTACCTTGGCTATCTGTTTTATTCCCTGCTACTGGCCTGTTCTTCCAGTATTGATGAACTGGCCTACGACTCGATTCTCCCAATGGTCATCACTCAAGGAAAAGAACAGAAAAGCTATGCAGCAGCCGGGATGGTCTATCCCCTGCTCAATCTGATTATGATGCCGATTGCGGCTGTGTTAATGAAGTGGATCGGCGTACCGATGATTCTGATCGGCCAGGGATGCCTTTCCTTAGCCGCAACATGGGTGGAAAATCATATGCACTTAAGCCACGATCTCAAGGAAAACATCAAAGAGATCACATTCAAATCCTGGCTGCAGGATCTGAAAAAAGCTCTCGCCTATCTCAAAAATGAACCCGGCCTGCTCGCGTTTTTTGTCTATTCCGCTTTCAGCAACGGCATCGGCAACGCCTGCTCTCCGATCCTGATCGCCTTTTTCTCGTCCACGCCCGGTCTTGGTGCTTTGTCTTTCTCCTTTTTCTCGGTTGCTGAAAGCATGGGACGGCTGCTTGGCGGGGCCAGTCAGTATCTGAAAGAAATCAAGCCATCACGCCGCTATGGATTCAGTCTGATGGTCATGATCGTCTACAACATCATGGATGGCATTTTGCTTCTTTTGCCTTATCCATTCATGCTGGCCAACCGGTTTTGTGTCGGGACGCTGGGATCAATCTCCTTTTCCTTGCGCACCCCGGCTATCCAGAGCTATATTCCCGAATCCATGCGGGCCAGAATCAACAGTTTCCAGACGCTTCTGCTGTATGGAACCTCCTCACTTTTGATTCTGGTCTTCGGCTGGATCGGCGATTTTCTCAGTGCGACAGCAGTCATGATGATCGGTGCCGGACTGGGTATGGTCGTGTTGTTTTTCACCTGGATTGTCCACCGCCAAAGCTGTGAAAAAATCTTCCTGCATTTTGGAAATCTCCAAACGGAGTAAAAACAGAGAGTTCACAGTTTTTACCCGAGAGTCAACTGTCTTATTCTCAGTCTCAGCCACGATAATTTTTCTCGTCTGGCTTTTTAATCCATCAAAGCAAAAGTCCCCCAAAGAAATCAGGCTGCCCTTTTTCTTTGGGGGATGTTTTTTTGTAAATCTGTACTTATTTCTTCAAAATGCGTAAATCTGGTTCAGACTTTAGATCTGATTCCAGATCATCAACTTGCTGGGAAGGTCTTTTAAGCTTGGTGTTTCAGCCAGCGGTTGAGAGCTTTCCAGCCCATCCAAACAATCCAGACATACGCACAGGTCTTTGGAATCATCAACAGGCCAACAGCCGGAATTTTCTGGGCAAACAGGACCACCGGAATATAAAAGCCAAAGCTTAACACAATGGCAAACCACAGCCAGTGAAACGGTGATTCCGGATTTTTTCCATCGCTTTTATAGAACAGAACAATCATCACAATGCCCAGAATCGCAAATGGGATATTGCGATAAATGCCCCAGGAAAGCGGCTCAACTGCTGAGAACCAGTCATTTTGCGGAAACAGGCAAAGTGCAATCCGGACAATGGCCAGAATCCAGACTGTCCAGGTTAATCCTTCCTGCCCTTTGGCACGCGTATGGATCCGCCATACGTAGTAAAGCATCACATAAAACAAAGTCATCGTAATCGAAGTGACCAGTTTGCCAAAACCTAAGGCAGCCGTATAGCTTTCCATGCCAGTCGTGCAAAGCGCCAGGACACGGGGAACCAGATGAAAGGAATCTCCAGCTCCAAGGACGACAGCCATTGCTCCAAACAATGTGTATTCTTTATTTCCTTTGGCTTTTCTGATTATCAAAATTCCGATGGTGATAACAAAAATCAGATAGCAGACATCAAATAAGGACTCAAAGATCGCTCGCATTTTTTCAACCTCCTCGATCAAATCATTTCTTTCAAAGTGAACATTGTTCATGTTGAACAGTATAGCGCACGAGCATGGATGTCCAAAGCAATTGCATCGAAAATTTTGGACTTTCGATAACCGGCAAAAGGCAGAAAAAAAAAGCCGGACTCATTTCTGAAATCCGGCACCATATTCAATAAAACGAAGGATGGTTGGCTCATCGATTGTCTTGAGAAGGAACGACGAAAGAATCAGCGTCAGCAGTGTTCGTGCATAATCTTCGCTGCTCCAGTTTTCATTCTGGTGCTGCCTTTGAAAAGCAGGATCCTGGTCAATCACCTGCTTCAGGGGATTTAAAAGCCAGTGCAAAGACTGCGACATCTTCTGTTCGCTGACTTTGGCATCCTCGTCATCCAGCTTCTGACTGGAAGCCATCTGTGTCAGCATCTGACCATGTAAAGACAGAAAGCCTGCGTATTGCCGATCGGCTTTATTCAGGCAGTCAAACAGCCACTCCACACACTCGCGAATGCCTTTAAAAGATCGATGCTGCCCATAGTCCTCAAAAATCTCCATCCAGACACTTTCAACGGTCGCATTCATCAGTTCTGTCTTCGAGGGAAAATAATGGTAAATCGATCCGACTGCCACGTTGAGCCGGGCTGCAATCTGCCGAAGATTTAAAGACTGATTGGAAACAATCATCTCACGGCAGACTTTCAGAATTTCTTTCTGAGAGGTGACCTGTCTGTTCATCTGGATCCCTGCTTTCTGCAATCCGGTCAGCATTAAACATTCAGCTGCCGGATCGCTTGAATCGTTGTACAGGCATTTTTCCACAGAATCTTGCAAAATTCAAACTGATTTGGCTGGCTGTCAAATCTTTGTTCTTCTCGTTTTTTGGGCTCACTGAAAAAATCGGTGGGATTTGGGGTTCTTGACAGTCTGGTTGTACGAAGCGTCGATGATCTTTAAGAAGAAGTAACCATCATCGTGGTAGCCGAAAGCCTGTCTTCGTACGGTCTTGATC
>CAJTLE010000090.1 GCA_910577085.1 uncultured Allobaculum sp. | reverse complement strand
TCTGCCTGGCGTATTCAGCAGTTTTTAAATACTTTGATTCTGAAGATCTTTTCATAATATATTGATACAATATAAGACAATTATTATCAATATAATACATCAAATATTAACTGTTTAATATCATCTTTATGTCCGCAATGCGTGCAATGGTAATGTTTTCCGCTGCGGCTTTCTTTATCAATATGACCACATACCGGGCAGGTCTGGCTGGAATAGTCAGGCTCCACTTCCATAAAGTCATAGCCATGCCAGTTCAATTCTTCCATCAGCCTTTTTTGCAGTTTGCCACGGGCAAATACAGATCGTCTTCCATTCAGCTTCCTGCAGGACTTAAACTCCTTGATGTCCAGCCGCTCCAGAACAGTCAGCGTTGATTTATCAATCGAAGAAATATACTTCTGAACGTCAGAAGTGATCTCATGATTGAGCATCTGCTGGTAGTGCCTGCTTTTGCGATAAGGGGCATCCATATTTCGCATCATTGTTTCCAGCCGGTCTGCTTTGGCAAGCAGCTGTTTCTTCACCTGGTCGGGCAGGTTATGGTGCCGAATATAATGGAGCAGATTGGCTTTCTTATTGCGAAGATCCGACAGTCCGGCAAACGATGGCTCGACAACCCTTTTATAGAAATCCAAAACCGGACTCATTGAACCGATAACCTGCCCATTTGAACAGTTAAAAGCGTCCGTGATTCCAGTATCTACCCCCACTTTGGAAGTAATACATGGCTTTTGCATCTTTTTATCAAAAGATACCTGCACACGCAGTTTTCCGTTTTTATTAACTCCGATATGAACAGTACCCGCTTTATCGTATTGGGCAAGGCGGCGCAGTCCGTTACGGCTGGTCTTTACTGGTACAGAAAAGCGGTCGTTCTTCTTGAATGGGTTGGTAATCGTAATGACATGTGAGCAGCAGGTATCTGTTGATTCTTCAAACCGATAAAGGCGGGACTGTCCTTTGCGATCTTGTCATTAGCCGTATTGTTCATCAGGCCTTCTCCTTATCTTTATGTTCCGGTATTTATAAGTGTGCATCTCTAGATTCTGGTTTTCTAGACCAAGCTGTTCTGATCATCCTTCTATGGTAGAAAGATCGGTCAAATCGTTGAAACGAGTCCGATTATAGCCTGAAAACTCACGCCATTGCGCATCCGTAAAGAAAACCAAGACGGATATTTTCCTTCGTAATGAGATTGAAAACAGAAGATTGTTTTAAGGAAAACAATTCTGGAAGGAATCCGACAGAAGGCTGATGCGATCGAGACAGAAGCACTCTCTTGGACTTGCATCTCTTAGATCCGTATCCCTTTGACAGAAAAAAGGAGCATCGCCTCAGATCCGTATGTCTTTGCGATGCTCCAGTTCGTTCATTTTAAGATTTCTAATCAGCCAGCTGTTCTAAGCTAACGGTTTATAAGGCCAGCTGTTTTGGGAACTCAGCGATCTAGCGATCCATTCCGCAGTCTGTAGCCATTTCAACCAGCTGACGCTCATGGGTTACATCGTCATAGAACCGATAACCACCCGCAAAGTTATAGCAGTCAAAGCCATTGCCTTCTAGAATCCGGCAGGCAATATAACTGCGCAGTCCGCTCTGGCAGATGACATAGATCGGTTTGGATGGATCCAGTTCCCCTAAACGATCACGAAGTTCATCCACTGGAATATTTGGAAAGCCTTCAATATGACCAGCGTTGTATTCTTCAGGAGTGCGCACATCCAGTACGTTAACATCCGGATTCTTTCTGATTTCCTCCAGATCGGAAAGGTGCCATTGCTTGAGAATGCCCTCCTGAATGTTTTCGATCATAAAGCCAGCCATATTGACTGGATCTTTGGCCGAAGAATAAGGAGGGGCATAGGCAAGATCAAGATCTTTAAGATCGATGGCATTCATCTTGTTATGGATGGCAGTGGCCAGAACATCAATTCGTTTATCGACTCCTTCATAGCCGACAATCTGGGCACCAAGAAGACGATAGGTTCCCTTTTCAAAGACGACTTTCATGGTCATGACTTTTCCGTCTGGATAATAGCCGGCATGACTCATCGGGGAAAGAATGACAGAATCGACATCCAGACCCGCTTTACGGGCATTGGTTTCATTAATTCCAGTGGATGCAGCCGTCAGATCAAAGACTTTCAGTACACTGCTTCCCTGTGAACCGAGGAAATGACTGTCCCGCCCGCAGATATTATCCGCCGCAATTCGGCCCTGTTTATTGGCTGGACCTGCCAGAGAGATCAGGGCATCCTGACCGGTAACCGCATGTTTAACCTGAACAGCATCCCCAACCGCATAAATATCCGGGATGGAAGTTTCCATCTTGTCATTGACGACAATACTGTTCTTGATGCCCAGTTCCAGACCGGCATCTTTGGCCAGTTTGCTGTCAGGAGCAACACCGATGGCCAGAATGACCATATCGGCATGAATCGGGTTCTGGTCTTTGAGCAGAACATCGACTCCATTTTCCTTTTTGACAAAGCCTTCAACGGTATGACCCAGGGCCAGTTTGACACCATTACGGCGCATTTCCGCCTGAATGAGAGCCGCCATATCTGGATCAAACGGATTCATGAGCTGTTTTGGACGCTGAACAATGGTTACGTCAATGCCCAGTTCCCGCAGGTTTTCAGCCAGTTCCAGACCGATAAATCCACCACCGGCAAGGACAACTGATTTTGGATGGTGGGTATCAATATAGTCCTTGATGCGTAAGGTATCTTCAACCGTTCGCAGTGTAAACAGCTGATCAGCATCCATACCGGTCAGTCTTGGCAGAACGGGTTTGGCTCCTGGTGAGAGCAGCAGTTTATCATAAGGTTCCTCAAACTCTTCACCAGTTTCCAGATTGGTTACCGAAACGGTTTTACGATCCGGATGAATCGCTGTAACTTCATGGCGGACTTTCATATCCACCTGGAAGCGGCGGTTAAAGCTTTCCGGGCTCTGGAGGGTAAGATCCTGCTGATCGGTGATGACCTCACCAATGTAATAAGGCAGTCCACAATTCGCATAAGAAATATAGTGGGAACGTTCAAAGACCGTCACTTTGGCATTTTCATCAAGCCGGCGGATTCGGGCAGCCGCGGTCGCTCCACCAGCTACGCCTCCGACAATTACTACTTTCATTGATTTCTCCTTCTCTGATCCAGGGATCAGATTCTCTATCATAAACATTCCAGTCATTTCTAGTTTGACTTGGATACGACAAAATAAATTATAAATGGGATTTCCATAAGAAGAAATCCCATCTTGTAGCCATATTCTGCTTTTGAAACCAAAAGGAATCCGTTTCTGACTTCCGAAACAACTTGCATCATCAAGGCAATCATGCCTCCAGAAAAGCGAGGATTTTGGACAAAAAGTTTTTTATTTCCCTGCTCCAAAGCCTCGATTTTGTTGCAAAAAACATAACTTTTTTGGTGATTTCGATAAATACGAAACCGTCTGTTTCTCTATGTGATATTAAAATATTGGACATCTGAGTGAACCTCCCCACCCAAACGGATAACAAAGCAGCATTGATTCAACAATCAATCCTGAATTGAAGTCCGTTTGGATGGGGCTTCGGGAGCTGAAACAGCCATGGTCGTACTGGACGGATCCAGTGCGGATATCTTCGGTTAAAAGACATCGATCTGTTTCAGTAGTCCAGAGCCTGTTCACTGGCTCGTACCCGAATGGGCTGTTGTCTGGTTTCGATGACCGGTTTTGCCTGCGGCAAGCCGGTCTTTTTTGTATTGCTTTTTGCCTTTCCAGACATATTTTGGTTTGCTTCCTTGTTTTTTTACTGACTGAATGCGCCATACATCAGCTTCAAAGCTGACCGTTTCAGGCGTGAACAGTTCAGGAAAAATTTTTCTGCCAATATTGGCGGCGCCATTTAAATCGGCATTGACAATCTTTCCACCTTTAGAAACATACTGTCCTCTGGATGTTCTTCTGCCGCTGAACACATGTGGGGTTTCATCACCATATACCGGCAGAATGTCTCCATCCAGAAATGAAGATTTGGATGTATAGCTTTCGGATCTTACGCGAAGTTTGTTCTACTTGTTCCGATTAATATATCTAACTTAATCCATCTAACCCAAACCGGGGCTGTAACCGTTCACCGTTTTTTAGAACTGTGGCTGAAAACAGCCCTTTTTTACTGTCAAAATTTGCGATTTTAATCAAAACCACTAAAACACGCAAACAGTCACTTTTAACAATCTTATTAGATTGATGCTCCAATCTAGTAATGAGCACATGAAAAGAGGCTGCAGGGATCGAATGATCCGCTGCAGCCCCTTTACTGTCATATTCTGCATTTTGCTTTTGAAACCAAAAGGAATCTGTTACTGGTTCATCATGATGCTGACGATTTCTTTATCGGTTTCCCTCATTCCATCACGACCGAGTCTGCCGATATTCCGGATCGTATTTTCTACGCCCTTGGTGACGATGCCATCGCCGCCCTTAAACTCCTGACCATTCAGATACATGTGATAGCCAAGAATTCCGGCTTCTACACTGGAAGCAATTTTAGCCGCACAGCTTGGTTTGGCCCCATCACAGATAATCCCGGAAACAATCGCCAACGCGTTGACCAGGGTATGTTCGATGGCTTTACAATCCCCTCCAGATAAATAGGCGATTCCGCATCCCGCTGCACATCCGGCACTGACCGCTCCACAATACGCAGAAAGGCGACCAATACCGGCTTTTTCATGAATCGCAATCAGGTTCGAAAGAGCCAGAGCCCGGTACAGTCGTTCCTCACTGACATTCATCGATCTGGCATATTCGATAACAGGGACCGAAACTGTAATCCCCTGGTTTCCAGAGCCGGAGTTGATCACAACCGGAAGTTCGCACCCACTCATACGTGCATCCGAACCGGCGGCCGCTCTGGCAATGGCCCGGTTTCGTACGTTGTCTCCATAAAATTTCAGCATGGTTGACCCAATATTGGCCCCATATGCATGGCGCAGGCCTTCATCCGAAATGTTTGTGTTGTATTCAATCTGTCTTTCGATCACATCTCGAACATCTACCAGATCACAGGTATTGGCAAAATCGTAGATTTCTTCGATCGTCAGCAGGCTTTTGTCTGTCAGACCGCTCTCGGCTGGATTTTCATTGGCACAGGAATTGTTTTGCTGGATGACCGTATCCAGCAGGATCTCATCGTTTTTCTGGATATAGACGATGTTGGTATGGTAATTGACAATCCGAACGATGGCGCATTCTGGACCACTGTATAAAGCAATCAGAAGATCGAAAATGAATCCATTGTCAATGGCTTCAATGTGAACAGGAACTGTACCGAGAAATTCATGCATCTGCTCTTTCTGCCTGTCGGTGACTTCACAGATCACTTCGAGGGCTTTGTCAGCCTTGCCGGCGACAATTCCGGCAGCCGCTGCGGATTCAATTCCCTTCATGCCGCCCGTATTGGGAACGATTACGCTTTTTACATTTTTAATGATGTTATTGCTTACGCCAATTTTAACCTGATCTGGCATCTCCCCAAGAACATCTCTGGCCTTTGCGGCCGCATAGGCAATGGCAATCGGTTCGGTGCATCCCATGGCTGGAATGAGTTCTTCTTTTAAAATCTGGGCATAGGCCTGATAAAGAACGCTTTTGCTTTTCATATTGTCTTTCCCTGCTCCCTTTCTCATTGTTTGTCTGATAACCTTCGCGATGGTTTTTGATGATATTTCAATCTGATCCTTATAGCTCATAAGAAGAAAACAACTCTTCCTGACGGTATCTATGGTATCTATGGAATCTGGTGATCAGTCAGTCTCAGAGCTTTCAATGTTGTTTCTATCTGTACTATATCTTTATCCAGTCGGTTTATGGTCCCCTGTTTTGAATCTATTCACTTATGCAATAAATGCGAGACTTTCTGTAAATTCCCGCGATCAGCTTCAGTCTCTTTCATTTTTGCCGGGAAAATAGGCAGTGCTTTTCAATGCCCGCTCTTGGCGATCTGTCTTTTTAAGCAAATACTTGAAAATCCATTGAAAGCTTTAAAAGTATTAAACGCATTGAGAAGACTGCTGCCAGACTTCCAGGACACGCAAAAAAGCCGGTCTAGAACGATTCCAGACCAGCTTTTTCGAATAAGGTTACCGCAAGATTGCCATTGCGGCTGCGAACTTCACCAAGAAGCTGCGTCCGGCTGGCTTTTGGTTTTAATACAAAGCGATAGGTCAGCTCATAGAGTGTTCCCATTCCCGCGGTTTTGATCCGCTCCATACGAACCTGTTTGCCGAAGGTGCGAAGAATCTGCATGTATTCGTTTTCGGCTGGATCATCTTCCGGAACGACGATATGGATTTCCATCTCTTCCGGGCGATGATTAAGCCATAAAGCACTGCCGACGACAATGGCACTTAAAAGACAGGCGCTCACAATAATCGACAGTGCAACACCGCCAGCTGCCAATAAGCCCATCACCATCGCGTACAAAACGCAGATCAGATCCTGGCCAGTTCCTGGCAGCGAACGAAAGCGCACCAGGCCAAAGACACCAAGCACCGCAATCGATGCCCCGATGGAACCATTGACAGCCATTAAAGCCACGCAGACTACAGGTGGAAGAAGTATGGAAGAAAGCAGTAAAGACTTTCCGGGTTTAAAGCAATATGCGTTTACCGCATAACAGATCAGGCCAAATCCAAAGGCCATGAGGATCTGAAGATAAATATTTGTTGTTAATAATTCGGTCATACAACCTGCCTTTCTAATATTTTTTATTTTTTGGATTGTTACGTATATTCAAGTTCGTTTGGTTGGGGTTTATTTTATTCGTCCCGTTTTTGGTTAGATTCCCTGTATGTCAGGGATGGCTTCAGGCTTGTACGCCTGAATAAGCATGATCATATTGACCAGGTCTTACGCAGACAAAGCGCCGGAAACAGCGGATCCAGACTGAACTGCTCTTGGCTTATGGACTCTTTTTAAAACCGGCCGTTCAAGTGGCAAACTGTGGATTGGCTGTGCGTTTGAATCCATCTGTTTTTTCGCGTCCTGGTTTTTTGTCTCGAGGAGTCGGGCATAAGCCAGTGAGGCTTTGGAAGTGGAAGCCGGTTTGATCTGCAGGGTATTCAAGGCTCTTGCCAGTTTGAGCGGGACATTCTGTGCACATTTGACTTCCAGAATATTCATCCCCTTTTCCAGAATGGATTCATCTTCATCCTCTGGATACAGGCCAAGATTCTCGCTTCGATACGTCAGTCTGTCATCGATGGTGATGCGAAGATCTTCCCTGCTTTTCCATTGATAACAGTTGCGGTGGGCGCATAAAACAAACTGCGGATGCAGTTCATAGCGGCTAAGCATGGAAGACAATTCCCGGGTTGCCTGATCGGCGGCCTGACCTGAGTTCAGAAACTCTTTGAGGGTTGGCAGGGTGAATTCATGGCGCGTCTTAAAACTGGTTCCGGCTGCTTTCTTTTTCAGCTCCAGAAAAACGGGAGTCGCCGCATCGTAAGCGGGTTTATAAGAGCGCAGGCGGACTTTCTGTTTCAGGCCTGGTTTTCCTTCGCAATGGCGTAATAGATCAAGTTGTTCTGTATCGAAATAGATCGAGTAGATCGTGCAGTCAAAATAGAAGTCTGGTTCAATATCCGACTGAAGCAATTCAAGCAATTGCTGCTTTTGCTGGTCGGTGATCATATATTTCATTTCTTTTCTTATAAATGTTTCCATGTCTGAAGAATAAAAGACCAGCCTAAAACGGATGTTAAAGTTATTCAATATTTCACAGAATTTGAACTCATCTCGAAATTTCAAATTTTTGCTCTTTGTATTGCCGCTTGTTTCTCTTATTTGAATCAGATTATTAACAGTCTTCATGCAGAGAAAACATGCAAAATTAAGACTTGGTGTCTTTTCGTTGATCTGGTGATTGGTGGATTGGGAGATTGGCCTGTTTTGCCAGGAAAACAAAAGAGATATAGATAAGAAGCGAAAGTATAGGAATGAAGAAAATCCCTGAATGCGGGTGTATGTGAGCTTTAAATCAAAAAGATGAAAGATTCGTGTTATAACAGGAATTATGGAATTGATATTTGATAGTTTACTTGACGCGCTGAAAGACACCTGGCTGATGCTCCCCATCATGTATGTGGTGTATCTGTTTCTGGATTCTTTACAGCGCAAGACAGATAACAACGACTCCTTTTTCTGGAACCTTCAGAAATATGGACCTTTGTTTGGTGCAGCTTTAGGACTGATTCCGCAGTGCGGATTTTCAATTCTGGCTGCCATGCTTTATGTCAGCCGCAATATCACGTTAGGCACGATGATTGCGGTTTTTCTGGCCACCAGTGATGAAGCCGTTCCAATTCTGATTTCAGAACCACGGCTGATTCCTTCTCTAGGTGTGCTGCTGGTGCTGAAATTCATTCTGGCCGCGACGGTTGGCTGGCTGATTGACCATTTCATCGTCCGGAATCAGAAAATCATCAGCTTCAATGAACTTGAAGACGAAGATGAACTGGATGAAGAAGAACAGGAGGATGAACAGATTGAAGACAATCTGGAAATGCAGAACGCGCCTTCGTGTTCCTGCTGCTATCCACAGTATCCGGTCTGGCTCTCCGCTCTTTTAAGAACCGGAAAGATTTATCTGTTTATCTTTGGTTTCTCGGTTGTGATGAATATCATCACCGGTATGATTGGCGAAGAAAACCTGGCGGCCTTCTTACAAACCAGTGAAGTGTATCAGCCTTTGTTTGCTTCCCTGTTTGGCTTTATTCCAAACTGTGCCGCAACGGTTGTTTTATGCCAGTTATATGCAAGCCAGGCTTTAACGTTTGGTTCTCTGCTTGCTGGTCTGATGACCAATGCCGGTCTTGGCCTGGTTGCTTTATTCCAGTATGATCCGGACCGTAAACAGTTATGGAAAGTCCTGCTTTTGATGTGGATCCCTTCTCTGATCTGCGGCTATGTCGTCCAGCTGATTGAACTGGCCCTTTGATCGTGAATGGTCAACCGAAAAAAATGCCAGATCCTGTAATTCAGGATCTGGCATTTTTAATTGGGTTCATAAAATTGAAGCGGGTCTTTCATCGAGATGAAATCCGATGAAATTAATCGAAATCTTCAAAGGTGTCAAATTCATTTCCGGCGGCAGAGTCGTTTTTGGACGAATCGGCGGAAGAATTGGCTTTTGAAGAATCATCTTTTGATGGGGTGACTGGATCAAAGTTAACGAATACTTTATCTTTGACCTTTTCCTTGGCAAGAGCCTTCAGACTCTTCAGGCTTTCACTGATGGATCCGGATTCCTGTTTCTCTTCTTTCTTCGTGCTGGAAGAAGAAGTCGTGATAAACTTCGTATCCGAACGAGGAACGGCATAGACAACGTCACCATATAAAGCCCGCATCTGCGCGGAAGTCAGACGGATTGTACGATAGTCTTCAATCGCATCTTCCCAGATTGGGTTGGAAACACCATCCAGGTTGGCTTCCTGAATCGTTACCAGGTCTTTTTCTTCATCGTAGTCCAGAACAATACCAACGTGGTTATGGGCATAGTCAGAGGAGAATACCGCACCGGATGCTGGCTTTTTGGATCGTTTGAACTTATCACCATGAACGGACAGCAGCTGGTCTACACATTCATAACCATTGCCATAGAAGCGTGGCGAGAAGCCATACAGTTCATAGAAACGACCCCAGGCAAACCAGGTGCACTGGCCCCACAGGGATGGAACATTGTAAGGCGATCCGGAAAGTTTCCAGGCTCGGGAGTCCTTGAAATCTGGAAGCAGATTGATGGTTCCCATCTTTTCAACTTTCAGACGGTAGTTGATCTTCTTGGACAGCTTGCGCACGCTGATCAAAGAGGTATTTGATACAGACGTAACATAAGTAGTCGAGATCGGTAAATCCGCCTGGATAAAGTCATTTTTCGAAGGGGAAGCTGGACCGGTGTAAACCAGTTCGCCATCGACCGATTCAAAAGGCAGCCCTGGCAGAGTGACATCCGTGACAGGCGTATCCACTGGAGTGAAGGCATCACCCGGCTGTGGGAATTCGTCTGGCGAATTGCCAATCGTAGGTTCATCTGCAACTGGATCATCTTTGTGATCTGGCTGCGTCTGGTCAGGTTTATCGGATCCGGAACCGCCGCTGACATCTGGCAGTTCTTCAAACTGATCTTCCAGTTCTTTTACACCCGTGATCGGAATGGAAACCGGCGGCTGGGCGGTCGGCTGATCTGAAGAGCTTGTATTTGAGCTCGAAGAACTTGTATTTGTGTTCGATGAACTGGATGCGCTTGAGGAAGCAGAAGAATCAGATGCAGATGAGTCTGATTCCATTGCTGAGGTGTTACTGGATGAATTTTCAGCTGAACCCGTCTGAGGAGTGGATGGGGCCGGCACGACGGGAGCTGGTGGCTCGACTGGTGCAGGGATGACTTCCTGTTCAACAACCGTTGTGGTGGTTGTCGTCTGTTCAGGATGCTCATTTTCCATCTCTTCATAAGCCAGCGGCATCTCTTCGACTTCTGGTGCAGCCGTGACCGTTGGTTCAGGTGTGATATCTGTGTAAGCCACAGGTTCGGGCTCAGTATAGGCAACCGGAGCAGCCTGAATGTCTGTATAGTCATAACCGGCTGCGGCAACGGCTGGCTCAACAGTGACATCCGTTGTAGTAACAGCTATTGGTTCAACATTCAGCGAGACTGGATCAGCGACTGGAGTTTCAAGACTTTGAACAGCTGGGGCAGAATCAATCCCATCAGCTGGAGCTGTATCCATCTGTTCAAAGGAATTATCTTCAAATTCACCGCTGGAAACAGGAGTTTCTACAGGAGCAGTGGGCTGAGGGGCTGGTACGTAGGTTGTATAAGTGACCTGGCGGGCAACAGGAACGCTGATGACCGTGCGAGCCGCTGCCTGAGCGGCGGCTGCCTGGGCTGCTGCCTGTTCCTGTTCAAGGCGGGCTTTTTCTTCCGCAGCTTTTTTCTCTTCTTCTGTGCGAAGAGTTTCTTCCTGGTCAGCTTTTGCTTGCGATTCAACGAGGTTTCCAATTCGATTGATCATTTCTGGCCAGTCGATCTTGGTTACGGGATTGGAGTTGTGAGGGGCAGACTGAAAGTCTGCAGGCGAAAATACCGGAAATTCTGGATCCATCATGCGGATCTGGGCAATCCAGGAAATAATTGAAGCGACTTCCTGGCTGGACAGCGCACTGGCGGATTCGCTTAAAATGCTCAGACCGGCCAAAGCCTGCTCACGAAGAGACTGCAGGTCGGTTTCCTGACTGGCTGCGGCATAGGCTTCCAGCTGATTGAGCAGGTTCTGTTTAATCGTACGGATCTGTGTGGCATTCACTCCAAGAGATTCAAGAGTTCGAAGGTTGACTGTATCCGGCAGCTGGTCAAATCCAGCGGCATGAACTGTCAGTCCTTGAAGATTCTGAGTCACCAGAGTAGTCACAAGCAGAGTCGCTGCGCTCTTTGTGAATTTTTTCAAAGCAACTTCCTTTCTTTATGTACTCTTTGGCTAGAAATGAATTACTTTCAACAGGCAAAGAAACATCGTTTGAATTATACCTTGAAAGCCGCCTTGTCGCAACGCACCTTCTTGCGTACGAATTTTATTTCTTACACAAATCCGATCCGTTTCCTTCTTTATCTATCGCAGTTACCAAAGTGAAAAAACAAATTCCGATTTTCCATCTTCAAAAGAACGTTCATTTTTGGCCGATGTTTTAAAAAACATCTCGTTAAAAAATATATTATTCCCAAATTTTTACCGGATTTCCGATTCGTTTTTTCAAGACTTTTTTCTCTTCCAATTCGGATAAGACAGGTTTTCTGCCCTGGAGTAAGCACCATCAGTGTCTTTTCATCAGTTGTGCTTTTCATGGAGTCATCTTTTTCAAAAGAAAAGACCGTGAATCGACTGTTTCCGGTTCTTACGCAAACTTTGTTGGATCCCTGAATTCAGACCCTAAGAGATGTCTTGAGTGACATCTCTTTTTTTGCGCTTCGGCCAGATTCTTCTACTCGTGTTTTTTAGCCAATCCATTAAGAGCAC
>CAJTLE010000089.1 GCA_910577085.1 uncultured Allobaculum sp. | reverse complement strand
TAAGTCGTAAGACAAACCGGTATGGTGACGACAGCCAATGGGTCACACCTGTTCCCATCTCGAACACAGAAGTTAAGCCATTGAACGCCGACGATAGTGTAAAAGCGAAAATAGGAAGTCGCCAGACAAAAATGAAGCCCGAAGGATAAAGGAGAAATCCAATATTCTTCGGGTTTTTTCGTTTTGCCGAAATAGACTGTTTTTTTTAAGTTCTTCGATGACCGACTGCCTGCCAGTGGTGATCCGAGAGACCTTTGTTTCTTATTGGTAGCAGGCATCGGATTTTCATTTCAAAGTAGAATTTCTTTCAGATCGGATATGATTTGATACGATCTGTTTGAAAAAACAGAATCTACAGACAGGAGGAAATCAATATGATTCGCAACATTTGTAAAGATGAAGCTTTTCTGGCTCAGAAGGCGCAACCGGCAACAAAAGAAGATCTTGCGATTGGTCAGGATCTGCTGGATACACTTGAAGCCAATAAAGAGCGGTGTGTTGGAATGGCCGCCAACATGATTGGTGAAAACAAACGAATTATCATCTTTGATGACGATGGCAAATATACAGTGATGTACAATCCGGTCATTGTGAAGGCCTCTGACCCGTATGAGACCGAAGAAGGCTGTCTTTCTTTGACTGGAACTCGAAAAACAAAACGGTTTGAGAAGATCAAAGTTCAGTGGCAGAACGAAAAATTCCAGACCAGGATTAAAAATTTTTCAGGGTGGACGGCGCAGATCATTCAGCATGAGATTGATCATTGCGAAGGGATTCTGATATGAAAAAACGAACCAGAATTTTTCTATCTGTCTTCATTGCTATTGTTCTGATCCTTGGAATTGGCAGCTATGCTTATGTATCAGACTATTATCATGCCGATGACACGGCAAAACAGGCCCTGGTCAGTCAGACGGATCAGATTCAAGTCGAACTGGATGGTAACGTAATGTGGTTTATTCCCGAACATCCCGAAGCCGGCTTGATTTTTTATCCCGGTGGAAAGGTAGAGTTTTCCGCCTATGCCCCATTGATGAAAGCCTGTGCCAAAGAGGGAATTCAATGCGCTCTGGTTCGGATGCCTGCTAATCTTGCTGTTCTCGATCCCAATGCGGCTGATGGGCTGGAAGCCATGTATCCGCAGATCAAAGACTGGTACATCGGTGGCCATTCGCTTGGCGGGGCTATAGCCGCTAGTTATGCGGCAGGTCATGCAGATGAGTTTAAAGGGGTGATCTTACTGGCTGCCTACTCGACCAAGAATCTTTCGGATACAGATCTTCGGGTGCTATCGATCTACGGATCTGAGGATGGGGTTTTGAATCGGGAAACGTATGAAAAGGATCGTTCCAACTTACCGACAGACACAACGGAAATTGTTCTGGACGGTGGAAATCATTCCCAGTTTGGAAGCTATGGCCATCAGAAAGGCGATGGTGAGGCTGTAATTTCCGACTCCCAGCAGATTCAACAAACAGCCGATGCTATTCAGGCTTTTGTTTCTGATCAGACGAAGAAGTGAAAGATCTTGCAGAAATGTACATGACCCAACTTGTTCGTTTCCAAATTGACATTTTGTTTTGAATTTTTGGTAACAGATCCTGCAAATGTGTGCAATTTCTTGAATCAGTCTTCCGATCCCGTTAAATTGTTTTCAGAAACAGTGAATGAGGTAGAGAAAAGATGGTGAATACGAGCAGTATGGAAAATCCTGAATTAGTTCTAGCGGATATTGATGGAACTCTGGTTGAAGATGCAACGAGAACGATGACTCCGTTTGTTCGAAGAGTGCTCCAGCATCTCCATAAAAAAGGGGTTCTGTTTGGAATTGCTTCCGGCAGACCCTGTGATGAATTGCCAAATACGATTGCTCAGTACGAAATGGGATTTGAACCGGATTTTATTGTCGGAATGAACGGCGGAGAAGTTCTGGATACGAGCACTGGTGAGGTGAGTGTATTTGACCAGCTGCAGCCGGATCGAATCAAGACGATTATTGAAATGATGCAGCCTTATGACAAGGTCAATCCGGTCATTTACAGAGAACATCTTCTGGTGTGCCGGTTTTGTGATGATCTGATTCGGACATCAGAAGAACATGCTCATAAGAAATCGATTGTGGTCAAATCGGATGATGAATACTGGACAGAGCCAACCGGAAAAATTATGTTCCGTACGCAGACTCCAGAAGAATGCGAAGAAATTGAAGCTTTTGCGAAAGCGCACATTGATTCGACGTTAGCGGCTTTCAGAACCCAGCCTACCCTGTTGGAAGTTCAGGATATCAATATGAATAAGGGTGTGGCTCTGATGGAAATCAGCCGCAGAACTGGAATTGACCGTTCCCGGATTGTGGCTTATGGGGATGCCAGCAACGACAACGAAATGTTGAGAGCAGCTGGTCTTGGGGTATGCATGATCAATGGCCTGCCTGATACCAAAGCCTCAGCAGATGCCATTACTGAAAAAGATAATGATCATGATGGCATGGCCTATGATCTGATCGAGCGCTTCCCCAGACTTTTTGAAGACTTTGACATCGATCAGGCTTGATTGAATTACGAAGAGAAATGAAATGAAAAAACGATCCCTGAAAGCAGATTGCGGGAAGAACCGCTTCCACTGCTTTCAGGGATTTTGCTTGTTGCGAAAAGGTATTGTTACAGAAAGGGGATTGCTGCAGAGATTGGATTTGCAGATTGAACTTGTAAGGCTGGAATGCGCTGTCCAATAATCAGTTTTTAGAGGATGGAATACATTGAGCAACGGCGCCTGCTAATGTAGAAAGCGGCATCGTCTGTAAGACGACCTGACCTGGTCCGGTTACCACAGTGTTGAAGAAGCCTTCACCACCAAACAGTTTGTTTTTCATACCTTTTACAGATTGCACATCAATGGAACAGGTGGATTCAATCATTGCCACATTACCGGTATCAACGATCAACTGTTCACCGGCTTTGAGATCATACGTCCATTCGGCACCATCTAATTCCAGAAAAACGATACCAGGGCCGATAATCTCCTGCATAATAAATCCTTCACCGGAAAAGAAGCCGGCCATCATTTTCTGCTGAAAGAAAGTGGATAACTGAATGGAATTCGATCCAGCCAGAAAAGCGCCTTTCTGGGCGATGATAGACTCGCCTTCTTTTAGAATGACCGTTTTGATGCTGCCGGGAAAGGAAGAGCCAAACGTAATCATTCCCGGTTGTCTGCGGGCGGTATAGACATTCTGGAAAATACTTTCGCCACTGAAGATCCGTCCGAAAGCTTTGCCTAAAGAGGTTCCCTGGGTCTGCATTTCCATATTTGGTGACATCCAGATCATGGAGCCTTTTTCGGTGACCATGGATTCGTTTGTGTCCAGATCGCAGATGACAGCGGGAAAATCACCGCCAATAATTTGATATTTCATAACAGCCTCCATTCTGAATTTTCGCCATGAGCTGATTTGTGCCTAATGAGCTATGGGCAGAAATTCTTATTTTTTATCATCGCACAGTTTGTTTAGAATGGATGCTTTTCATCCCTTTTTCTGCTTTTTTTCTCTTCTTATCCGGATACCTATCAATCAAATAATCATAAAATATAGTTTCAGCTCATAGAGTCTTTGCTTACTCTTCTAATCCTTTCAAAAAACTTGATATATCCTTTACGGCTTTGGCTGGCCGATCACTCAGAATCTCCCAAATCGGCGTTTCACTTTGTGCTTTAGAAAAATACCTTCGAGCACAGGATAGAACAGCAGCAATATCCTGCTTTTGAGCCATAGCGTCATACGCCTCGTCGTAAATGAACATATCAAATTTTTGCAAAGACTCCTCATCTAATTCAATTTCGTATAAATGGAGTTTTGCGCGTTTTTCTTCAGGTTCTTGTTTCCAGCCTGCCTCATAGAGAATTTTAAAATTTTCAAGGTCGTCAAAAAAGTATTTGCAGTTTATTCGGCTTGGGCAGTTTGGAAATTCTTCTTTACGAACAAACTCGAAAACACCTTCAACACACCATTTTATATACTCAGAACGATCAAGATGTATCAATTGATCGGGTAGTAATTTCTTCGCCTGACCATTGGCTGCCACATCACAAAAGAAATCCATACCGATTTCAAGAGCATGTACAAATGGAAGCGTATATTCAGCTTTTTTCTCAAAATCATTTTTCATGTTTTCGCCCAACACAAGTGTCTGGCTCATATGGTATACAGTCATACTTGGCCTCCTATAAATATCAACCTAAATCGGTTTGTTTTATACTGTTCCATTCCATGTTTTTAGGATACATTTCTACTTTCTAAATCATTTAGCTTCATCAATCAGTAGAAAAGGCATTTCATCTTTCTGAACTCCCAGCCATTATCTGCATTTTCTCAAGCAATCTAATCTGTCCGGGATAAAGGTTTGCAGACCATAATCATTTGAAGAATCACATCCTGGATTTTAACATTTCTACCACTTCGAACATCAATTTGTTTGTAACAGAAGCCTGCTGGATTTAGTTATTTGGAATAAACACAACGTTGCCCAAGAAAATGTTAAAGTATAAAATAAGACCTGAACTTTTCAACGATTTGTAACCGAGAATCTTCAAATTATAGATCGGTTAATTTAGATCATTCTTATACATTTAATATAAAATCTATATAGATTATTTATATCCATAAGAACTGAAGATGGAAGAACACGATTTGCTATTTTTTTCGGTTACAATTATAACCGAACTTTAAATGTGGTTCTTGCAGATAAAAGTGGATGTTTAGCTTTAATAGTCCTTTATATAAAGCTGTTATAGAGTACTTCCGTTTTACTACAAATGAAGTGTCAGGGTTCGGTTACAATTTCCTGAAAAGTTCAGGAATAAGAATAACCAAGGAATGAATTTGTTTTTTCGATTGGAAGATTGATTCTGATAGTGTCGGATCGTTTTGTTGCCTTCTTGGCAATTGAATCAACAAGGATTTTTGCTTTTTTTATCAATGAGGCCTGAATATTTTGAAGGGAGAAAGTTGTATGCGTAAAAATCGGTTTTTGATCAATCTGACCCTGATTTGCATTGCCTGTATGGTGATAGTTGGAGCGATGGCTGCAGTGCTGCTGGCAAAAATCAGCCAGACAAGTGGATTCCTGATCATTGTCATCAGTCTGGCCGTTTGCTGTTGTGGGCTGGCGCGGACAAACTATCGGTACAATGCCTATGGCAGACAGTTTGCATCGCGATATCCAGATGCTGGTCAAAAGAAGAAAATCTGAAATACCATAGAGCCAGATGTTTTTTTCAAGAGTCTGACAGGAATTGAAAATCAAGAAGGAAAAGCCGCTGAAGAAGGTCGTCAAATGCTTTTACCATCGGAAAAATAATCAGTAGTAAGAAGCACTACCAGTATCAGCAAACAGAAGAAATAATAAGAAGCCAAAAATGGAAAGGCCTCGAGAGATGGAAGTTCATCTTTCGAGGCCTTTTGTATGCTGCCTGGATCAGCGCATTATCGTTAACTATCCTTTAGTTCAGAAAATGGAGCACAAGGCAATCCAGCCATTTTCTGTTTCCAGGCCAGAGAAGAATGGCTTTATTGCCCATATTCTGGGCGAACGGCTGAAACATCGAAGGCTTCATACATCCCCAGATTTGTCTGTAAGTAAATTCGATAGCAGGGAATCAGCCATTGCCCAGAGGGATCAGCTTTCCAGATCAGCCAGATGTGATCAGAAGAAGGAGATTCGTAACCGTCAGGGACTTCGAAGTCATCCAGGACTTCCTGCAAGGTCAGCAGCGGATATTCATAGGCAGATGATACGGTATCTAAAGGATAGAGAATGGATTGAATGCCCTGTGTATCTGCATAGACAATAACGGCTTCGATCTGGGAAGCAATGAGATTGTCAACTTCATCGGATTGGCGCTGATAGATCCGAAAGCGGAACTGGTGGTCGCTTTCAGTCTGACGGACAGGCCGCAATTCGATAACAGGATCTGAAAAAGGAAACAGGGCAGGGTAAGCTTTGACAATATTTTCCATGGCGAGCAGGGCTTGCTGGGAAGTGGTGGCCGTAAAAGGAATCGAACCATTCACAAACAATTGTCCATAATCGGCATTAATCAAATCCAGACGTCCATATTGAGTCTGAGCAAAGATGGAGGAGTTTAACAAATAAGGTTCGGGATCAGCCTCAATCAGGGAAGCGCAGATCTGGAGTTTTTCAAGTAAAGAATTCAGTTGGTCCTGGATTGTTTTGGTGTCGCTTTGATCAATCTGGCGATCTGGCAGGGCTTGGGTATAACGAAAAACAGGTAAATGGGTTGGCCATTTCTGGTCAGCACGCGGGTTGGTGGTCAGAGTATAGAAGCCGACAATCCCTAAATTGGCAGCGCCGCTGGCATTGAGGGCAGTCTGCTCCAGAGACTCCAGAGGAAGCCGGGGAAGCGTTCTGGCTACAGACAGAGGCAAAAAGATAAAGCCCATGGTCAGAACCAGGACCAGTGCTGCGGGAGCTAAGAAAAGAAATGGGGATCGTTGGGGGCGAAGGGAAGCCTGAGTCAAGGAGTGGATCAGTCTTTGTTTCTGGTCATCGCTTAGATAGATTTGATCAAGTTGTTTGCGGTATTTCTGTTGGGATGAATCTTCAGAATGCATACAGACTTCCTTTCCGGATTGGTCACTGGTCGTGTTCTGTTTTGGGGTGGTAATTTTCTGGCCTTCATGTTGGGCTTTGTCTTCATTCATGTCTCTGCCTCCAGAATGGTTTTCAGGTGGGAGCGCCCACGGGAGAGCAGACTGTAGACTGTCCCTTCACGGCACTTCAGGATTTTGGCAATCTCTCTTGCGGGCAGGTTTTCATAATAGTGCAGGTAAATGGCGGAGGCTTCACGGGCCGGGAGTTTTCGGATTTTGGCTAACAGATCCATCTGGGCGGAATCGAAAAGTGATGGATCTTTGAAAGCGGGCTCGACGGTGGGGTATTCCGAGCGCATTTTCTGCCACCAGTGCCGGTGATAATCCGTGCATAAGTTCAGCACGACCCGATAAAGCCAGGCTTTTAAATGTTCAGAGTTCTGAAAGGTGCGGTGGGTGTTCATCAGGCGCATGAAGGCTTCCTGAACTATGTCCTGCGCCTGGACTGGATCGCAGTGATGCATCGCCAGCCGGTACATGCCATCCGCAAATTGCCGCACAACATCTTCAATATTTTCTTTGTATGCCATACGGCGTTTCCTTTCTGCTTAATTTCTCTTGTCATCTTTTTGCAGCAGCGTGTATCCAGTTGCGATATTTGTAAAGCACCCTGGCTGCATATCGACTGGATTAATTTGTCTCTGGATGAAATTACAGTTTACAGCTGCTTGTAACTTTCAACCTGGAAGATGTAACTATCGTCTTCATTTTGGAGAAGTGTTCCCGTCAGGGCAGCTTTGCAGGAACCAATTCCAATCTCTCCATTCAATCGGAGCCGGATGTCTTCTGTATCGCCTAACAGAAAAAGCATCGGGTGTCCCTGATCGTCCAAGGGAGCATTCTGGGGCAGGTTGCCGATCACGATAAAACGGGATCCAACAAG
This sequence comes from uncultured Allobaculum sp., assembly GCA_910577085.1. Classification (GTDB taxonomy): domain Bacteria; phylum Bacillota_I; class Bacilli_A; order Erysipelotrichales; family Erysipelotrichaceae; genus Allobaculum. Next base: position 4,553 of record CAJTLE010000089.1, on the reverse strand, counting down.
GCTTTGGGCATTGTCTAAGACGGAAGCCACAGGATAGGAATGCAGCTCCTGATCACTTCGAGATACGTTTTGGGTGGATGGATTCGAGAGAGTGGAACTGGAATCAGCTGTAGAAGATGAATTGGCGACAGGAATCGGGTGAAGATTCTCATCGCCGCTGCCCGCCTGGCCAGCGGGTTCCTCTTGCTGGGTTTCTGACTGGGGAGTGGATTCTTCGGTTTCAAACGACCCACTGGTGGCGTTTGGATTGGTCGCACAGCCACTCAGGATTACGGCTGAAAATAAAATGGCAGAGCTTAACCGCGAAAATTGCTTCATAATAAAACCTCCTTCACTTACAACACGATTGAGCAGGACAATTCCTTGCGCCAAAAAATATTTTCTCCAAAACGAAAGATTCGCAGAATCATCAGCGAAGCCAGATCAAAGAGTGAATGGGCAGACAAAAAGAAAACCCGGTCTGCGATCAAAAAGATCACAGATCGGGAAGACAGACAATAGATAGAATTTAAAGCTGAAGGCGAATTCAATGATTCTTGTATGGTGAATTCAGAGACTCTTGTGTGGCTTAGTAAGCACCATTAACAAGACTGGCAGTTCCGCTGGTTGCAGAGAAGCCTGGAACACCCTGGTTGGTAACATCAACGCCGTTCTTTTCAACTTTCAGGTTTCTGAACTCAACACCTGCATTGCAGAAGTTATGCAGAATATAGGCATTTGGAGTAGTCAGCTGTGTCTGATACAGACCAACAAGCTGGTCGTCAACAAAGGCAGCCATGTAGCCTTTTGCATAGTACTGAACTGTCAGATGAACAAACTGGTTGTCGACAATTTTTGGAGCAACCGTATTTACAGAGTAGAACTGTTCACCGTTTGTTCCGGCATTTGCAGGGAAGTTAATCACAGTGACGTTGATTTCGCCCTGTTTGAACATGGCATCATTTCCAGCCTGGTAGTGCAGCTCGATACCGATCTGTCCAGAACCAGCACCATTTCCTGCAATGACAAACTGTGTTTCGTAATCACTTTTACCCTGGCCATTGATTGCAATGTCGCCAGAGAAAGCAATGACTGGTGTTTCGTTGTCCAGATCTGTGTAATCGAACATTTTGTTGGAATACAGATTTCTGTAGGATCCTGGATTGTTCTGTTCAGCACCACCAGCACCGGTTACGTCTTTGTCGACGTGAACAACACGGTTTCCTGGATTTCCTTCTTCGATACCGAGGTCAGCAACTTTCCAGGCTACGCCTTCGTTTTTCCAGCCGACGCTTGCCAGATGGTTCTGTTCCGTTTCACTTGTTGTGTAGTTGTGCGTTCCGGATTTTGCATTTGGGTTGTAAGCAACATACAGATTCAGATCGCCGCTGGAGTAGAAGACTGGGTTTCCGCCATTGTCCCATTTCCATCCCAGGTTTACGAGATTGTCGGCTTCGTCTTTGTTGACAGTGTAGTAGTGGTCACCGCCGTCTGCGTTTGGATTGTACAGACGGTAAACAGGATCGCCAGTGTTGTAAGCCTGCCATCCGGTTCCTTCATACAGCCAGCCTACGCTGATCAGATGTGTGCATTCGCTGCGGTCAGTTGTGTAAAAATGTTCGCCAGTGTGCGTATTATACAGACGATAAACCGCAGAAGAGTTTGCTGGAGTGCCTGGATTGAGAACAGGCATGGTCCCAGTCAGCAGTGTTGTGGCTAAACCCATAGCCGCAAGTGTTTTGAAAGCCATTTACGAATCCTCTCTTTTCTTTAGAATTCCACACAGATTCCCAAAGTGTGGTTAAGTACATTGCTTATTTTTAATCTTAATTGTTTGATGTCTTATGGATATTATCCGGTCATCACACTTGATTACGACTGATTTTAAGACATATCATCTCTAATTCCTTTCTCAGCGGATGCTGAAAATTGGCAGGATATTCAAAGCCCAAAAGAGAGAGCAAAGAGAAAGCCAAAAGAGATTCAAAAGCGAACGTCTGGATATCCTGCCAGGCAGCCAGTCAATCGCCAGTTTCTTCTGGTTCAGGTGGATCAGTTGGGACTGGAAATCGAATCTGAGGATAGATTTTGCGGCTGCTGACCTGTTCTGGTTAATCTGTTTCCACAGTTTCTACCGTTAAATCCTGACGACGGATTTTCCAGAAGGGGGAGCGAAAGCGAATCTTCTCAACTTGCCAGGGATCAATTTCAACAATCAGATTGCCCGGCTCACTTCCAAGCTCGGCCATCACCTGACCATCTGGAGAAACGACCATGGAATGCCCATAGCTGGTGTAGCTGCCATAATTGGCTTTTGCAGGGTTGACGGCACAGATAAAGACCTGGTTTTCCATGGCCCGAGTCTGAAAGAGTGGTTTCCAATGTTTCTTTCCAACCTGTTCGTTAAATCCACAGACGGCCGCAATTAAAAAACAGTCTTTTGCAATCAGCCGATACGTTTCACAGAAGCGGTTATCGTAACAGATCAGAACCCCAAGATATCCCCAGGGCGTTTTGACTTTGCATACAGAATCACCTGGCGTAAAGACATCACTTTCCCGATATGTATGTTTAGAAGTATGGACTTCCAGCAAGTGGGTTTTGGATGGCGCAGCGACAATGTTTCCATTGGCATCAATGATGGCGCACGTATTATAAAGATGCCCATCCTTTTTGCGGGGAAGAGAGCCAGCCACGATCCAGACGCCTAGTTCTTTTGCCTGATGGCACAGAGCATCCATCATAAACTCCCATTCATCCTGATGTTCCAGAATCTTCTCATTGATAAACGGTGTATTCCAAAGCTCGGGCAATATGACCAGATCGGCCTGTCCTTCCACAACTGCAGATTCAATCTGAACCAGAATCTGGTTTAAGTTTTCTTCTTTCTGTTCGCCAACAAGGGGTTGGATCAATCCAACAATCATGTTCTGACCTTCTTTCTTTGCAGATCTTTTCCTCCAGTCTACTCACATTCACCGGATCTGAAAATGATCAGCCATCTTTTAAAAGTCTGGCTCATCTATGAGCGATTTAAGGCTTCAGACATCCTGATCAATTTCAAAAAAGCCACGCACTATACTAAAGAAAACTGAATCGGAAATATGAAAATGCGAAAAAATGGAGGGCGCATATGTCAATTTTAAAATTAGCACCAGCCTCTGTGGTTGATGAACCCGATAAAAAAGCCATCTCGAAACTGGTCAGCACCGACGAACCTCTTGCGGCTGCTTCCACGTATCTCTTCTCGGCAAATCCTGAATATGGAAGTGTCGTTGTCAGCGGCCCCCAGGCTGGGATCTCCTTCTACCAGTGGCTGACGGACTATGGCTATCATGCCTTAGGTACGGATTGCGATCAGTATGGAAAACTGCCGCTGGAAATCCGTGGGATTGGGGGAGAAGAAGGCAAACTCTTCTACAGTCTCAACAAAACCAAACCAAGTCTGTGGGTCATCACGGAAGCCAAACCAGGTGCCGTTGTTTATCTGGGTGAGGGCGAAAAGACCGACTCCGCAGAATTCTTAACCTCTCTGGCTGATGGATCCTTTACCAAAGACATGGAAGACTATGAAGTCGTTCCTTCGATGACTGCTGAAGTGGATGCAGGAACAACTTACGTTGTCGACGACAGAGTCCGCATTCTGGAAGTGACTCCGACAGTCGATCTGCCTGCTGAACTTCACATGCATGTCTTTGATCACGAAGAAGAAATTGAACACTGCGATGATCCAGATTGTGAACACGATCACGATCATGAACATCATGACCACAGCTATCATCAGGGCGATGGTGTCATTGATGGCAGTGCAAGTTTCTCTGCCGGTGAATCTAACAGTCTGTATGAAGCGGACTTCTATCTGGTAGATGGCTCCATGGAAATGAGCACTGATTCGAGATCTTTCAAAGTTCTGGTCTTCATGTCCGGAACGGCAGTTGTCGATGACCATGAAGAAACGATCCATGCCGAAAAAGGAACCGTCATCTTTGCTCCAGCCAGCACCAAACCATTCCGCATCACTGGCAACTGCAACTTCATGATGGTTCATCTCAATGCGTAACGGATTTTGATCAGCAGGCTCAGGCAGTCCCTGATGGATTGAACTGCAGACAGTATCAAATAGATTGAGCTGCAATCAGCACTCAATTAGATTGCGTCACAATCAGCTCTGCCTGCATCGTCTGACAATCCACACCAAATTCACTGAACGAAAAGCATTCCCTCGCGGAGTGCTTTTTTCGGCTTTCGGGCAGAACATCTCCTCTGTTCCGATCGCATTTCCAGCAATATTTCTCATCTTCAGTACGCATTTCCGGTTCAGCACACATTTTCAGACTGAATTCAGGCAGTAGAAAAGCGGACGAATCCTTTTCCAGATCACAGGAATCTGAAAAAGGATTCGTCCGCTCATTTTTTTAGCATGGACAAAAGCAGCACTTTATTTTTTGGTTCTTACGCAAAGTGTGTGGTAGAACCTCATTTTGATTTATTGAAGATGTCATATTGGCATCTTCTTTTTTTGTTAAATAAATTGTACTGTGAAACATCCAGACTACTCATTGGAACTCAGACAA